>NZ_JBCNNF010000353.1:0-7151 GCF_039594555.1 Inquilinus sp.
CCTGGTCCCGCGCTTGGCGGAACAGGGACGCGTAGTCGCCATCGCTCAGGTGGAAGTCGAGGCCGCTGGCATAGACCCGCACCTTGGAATCGCTGCCGCCGAGATACCGGTAGAGCGGCAGGCCGGCCTCCTGGGACGCCAAGTCCCACAGCGCCTGGGCCACCGCCTCCTCGAAGCCGAGCGAGGTGCGGCGGCTGTTGCCGCCGCGGGGCCGGGTGACGCGGTGGATCAGCCCCGCCGGCGCCTGTCCCGCCAGGCCGGGCCACGCCTCCTCGGCGAAGACCCGCTCGATCTCGGCCAGCGCCGGCAACGGATGGAACAGGCTGTGGAAGAAGCCCGTGCCGGTGCGCCCGTCATCGGCGTGCAGCTCGACCACGCCGATATGCGCCTGGGCGATACGGACCTGGCTGTCCCCGATCACCCGGTCGCGGGCGAACTGGAAGCGAGTCAGGGTGAAATCGGTCAGCCGCATGCCGGGCTCCTCCGCACGCCGCCTTCGATGACGGCTATTGATATATCAACATAGATATCAGATATTTCTATTCGTGCAAATTGAATCATCAGGCAAATGAGCCGCGCGCTGAGACCCTCATCCGACGAACGCCCCTCGACACTTCCCGCCGGGGGTGCGCCGAACCTCAGCCGGATTGCCTATGAGCGGTTCAAGGAGGCCCTGTTCGAGCGGCGGTTGCAGCCCGGCGCCTTCATGTCGCAGGCGGAGCTGGTCGAGATCGTGGGGTCGCCGCTAGGCCCGCTGCGGGAGGCGCTGCAGGTGCTGCAGGCCGAGGGGCTGGTGACGATCCGGCCCCGTGCGGGCATCGAGATCGCCAAACCGGATCTGCCGCTCGTCCGCAACTCCTATCAGCTGCGCCTCTTCCTCGAGACACCCGCCATCCGGCACTTCGCCGAGGCGGCGCCGCGCGACCGGATCGAAGCCATGATCGCGCAGCATCGCGAGGTCGTCGGCTGGGTCGACGGGACCGATCTCGACCGCGACCTGGCGCGCCGGATCGAGGAGGTCGACCTCGGCCTGCATCTCGGCGCGATCGACGCGCTCGACAACCCGCTCCTGCGCAGGGCGTTCCTGCAGACGCAGGACTACATCCGCCTGATCCGCCTCGATCACCACTACGCCTATTCGGCGGCGAAGGTGCGGCGGACGATGGCGGAGCATCAGGAGATTTTGGAGGCCTGCCTCGCCAGAGACCCGGATGCCGCCGAGGCGGCGCTCAGAACCCACCTGACGCAATCGATCCAGCGGGCGATGGGACTCTAGGCCGAGGGCCGGCAGTAGTGCCCCCTGACCGGGGCGGCCTTCGAGCCGCGGCCGTCACCATCACCGGGTGATGACGGTGATCGGCGCGAACCGGATCAGGCCGCGGCCTCCGCCTCCTGGTTCGGGCGCCAGGTGATCAGCCGCTTCTCCGTCCAGTCGAGGACGCGGTCGAGCAGCAGCACGAAGACGGAGAGCACGACGATGCCGGCGAACACTCCGGTCGCGTCGAACACGCCCTCGGCCTGCGCGATCAGATGGCCCAGCCCGGCGGACGAGCCGAGATACTCGCCGATGATCGCGCCGACCACGGCGAAACCGACCGAGGTGCGGAGCGAGGACAGGATCCAGCTCGCCGCCGTCGGCAGGTAGACATGGCGGAGCAGCTGGCCGCGGCCGGCGCCGAGGATCCGCGCATTGTTCAGCACGGCACGATTGACCTCGCGCACCCCCTGATAGGCGCTGAAGAAGGTGATGAAGAGGACCAGCGTCACCGCCAGCGCCACCTTCGACCACAGGCCCAGCCCGAACCACGGCACGAAGAGCGGCGCCAGCACCACCCGCCGTGGTCAGTCGGTCGATCCGCACCGCCGGAACATCCATCTCCGCCTGCGGGGTGGGCCCGATCCGGGCCAGGGTCTGCGCGCTCATCTCCGCCTCACTGCGTGTACTGCGCCAGCGCCTTGTCGACGAAGGCGTTGGTGTAGGTCCGGGACAGATCGATCGGGGCCGCCTGCACCGCCTCGTTGAACTGGCGCAGCACGCGCAGCGGCGTCTCCAACGTCGCCGGATCGAACCGGCCATCGGGCGAGAACAGCGTCTTGGCATGGGCGATCGCCGCGACGTAGCTGGCGCGCTCGCCGACCACATAGTCGCTCGGCACCTTGTCGTAGATCTCCTCGGCCGAATGGGAGTCCATCCAGCGCAGCGTCTTCACCGTCGCGTTCACCACCTTCTGCATCCGGGACATCGGCGAGCGCCAGTCCGGCCTGGTGACGATCGCCTGCATCCCGACCGCCGCCTTCTACTTCCTGCCCACCGTGATCCGGCGCTTCAACGGCGAGTTCCCGAAGATCCGGTTCCGCATCATCGACCACGGCGCCAATGAGGGGCTGGAGAGCGTGGCCCGGGGCGAGGTCGAGTTCGGCATCAGCATGCTCGGATCGACCTATCCCGACATCGAGTTCTAGCCGCTGGTCGACGACCCCTTCGTCCTCGCCTGCCGGCGCGACCACGACCTGGCCGGGCGCGACACGGTAACCCTGGGCGGATCTCGCGCCCTACCGCCTGATCACGGTGGGCCGAACCAGCGGCAACCGCATGATCATCGACGCCGCCCTCGGCAAGGCCGGGCAGCGCCTCGACTGGTTCTACGAGGTCATGCACCTGTCGACCTCGCTCGGCCTGGTCGAGGCGGGGCTCGGCATCTCGGTGCTGCCGCGCCTGGCGACGCCGGCGGAGGATCATCCGCTGCTGGTCCGCCGCCCGATCGTGGGGCCGGAGGTTCACCGCACCATCGGCATCATCCGCCGTGGATCCCAGCTGGCGCCGGCCGCCCAAAAGTTCCACCAGATGCTGCTGGCGGCGTGGCGGGATGGCGATGCTTCGACGTCCCGCCCGGAGTGAGTTGGTAGCGTCCGTCCGCGAGTGGACGTCGCATCCTTGTAGTCCCGTCTGAGCTGAGCGCCGCCCTCCTTCCCAGTGCGGCTTAGGAAAATTCGTCGCACGGATCGTGACGAACCGGCGTCCGCGCCTGTTGGTGAAATAGGATCCATCGGAGCGGCCGATGCCGCCGCAGTATGCCCCAGATCTTCTCTCCCGCCGCGGACACCTGGTTCCGCCTCGCGCTGGTCCTGACGGCATTCCTGATCGTCGCCGCCGGGCTGCTGATCGGCGGGACTATGACCTCGAGCTACGCCACCCTGGTCGGATGGCCGCAGAGCCAGCCAGTGCCGTTCAGCCACGAGCACCATGTCGGCGGCCTCGGCCTCGACTGCCGCTACTGCCACACCACGGTGGAGACCAGCCCCCATGCCGGGCTGCCGCCGACCCATGTCTGCATGACCTGCCATTCCCAGGTCTGGACCGACGCGCCGATGCTGGCGCCGGTGCGCGAAAGCCTGGCGAGCGGCCGGCCGATCCCCTGGGTCCGGGTCGCGCGGGTGCCGGACTACGTCTTCTTCAACCACTCGATCCATGTCGCCCGCGGCGTGCCCTGCGCCGAGTGCCACGGCCGGGTCGACCGGATGCCGCTGACCTACCGTGCCGAGCCGTTCCGCATGTCCTGGTGCCTGGACTGCCACCGCGACCCCGCCCCGCATCTGCGGCCGCCCGACCAGGTGACGCGCATGGACTGGTCGGACTGGGGCCGGTCCGACGCCGACAAGGCCTATGGCGTGGCGGCGATGAAGGCCTTCGACATCCACCCCGCCACGCTCGTGGCCTGCGACGTCTGCCACCGGTGAGGTCGTGATGACGCCGCCACTCCATCCCCAATGGCGCGGCCTGGAGCAGCTCGAGGCTTCACCGGTGTTCCGGGCCGCACTGGAGACCGAGGTCCTGGCGCCGGGCGGCACCGGGGTCGGCCGACGGTCTCTGCTGCAGGCCATGGCGGCGTCCCTGGCCCTGGCCGGCCTGACCGCGTGCCAGGAGGATGAGCGCGCCCTGCCCTATGTCGAAGCGCCGGAGACTATCATCCCGGGCCGCCCGAAATTGTACGCCACATCGGTTCGGATGACAGGCTGGGCCATGCCGGTGCTGGGCCGCACCGAGGCGGGCCGGCCGGTGAAGCTGGAGGGAAACCCCGACCATCCGGCCAGCGGCGGCGCCACCGATGCCTTCACCCAGGCGGCGCTGCTCGGCCTCTACGACCCGACCCGCTCGCGCGGGCCGCGCCATCTCGGCCAGCCGGCCAGCTGGGGCGCCTTCGCCGCGGCGATGTCGGCCAATGCGGCGGCGCTGGATGCGCGCGGCGGCGAGGGCTTCCGGCTGCTGACCGGCACCGTCACCTCCCCCACCTTCGCCCAGCAGTGGGCGGAGCTGGCACGGCGCTGGCCTCGGGCCCGCCGACATGTCTGGGAGCCGGTCAGCGAAGATCTGCGGCTGCAGGCAGCGCGCCTGGCCTTCGGCCGGCCGCTGGCGGCGCGGCCGGATCTGGAAGCGGCGGAGGTGCTGGTCAGCCTGGATGACGACCTGCTCGGCCCGGGCCCGCAGCAGACCCGCAATGCCCAAGGCTGGTCGCGGCGGCGCCTGGCCTTCCAGCAGGGCCGGGGCGACAGCCTGGTCTTCGCCGCCGAGCCGACGCCGAGCGCCACCGGCGCCGTCTCCGGACACCGCCTGATCGCGGAGCCGCAGCGCATCGCGCTGCTGATCCAGGCCATGGCTGCAGCGGTGGACAGGACGGCGGGGCCGGGCGGCCTGGACGCGGCGGAGCGCCGCTGGGTTGAGGCTGCGGCCACCGCCCTGCGCACCCATGCCGGGCGATCGCTGGTCACCGTCGGTGCCGGGCACGCGCCGGAGATTCAGGCGCTGGCGCTGCTTCTCAACCACCGGCTCGGCAATATCGGCCCGACCCTGCATCTGACCGAACCGGTGCCGCCGGCGGATGAACCGGGGTCGCTGCAGGATCTCGCCAGCGACATCGCCGCGGGGCGCGTCACCACCCTCGTCCTGCTCGACACCAACCCGATGCTGACCGCGCCCAGCGGGATCGACATGGCGGCACTGATCAGCCGGGTGGATCTGTCGGTTCATGCCGGCCTGCATGCCGACGAGACCGCCGCCGCCTGCCGCTGGCATGCGCCGCTGCAGCACGATCTGGAGAGCTGGAGCGATGGCCGTTCGGTGGACGGGCTGGCCTGCCTGATCCAGCCGCTGGTCCGGCCCTTCTACGACGTCCGCTCGGCCCATCAGATCCTCGACATGCTGGGCGGCCGGTTCGATCGGTCGGACCACGATCTGGTGCAGGAGACCTGGCGCCAAGCCTGGGGGCCCGATTTCGAAACCCACTGGACCAGTGCCCTCACCCGCGGCTTCGTGCCGGACAGCGCACTGGCCCCGGCCGAGGTGCAGGGCGGCGGCGCACCGTCGATCCCGCCCGCACCGGACGAACCTGGCCTGACCGTCCTGTTCCGACCGGAGCCGTCGCTCTGGGATGGCCGCCATCGCGGCAACCCCTGGCTGGAGGAGCTGCCGCGTCCGCTGACCAAGGTGACCTGGGACGAGGTCGTGCTGGTCGCGCCAGCTCTCGCCGCTGCGCATGACCTCCGCAACGGCGACGAGGTGCGGGTCGCGATCGGCAATGCGGTCGTGACCGGCGCCGCCTGGATCATGCCGGGCCAGGCACCGAACACCGTGGTGCTGACGCTCGGCGGCAGCAGCTACAATGCGTCCCGGCTGCGCGGCGGCGACGGCGCCCTGCACCGCGTCGGCGCCACACTGGAGCCGACGGGGCAGCGGCGCGAGATCGCCACCACCCAGCTGCACGGTGCGATGGATGGCTTCGATTTCGTCCGCACCGTCGACCGACCGGACGACGCGGCCGGCGAGAAGCGGGAGGCGCCGAGCTTCTACCCGGCCTGGCCGCAGGAGGACGGGCCGGCCTGGGGCATGTCGATCGACCTCGACCTGTGCATCGGCTGCAATGCCTGCGTCGCCGCCTGCACCGCCGAGAACAACATCGCCATGGTCGGGCGCGAGCAGGTGGCGATGGGCCGGGAGATGTTCTGGCTGCGCATCGACCGCTACTGGCAGGGCGACCCGGCGGCGCCGCAGATCCATTTCCAGCCGGTGCCGTGCATGCATTGCGAGCAGGCGCCCTGCGAGATGGGCTGCCCGGTCAACGCCACCGTGCACAGCCCGGACGGGCTGAACCAGCAGGTCTACAACCGCTGCATCGGCACCCGCACCTGCTCCTCCTACTGCCCGTACAAGGTGCGGCACTTCAACTGGTACGACTTCACCGCCGGCGACCCGCCGGAGCTGCGCGCCGCCCGCAACCCGGATGTCACCGTGCGCAGCCGCGGCGTGATGGAGAAATGCACCTACTGCGTGCAGCGCATCAGCGCCGCCCGCATCGCCGCCAAGATCGAGAACCGGCCGATCCGCGACGGTGAAGCGGTCACGGCCTGTCAGCAGGCCTGCCCGGCGCAGGCGATCGTCTTCGGCGACATCCGCGACCCCGGCAGCGGCGTCAGCCGCCGCAAGGCCTCGCCGCGCGACTACGCGCTGCTGGAGGAGGCGAACACCCGCCCGCGCACCACCTATCTGGCCCGCATCGCCACGGCCAAGCCCGGCCCGGGAGAGACCGGATGACCGACGCCACGGCGAAGATCATCCGCATCCCGCTGGCCTATCCGCAGCAGCGCAACTGGACGGTGCTGTTCGGCATCGCCTGCGCCCTGCTGCTGCTGTTCCTGGTCTCGGCCGGTGTGCTGTTCTGGTGGGGCGTCGGGGTCTGGGGCAACGACATCCCGGTCAATTGGGGCCTGGCCATCTCGAACTACATCTGGTGGCTCGGCATCGGCCATGCCGGGACGCTGATCTCGGCGATGCTGCTGCTGCTGAACGCGCATTGGCGCAACTCGCTGAACCGCTTCGCCGAGGCGATGACGCTGTTCGCCGTGATCTGCGCCGGCCTCTACCCGATCCTGCATCTCGGCCGGCCCTGGCTGTTCTACTGGATGGCGCCCTACCCCAACACCATGGGCATCTGGCCGCAGTTCAAGAGCCCGCTGACCTGGGACTTCTTCGCCGTCCTCACCTATCTCACCGTCTCGGTGCTGTTCTGGTACATCGGCATCGTGCCGGATCTCGCCGCCGTCCGGGACCGGGCGAAGGCCGAGATGGGGTGAACATCGGCTGGTTTGCATGAGAGAGA
>NZ_JBCNNF010000354.1:0-7147 GCF_039594555.1 Inquilinus sp.
GTATCGTGGCAAACGCGATATCGTCACTCACGCTTCGATGCCGTGCGAGGGTCCGTTGACGTTCGCATGTGTAGTCGCCAAGCCGTCGCGCGATTTCCTGCTTCGGGCGTACCGACGGCCGACGGCTTCAAGGTGCGCCGCAGCGGCGACCTGATCGGCGTCGACGTGATGACCGAGCCCTATCCCGGCTTCCCCACCGACCTGCAGGCCCAGATGATGGGGCTGATGACGGTGGCCAAGGGCGCGTCGATGATCACCGAGACGATCTTCGAGAACCGCTTCATGCATGTGCCGGAGCTGGCGCGGATGGGCGCCAACGTCACCATTCACGGCGCCTCGGCCCTGGTGCGCGGCGTGCCGAAGCTGACCGGCGCCCCGGTGATGGCGACCGACCTGCGCGCCAGCGTCTCGCTGGTCATCGCCGGCCTGGTGGCCCAGGGCGAGACGGTGCTGAACCGGGTCTATCACCTCGACCGCGGCTATGAGCGGCTGGAGGAGAAGCTGGCCGGCTGCGGCGCCGACATCACCCGGCTCAAGGGCGACTGAGATGGCCGCCGACACGACCGTTCCCCTGCGCCTGCGGGCCCGCGACGCCGACGATCTGGCGGTGCTGTCCGCCGCGCTGCAGGACGCGATCGTGCCGGTGCACGACATCACCTTCCTGCGGCGCGAGCGCAGCTTCGTCATGGCGGTGAACCGCTTCCGCTGGGAGGAACCGGCGCAGCTGGTCGACGGCCAGGAGTTCTGGCAGCGCACCCTGTGCGGCGTGCGCTTCCAGGGTGTCGATTCGGTGCGGACCCGCCGGCTCGACCTGCAGGACCGCGGCCGGATGCTGGACCTGCTGGCGGTGACGGCGGAGGAGGGCGGCCTCCTGCTGAGCTTCGCCGACGACGTGGCGCTGCGTCTGGCGGTCCAGGGCATCGACGTGATGCTGGAGGACCGCGGCGAACCCTGGCCGACGCCGCAGAAGCCGCAGCACCCCGAGGACTGACTCAGGCCGGCGGCAGCAGCCCGGGCGCCACCCGGCGCAGATCCGCGGCCAGCCGCCCGTCCGGCCAGGCATCGTCGTAGTATCGGAGATGCACCAGCCGGGCCTTGGCGTGCGCCCTGGCCGCGCTGCCGTTCAGCAGGCCGAGCGGCCAGAGGATCCGCATCCAGCTCTGCGGTTCGAAGCTGCCCTGCTCGACCAGCAGCTGCCCGGATCCGAGGAAGCGCACCGCCGGCCAAGCCGCACGCACACGGTAGCCGACTCCCCGGTATTCGAGGCCCTCCGGCGTCAGCATCACGGCGCTGTGCCGGATCTCGATGCCGATGCAAGTGGTCAGGGCCAGCACCAGCACGGCGCCCGCCACCAGGATGGTGACGGATGCCGGGCTGTCGCGCAGCGGCGGCGTCACGATCACCGGCGCCAGCAGCGCGCCGGCCCCGGCGAGGCCTAGCGCCTGCATGAACCAGGAGAACCCGCGCCCTCCCGCGCCCATCGGATGGGCAGTGGTCGGCGCCTCGGTCGGGCTGGTCGGCATAGGGCCTCCGAAAGCGAGACCATCCCAGCCTGCGCAAGCTCCGCGGCGTTTCCGTGGCGGTCAGTCCAGACCGCCCTGGGCGCGGAAATGGCCGCGGATGCGCTGGGTCAGCTCGACGAAGCGCGGGTCGCCCATGACGTCGAGCGAGCGCGGCTTCGGCAGCGGCACGTCGTAGATCGCGGCGATCGACCCCGGCCGCTCGCTCATCACCAGCACCCGGTCGGCCAGGAACACCGCCTCGGGGATCGAATGGGTGATCAGCAGGATGGTCTTGCGCGTCTCGCGCTGGATCCGCTGCAGCTCGACATTCATCCGCTCCCGCGTCATGGCGTCGAGCGCGCCGAAGGGCTCGTCCATCAGCACGATCGACGGGTCGGTGACCAGGGCGCGGCACAGCGACACCCGCTGCTGCATGCCGCCGGACAGCTGCCAGGGCAGCTTGGATTCGAACCCCTCCAGCCCGACCATGCGCAGCAGCCGGCGCGCCCGCTCCAGATGCGGCGCGCGGGGCAGGCGCTTGACCTCGACCGGCATCATCACGTTGGCCAGGACGTTGCGCCATGGCAGCAGCAGCGCGCTCTGGAACACGATGCCGGCATCGCCATGCGGCCGGTCGACGGCGCGGCCGCCAAGCCGGATCCGCCCGGCGCTGGGCGGCAGCAGGCCGGCGATCATCCGCAGCAGCGTGGACTTGCCGCAGCCGGACGGGCCGACCAGCACCAGGAACTCGCCCTCGTCGATGGTGAAGTCCAGCGGTGCCAGCGATGGCACCTCGCCGTCGCGGGTGCGATAGGTCTTCGACACGCCCTCCACGGCGATGACGGCGGCGCGGGCCTCCTTCTCCGCCGTCTCGACCGCCTGCAGCTTCGCCTTCCCCATCCGCGTCACTTCGGCAGGAAGTCGTTGGTGTAGAAGGCCTTCGGGTCCTTCGCCGCATCGGCGTCGACGCCGCCGTATTCGACCAGCAGCTTGACCGTCTCGGCCATGTTGGCGTCGGTCACCTGGAACGGCCGCTTGCCCTGCGTCTCCTCGGTCCGGTACAGCGGGATGGTGCGCTCGAACCCCTCCTGCAGCGTGTCCGGCTTGCCGGCCTTGGGCAGGGCGGCCAACACCGCGGCGGTGGCGTCGGCCGGCGCCTTCTCCGCCGCCTCGACCGACTGCGTCGTCGCCGCCATGAAGCGCCGGATCAGGTCGGGGTTCCCGGTCACCAGATCCTTCTGCACGACGATGCCGGAGGACACCATGTTCACCCCGTAATCGGCGAACATGATCGGGGTGACGTCCTTGCCGGTGGCATCCTTGATCTTCATGCTCTGGTCCATCGAATAGCCCAGCAGCAGGTCGGCCTGGCCGTTGATCACGGCGTTCAGCTTGGTCTGGGCGTCGCCCGAGACGGTGCGGAAGTCGCTCTCCTTCAGCCCGGTCTTCTGCAGGAAGAACGGCCAGATCTGCGACATCGAATCGCCGGGCGTGGTGGCCACGGTCTTGCCCTTGATGTCCTCCGGCTTGCGGATGTTCTTGTCGGTGAAGCCCATCACCGACATCGGGCTCTTCTGCAGCAGCACGCCGACCGAGACCAGCGGCGCGCCCTTGGCCGCCGCCTTGATCATCGTCGGCACGTCGAAATAGCCGAACTGGACGGTGCCGGCGGCCACCGCCTGGGCGGTCATGGCCGAGCCGCGGCCCTCCTGGATCTCCAGGTCGATGCCCTGGTCGGCGTAGAAGCCCTTGGCCTTGCCCAGGAAGAAGGGCGCGTGCTCGCCATAGACGTACCAGTTCAGCATCAGCACGACCTTGTCGGCCGCCATGGCCGGCCCGGCGGCGAGCAGCACGCCGAGGGCGATCAGCAGGCTCCGGATCATCTTGGTCCTCCCTCCCTGTCGTTTCGTATCTGCCGCCTCAGGCGGCGAGAACCAGGTCCCGCCGCCGGCTGGCGTGCCACGGGATCACCAGCCGCTCGACCAGGTCGACCAGCCAGAACAGCACCACGCCCAGCACGGCCAGGATCACCAGCGCCGCGAACATGGTCGGCAGCTCGAAATTGCCGATCGAGCGCTGCAGCACGAAGCCGATGCCGGAATTGGCGCCGACGAACTCGCCGACCACGGCGCCGACCACCGCCAGCGTCACCGAGACCTTGAGGCCGGAGAAGATCGCCGGCATCGCCGCCGGCAGCCCGACCATGCGGAAGATCTGCCAGCGGCTGGCGGCCATGGCCCGGGCCAGGTCCAGCGTGTCGGGGTCGAGCGACTTGAAGCCCTGCACGGCCGAGACCACCACCGGGAAGAAGCCCAGCAGGAAGGCCGAGATCACCTTCGGCTCCAGCCCGAAGCCGAACCAGACGACGAAGAGCGGCGCGATCGCCACCTTCGGGATCGACTGCGAGAACACCAGCAGCGGGTAGAGATAGGCTTCGACCGTGCGGGAGCCGGCGATCAGCATCGCCATCGGGATGCCGATCGCGGCGGAGAGCAGGAAGCCCAGCACGGTGGCGACGGTGGTGGGCACGGCCTGCGACAGCAGCTCCGGCCCGTCGCGCCACAGGGTGACGATGACGTCCCTGGGCGCGGGTACCTGATAGGGCGGCAGGTGGAACACACGGATCGCCAGGTCCCACAGCGCGATGATGATCAGCAGCAGGATCAGGGGCCGGACCCAGCCGGCCTGCAGCAGGGCGGCTGCGCGCCCGGGGGCGCGATCCTGTCCTCGGTCAGGGGCGCTCGGCGATCCCATCGGCGTCTCCCGGTCTCGGGCTTCTGATGGCCCGGCAGAAATTAACCCGTTGGTTAAAATCCTGCTGTGGAGACGGGCAGGGGTCAAGAGGGGGAAGGGCGTCCCGGCTTCTGCGTTGCCTCTCCCGCGGATCGCCGGCTCGGCCTTTGATCCTCCCCCCGCGGGCTACGGCATTCACGCATCGTCTCCTTTGAGTCCCCCCTCCCTTGCGGGAGGGGGTAGGGGGAGGGGGGTCTCTCGGTTTGAGCCGGCCCAGACTGTCGCAAACCCGCGCGGACGCCGAGTTCTGTGCCCTGCTCATTCGCGCGCGGACGCGGCAGCCCCTCCCCCCTGCCTCCTCCCGCAAGGGGAGGGGGAGAGTGGAAGGCTGGGCCGGCTGGTGATCGGGAAGGGTGGCGGGCGGGCGGCCGGCGGTGGTCAGCCGCTGGGCTTGAGCAGCCAGGGAGCGCAGCGGAGCCGTTCGCCGGTCTCGATGTCGTACCAGCCCGCGACCGGGATCTTGTCGCTCTCGTCGAGATGCCAGTAGCGGGCGGCATCCGGCCCGTCCTCGGGCCACCAGGGCGCGGCGGGCTTGTCCTCTCCGTCCTCGGCCCGCTTCCGCCGTCCGGACCAGTCGGCGCCGGAATAGTCCGGGTTCAGCCAGGCCACGTCGGGGCGGATGCCCATGTCGCGGCAGAGATGGAAGACGATCTCCTCCAGCGAGTGCTCGGAGAGTGCGAGGTCGGCGTCGATCTCCGGGTCGTCGACCAGCCGCTTCCACATCGCGGCGATCTGCGCCTCGCAGCTTTCGGCGTCGAGGTCGCGGTTGGCGGCGACCGAGCAGGCGACGGCGCGGGCCACCCGATTGCGGCGCGTCTCCTTGGCCGCGGCCTGGTCGCGGGCATGGGTCGCGGCCTTCTGCGCCAGCTCCTGGCGCTTTTTTGCAAGGTGGAGCTTGAGCGCCAGCATGCGGCTGACGCCGCGGCCGGCGCGCTCGAAGGCCAGCCCGAACTCCTTGGCCCTCGCGGCGTCGTCGGCCTCGACGGCGGCCATCGTGGCCCGATGCATCGCCTCCGCCTGCTCCATCGCCATCTCGGCCAGCCGGTCGAGCATGCGCGCCGCCTGCTCGGCCTCGGCCCGGTCGGGGGCCGGCGCGGCGGGTTGCCGGGTGGAGACGGACTGCGCCTTGTTCATGGAACATATCATGAACAAAATCGCCATTTAATGCAATGCACATTGTGTTTACTGATCAGGATGGCTCCCGCCGGACGGCGGAGCTGGCTTCCTGAACGCCGCCGCAGGCCATCGACATCGGCCCTGCACGCTATGCTCAACTGGCCGCTATCGACCCAAAGCCGACAATCGGGCGCCATAGCGTTCTCCTCGGGAGAGGCGCCGCGAGTGCGAAAGTTTACGTCTTAGCGATAGGTCCTGGAGAGGCCCGGCAGTTGTCCGTATCATCATTTAATGCTGGGATCCAGTTATTGCCGACAATCTGCGAGGATCTATCGATGGTTATGGAGGGTGCTATTACGCGTCCGGATGGACAACCACTCGGGCAGATTGATGATGTGAAGCTGAAATTGGCCGACGTATTTGACGGCATTCGGTTCGTTCTTGTTCGCGATGAAGGGCCGATTAAAGCTAGTGGGCTCTTGGCAACACTCTTATCGTTCCTGTCGCAGAGAACGGAGTATCCGCATTGGGAAGGGGCATTTGAGGGCCGAGAATTTGCGGTGACCTTCGAGTTTACTGCAAAACCAGTGGTTCCCAGGATACGCTTGGCCCTTTATGGACGCGGTACGCCAAACGCAACGCCGTATTTGGCTGAACTGCAAAAGCGAACGGGCTGGAGGATCAAATTGAATTGAGCCGGCCGATATCGAGGTTTGAAGAGGGCTATGGCTGGCCGCTTTCCGCCCATTGCGGACGGTCGCGGCGGCCCGCGCCCTCACGCCCGCAGCGCCGCCAGCACCAGGTCGGTCATATGCGCCAGACGGTCGGCGCGGGCCTGCGGCTCGAACAGGTCGCGGTCGAAGATGACGCCGAGCGTCCAGCGGTTCGAGACGTAGAAATAGGCCAGGCCGGCGATCGAGATGTAGAGCTGCACCGGGTCGATCCCGGCCCGGAAGGCGCCGGCGGCGACGCCGCGGCCCAGCACCTCGCCGATCATCTCGACGAAGGGGGAGTGCAGGGGCCGGACATTGGGCGACTTCTTCAGGTGCTGCGCCTGGTACAGGTTCTCCTGGTTCAGCATGATCAGGAATTCCGGGTTCTCCAGGAAATAGCTCCAGGTGAACTCGACCAGCCGGGCGATCGCCGCGTCCGGCGCCAGGCTCTCCAGGTTCAGCGCACGCTCGGCATTGCGGATGCGGGCATAGGTCGCCTCCAGCACCGCCAGGTACAGCGTCTCCTTGTTGCCGACATGGTAGTACAGCATGCGCTTGTTGGCGCCGGCGGCCGCGGCGATGCGGTCGATCCGGGCGCCGCCATAGCCGTGGCGGGTGAACTCGGCCAGCGCCGCGTCCAGGATGCGCTGGCGCATGCCCTCCGGGTCGCGCTGCCAGCGCGCCCGCGTTTTGCCCTCGGCGCTCTCCGTCCGGTCCAAGGCGTCGTCCCTGCTGCCTCGCCCATTTGCCCGCAGCGGCGCGGCCGGCGAAAGCAAAAACGCGCGGCCGGGCGCTCGACAGCCGGTGCCGGCTGGCGCAATTTGCCTATGTCTTTACCGATAGAAGCTCAGCCCAGGGAGACGCAGATGGTGAGCCCGCTCGCAGGAAAGCCCGTCGATCCGGCCGATCTGGTCAACCTGCCGCGGCTGATCACGGCGTATTTCACCACCAAGCCGGATCCGGCCAACCCGGCGCAGCGCGTCGCCTTCGGCACCTCCGGCCATCGCGGCTCGGCTTTCGCCG
>NZ_JBCNNF010000355.1:0-7065 GCF_039594555.1 Inquilinus sp.
ACCAGCTGCTGGCGCAGAAATGGCCGGCCAATGGCGACGACATCAAGGCCGACGTGACACAGGCCGCGAAGCAGCGCGGCCTGAAGACCGACTCCGCGCAGCCCCAGCAGGCGCCGGCCGACCCCGGGCTGACCGCGATCCAGACGGCCGCCAACAGCGGCGACCGGGGCCAGCTGCGGGCGCAGATCTGGACCTATGTCGGCCAGGTGACCGGCGCCGACAACAGCGCCCGCTTCAAGGCGCTGACCGGGCATGACTGGGGCGCCGCCTCCGGCCCTGTCATGGAGGAGCTGTACAACACGGTCGTGCAGAACGTGAACAAGCCGGTGCCCGCCTACACCAATCCCGGGGCGGAGAGTCCGGTGCCCGGAAACACGCAGCGCTACATCAAGGCCTATCTCTCCGCCCTGCCCGCGACCTGCCACGACCTGCCGGAGGAGCAGCGCCAGTATCTCGAGCGGGACAAGGTGGCCGACAAGCTGTCGGGCCAGAGCTGGGACAACAACGACGCCACCCGCCCGCTGGTCAAGGCGGCCCGGACCGAGCTCGGCATCCCGGAGACGTGACCGGCGGGCGGCGGCTTCGTCGTCAGGCCGGCCGGTCCAGCACCGCCATCAGCTCACGCCATTCGCGCGGGCTGAGGCCGCTGTCCGGCTGGGCCACCGCCTCCCCCGCCAGCATGCGGCGCAGCACGGCGAGGCCGGGCGACGAGATCGTGGCCGCGTTCATGCGGTAGTCGCGGAACGCCCGGGTGGCCAGCGGCACCCAGCGTTCCATCGAATCCACCATCACGTCGGCATAGGCGCGGATCTCGTACTGCGCGTGGGCGTCGGCCCGCAGCCTCAGGAAATTCATGAGGTTGTGCAGGTCGGTCTTCCAGTACCACTGGGTGTAGGTGTTGAGCGTCAGGTTCATCCGCGCCAGTTCGCGCGCCAAGCCCTGGCGATTCGGGTCGACCGGCTCGGCGCCGTCGATCTCCTCGTTCAGCATCCAGGCATAGTCGCGCCAGCAGCGCTCGGCATCCTCGCGCAGCAGGTCCAGCACCCGCGACGCCTCCTCCCCCTCCAGCACCGCGTCACGGCCCTGGCGGTTGTTGCTGGACTGGGCCGCCAGATGCTCCGGCGCCGGCAGGTAAAACTCCCGGTCCAGGATCGAGTATCGGGCCGAGTACTCGTTGACGTTGGCGGTGCGGTGCCGGATCCACTGCCGGGCGACGAAGATCGGCAGCTTCACGTGGTACTTGATCTCGCACATCTCGAAGGGCGTGGTGTGCCAGTGCCGCATCAGGTAGCGGATCAGCCCCTCATCCTCCGACACCTTCTTGGTGCCGCGGCCATAGGAGACCCGGGCCGCCTGCACCACCGCCGAATCGTCGCCCATATAGTCGATCACCCGCACGAAGCCGTGGTCGAGCACCGGCAGCGGCTCGAACAGGATCTCCTCCAGCGCCGGCACGGTGGCGCGGCGGGTGGTGAAGGTGGCGGCGCGGATCTGGTCCAGCTCGGCGCGCTGGTCGGCGGTGATCGTCATAAGCAGGTTCTTTCGAGGACGGCCCAGATAGTGTAGCGGCGCCGGCGCCGGGGACCAAGTCTGGTGTGTCTAAGGCCCCGGACCCAAGCCACCCCAGGCCAAGATTCAGGACAGTTGCGCAGCTGAGCCGCCGCGTTTTGCTGTTATGGTCGGGTTGTCCCATTTTCATTGCAGGATATTCCACATGCCGGCTCCGACAGATCCGCTTTACGCCCAGCAATGGCATCTGACCGGCCCGTGGGGGATCGATCTCGGCAATGCCTGGGACGAGTATACCGGCGCCGGCGTGGTGGTCGCGGTGCACGACCAAGGCATCGACTTCAACCATCCCGACCTGAAGGACAACATCGACACCGCCGCCAGCTTTAACGCCTCGACCGGCGGCACGGGCGGGGCGCCGCGGACGGCCGACGACAACCACGGCACCGCCGTCGCCGGCCTGATCGCGGCCGAGCGCAACGGCACGGGAGTGGTGGGCGTCGCCTATGGCGCGACGCTCCTCTCCTATTACGACCCGCTGCTGTTCACCACGCTGGCGACCGGGGCGGCGAACGCGCGCAACCACGCGGCGGCGGATGCCGATGTGCTCAGCAACAGCTGGGGCTATGGCAACCTCTTCTACGACAGCCCGGATTCCGCCTTCGCCGACGATTTCGGCAGTACCCAGTTCGCGGCGGCCCGCGCTGCCACGATCAATGCGGCGACGAACGGGCGCGACGGGCTGGGCACCGTCATCGTCCAGTCGGCCGGCAACACCCGCGACTACGGCGACGACACCAACCTGCACAGCTTCGGCAACAACCGCTGGACCATCACGGTCGGCGCCACCAACCAGGACGGCAGCCTGTCCGACTATTCGACGCCGGGCGCCTCGATCCTGGTCGGGGCGCCGGGCAGCCCGGTCGACGGCACCATCGTCACCACCGACCGGACCGGCACCGCCGGCTACGCCGCCGGCGACTACACCACCAGCTTCAACGGCACCTCGGCCGCGGCGCCCATGGTGTCGGGCGTGGTCGCCCTGATGCTGCAGGCCAATCCGCATCTCGGCTGGCGCGACGTGCAGGAGATCCTAGCCTACAGCGCGCGCACCGCGCCGGCCGCCGTCGGCGACCAGACCAACGGCGCGACCAACTGGAACGGCGGTGGGCTGACGGTGAGCCACGACATCGGCTTCGGTCTCGTCGACGCCCATGCCGCCGTGCGCCTGGCCGAGAGTTGGGGCAGCACCGCCCACACCAGCGCCAACGAGACCAGCGTCACCGCCTCGGCCTCGCCCGGCCTCGCCATCCCGGATGGCAGCACCACCGGCCTGACCACGACGCTGGCCATTGGCACCGCGATCGAGATCGACCGGGTCGAGGTGACGCTGAACATCAGCCACAGCTGGATCGGCGACCTGCAGGTCATGCTGACCTCGCCGGACGGCACCGAGAGCGTCCTGGTGAACCGCCCGGGCTCGGGCACGCTGCTGGATGCCGGATCCCGGCAGGACAACATCGCCTTCACCTTCGACACCGTCCATGACTGGGGCGAATCGGGCCAGGGCGTGTGGTCGCTGACGGTGCGCGACCTGGTCGCCGGCGACACCGGAACGCTGAATTCGTGGAGCCTGAGCTTGTACGGCGATGCCGCCAGCCCGGACGACAGCTATGTCTATACCGACGAGTTCGCCACGGTCGGCGCGGCCGCGGCGCGTCAGACCCTGACCGACAGTGGCGGCATCGACACGATCAACGGCGCCGCCCTGACCGGTGCCGCGGTGATCGACCTGCTGCATGGCACCGCAACCATCGCCGGCCATGCCCTGACGATCGCTGCGGGCACGGTGATCGAAAACGTGATCGGCGGCGACGGCGCCGATACGATCACGGGCGGCGCCGAGGTGAACCAGCTGGCAGGCGGCCGGGGCAATGATGTGCTCAACGGCGAGGGGGGCGCGGACCGGCTGGATGGCGGCGGCGGAGTGGACACGGCCAGCTATGCCGACGGCACCGCCGGCGTTCTGGTCAATCTGGTGAGCGGCACCGGCAATGCCGGCGCGGCCCAGGGCGACATCCTGATCAGCATCGAGAACCTGACGGGAAGCCAGGCCAATGACAGCCTGGTCGGGAACACCTACGCCAATGTGCTGCAGGGCGGGAACGGCAACGACGTGCTTACCGGGGCGGGCGGCCAGGACACCCTGACCGGCGGCGCCGGGGCCGACCGCTTCGTCTATGGCAGCGTGGCCCAGAGCCCGGTGGGGACAGGCTCCGACCTGATCACCGATTTCAGCCATGCCCAAGGCGACAGGATCGACCTGTCGCCGGTCGACGCCAACGTCCTCGCCGCCGGCGACCAGGCTTTCAGCTTCATCGGCTCGGCCCTTTACGGCCACCATGCGGGCGAGTTGCGCTTCGCCCAGTCCGGGAGCGTCACCACCATTGCCGGCGACGTCAACGGCGACGGCATCTCGGACTTCGCCATCCGCCTGACGGGGGCAATCGCGCTGGTCGTCGCCGATTTCATTCTGTGACGGGCCGATGACGGTTTCGACCCTTCCATCCGTGGCGCCGAGCCCCTATCTTAGGGGTGTCGGGCAACCGACTATGACGATAAACGCCTTTTGGAATAGACGCTGCGGACCCGGGGGCGGTACCCGGCGCCTCCACCAAATCTCCGGTCGTGGACGGAGCGCGGGGGCGAAATAGGATCGACGCGTGTAGTAAAGAAAAGGTTTTCGTCCGGCATGGTTCCGCCGTTATCGGGCCATAGCAATAGTTGCCAACGACAACTTTGCTGAGGTTCGCGCGGCTGCGTAAGCAGCTTAGCGTCCTCACCTAAATCCCTCGGCGGTTAGCCCCGTCGAGGTGGGGTCAGGGGCACCCAGCAACAGAACGCCCCGCTTTCCCCAGATCTTGGCTGGAATGTCGGACATGGGCGGCCGAATGCCGCGCGTCTCCCTTTTCAACCCGTCGGCCCCGGTCTAGTGTGATCGGATGGACGACGAACTCCGATACGACCGCATGGTCGAATCCGCCCTGCGGGGCGTGGTCAGGGAAGCCTTGGCCCAGGTGGCCGAGAAGGGGCTGCCGGGTGACCACCATTTCTACCTGACTTTCGTGACCAATCATCGAGGGGTCGCGATTCCCGAGTATCTGCGGCAGAAATACCCGCAGGAGATGACCATCGTCCTGCAGCACCAGTTCTTCGGGCTCGAGGTGTGCGAGGACCGCTTCTCGGTCTCGCTCAGCTTCTCCAGCAAGACCGAGCGCCTGGTGATCCCGCTGGCCGCGATCTCCACCTTCGCCGACCCGTCGGTCAACTTCGCCCTGCAGTTCCAATCCGCCAAGGAAGGCGTCGAGGGGGACGATGAGACCGCCGACGACGCCGAGGCATCGGCAGAGCCCGCCGAGACCGACGCCAAGGCCCCGGCCGAGGCCGCGCCGGCCGATGGCGCCAAGGTCGTGGCGCTGGACGCCTTCCGCAAGAAGTAGGCAGACCTCACACTCTGTCATGCCCGGGCTTGACTTGGGCATCCAGAGATATCGATGCCGCTCTGGGTGGCCCCTGGATCGCCGGGTCAAGCCCGGCGATGACAATGAGTCTTCTGATCTACCCTGCCGCCGCGCCCCGCCCTTCGCGCAGCCGGGCGGCCAGCCGGAACGGCGCCTCGGCCAGGTCGCCCAGCCGCTTCAGCCCCGAGATCTGCCGGCCGAAGGCCAGCACCTCGCCGATCCGACGCTCGAGGAAGGCATGCGTCGTCTCCTGCCCTTCCGACCGGTCGTCGAGCCAGACCAGCAGGGTCGAGGCGTAGACCCCGGCCAAGAGGCCGCGCTTGGTGTAGTAGTTGATGTCGGTCGACCGGTCGCCGGCCGCCCGCCACATCGCATCGACCGTGCGGTGCAACTGCTGCAGGCCGCGCCGCGACAGCGGCCGCAGCGCCCGCCGCGACAGGTCGCGCCGGACCGCGTCGCGATAGGGCGCCAGCAGGCCCAGCCGCACCGTCACCGCGCGGGCGATCTTCTCGCGCACCCGCAGCCCGTCGAAGGCCTCGCCCTCCTCTACCAGCCGCTCCAGCATCGTCCGGTCGGCCCAGTCGTGCAGATGGTCGGCCAGCGCCGCGACGCCGCCGGGGAACAGGGCGGCGGCCTCGTCCAGGCCGAATCCGGCCTCCTCGGCGCCGCGGCGCAGCGCCTGCCGGGTCCAGCCGTCGAAGGCGACATGCGGCAGGACGGCCAGCAGCAGGGCGTCGCGCTCGCCAACCTTGTCATCGCGGATGCGATCGTTCGGGGTCGGGTCGGTCATGGTGCGTGCGTCCCTTCAGGCTCGGTCGGCGAGATGGCGGGCCTCGGCATCCAGCGCCAGGTCGGCCAGGTCGCGCAGCCGGTCGAGATACAGCACGCCGTCGAGATGGTCGACCTCATGCTGCACCACGCGGGCGTGCAGCCCTTCCGCCTCGCGCTCGATCACCTCGCCGTCGAGGCCGAGGCCGCGATAGCCGATCTTGCGCCAGCGCGGCACCAGGCCGCGGAAGCCCGGAATCGACAGGCAGCCTTCCAGTCCCAGCAACGTGTCCTCGCCCAGCGGCACGATCTCCGGATTGATCAGCACGGTCGGACCCTCCGGCGCCGGCGGCTCGCCCTCCTCCTGCCGGCCGGGCGGCACCTCGAACACGATCAGCCGCAGCGGCCGGTAGACCTGCGGCGCGGCCAGGCCGATGCCCGGCGCGTCCCGCATCGTCTCGATCATGTCGGCGGCCAGCCGCTCGATCTCGGGGTCGAGCGGGTCCGCCACCGGGTCGGCGATGCGGCGCAGCACGGGGTGGCCCATGCCGGTGATCTTCAACAGAGTCAAAGCCTTGTCTCCTGGCAGATGCGCCGAACCTGATTTGCCCCGGCTTGGCAAGCAAAAAGTCACATGATAAAAGACACGCCCAGAAACCCCTACGCCGGGGACCGTTCCGGCAGTGAAAGGAGCTTTGACCGAACGTGCAGGTCCATGTCCGCGACAACAACGTCGATCAGGCGCTGCGGGCGCTGAAGAAGAAGATGCAGCGCGAGGGCATCTTCCGGGAGATGAAGCTTCGTCGCAACTATGAGAAGCCTTCGGAGAAGCGAGCCCGCGAGCAGGCCGAGGCCGTGCGCCGCGCCCGCAAGATGGCGCGCAAGCGGCTCGAGCGCGAAGGATTCTGACGACACCCTGGCCGCGGCCGCGCTGCGGTGACGGACCGATGGATCGAACCGCCGGAGGCTCTGCCTCCCGGCGGTTTTGTCGTTTCACTGCCATGGCAGGGCGGCCCCGGCGCCGACGAGTGATGTCATTCCCCGCGAGGCTGATGTAGGAATCGGGTATGGCGCCGCCCGCAGGGCGGCCGCCGGCAACGAAACCCGGGGGAAACATGCTCATCGGCGTGCCGAAGGAAATCAAAACCCACGAGTACCGTGTCGGCCTGACCCCGAGCTCCGTCCGCGAGCTGGTCCATCACGGTCACAGCGTCATCGTCCAGACCAACGCCGGCGCCGGGATCGATTTCGGCGATGACCGCTACCG
>NZ_JBCNNF010000356.1:0-7054 GCF_039594555.1 Inquilinus sp.
AAGGCCGACGGCCAGGGCGAGATGCAGCTGCTGCACATCGCGGTCGGCCGCGAGGCGATCTATGTCGCCCGCCGGATCTGGCCGCTGGCGGCCTATGACAAGGCGCATCTGCCGCTGTCGACCGAGACAATAGCCGCTGGCGGCACCGACATCGACGATTTGCGCCTGTGCAACCTGTCCGGCGTCGGCACCGCCTGCCCGGCCGGGCTGGCCGCGGCGCTGAAGGACCAGATCACCGACCTGTCGCCGCTGGTGCTGAAGGCCGCGCCGTAGGCGGCTGCCAGCGCAGCACGGACAGCGTGACCAGGCACAGGGCGATGAACGTCAGCAGCGCGTTGGCGGCGTGGGAGTACTCCCATTGCGCCCGCAGCGCCGTCCAGTTGTCGGGCACGGCGGTCCAGTTCGCCGTCGCCTGGTTGGCGGGATAGGTCCACAGGAAGAACACCAGGAGGGTGGCGGCGAGGCACGCGGCACCGGCCAGGGCCAGTTGGAACGGCACCGCCTGCCGCCGCGCGCCGATGGCCAGAGCGAAATCCGCCGCGATCGCCGCCACCAGCACGACTCCGAGCAGGGCCCAGCCGCCATAGATCGCCTGGGCCGAGAAATAGGCCGTCTCATCCAGGGCGAGCTTGTTCGACATGGCCAGCAGATGCGCGCCGCCGGGAACCAGCGCCAGGGCAGTCAGCACCACGGCCAGGAATTGCAGCGCCTTCATCGGCAATCCCATCGGTTTCCGAGGAAACTAGATGCCGCCGACGCTGCGGGAAGCCCCGTCCTGGCTCAGCCGAGCGGAAAACCCAGCGCCTCCGCCTCCTGTGGCCGCAGCACCCCGTCCGTGACCCGGCCGGAGGCGGCCTGCCAGTCGTGGAGCGTCTTGGCGGTGAAGCCGTTGAACACCCCGGCGGTGAAGCCCCAGTCCGGGATCAGCCCGAGGGCGATGAAGGCGTCCTGCAGCAGCCGCACCTCATGCCCGCTCGACCCGGGCATCAGCCGCGCCAGGGCCGGGTCCGCTCCACGGTCTGCCACCAGCCGCAGGTGCCGGCCCGTGACCAGCAGGTCGTCGAAGGCGAGGCCGGTCTCGGCCAGGTCCGGGCTGGCGGCAAGCCCCGCCGCGACGCGGAAGGCGGCGTAGGCGCCCGTCGGGATTGCCGGCGGCAGGTGCCGGCCCGGCAGGGTCTGGCAGCCAGCCGAGGAGAACTCGATGCCGTCGCCCGGCCAGCCGGCGGCGTGGATATTGTCCTCCGGCGCGCAGATGTCGAAACGGCCGGACAGGTCGTAGCCGGCGGCGTCGGGCGAGCGCCAGACCGGCACCTCGACGGTGCGGTCGAGCTGGAACGCCCCCTCCTCCGCCGGACGGCCGGCGGGGATATGCGGGCCGACCACATAGGGATGCATCCCCGGTGCCAGCATGTTGGCGATGCGCCGGTCCGGCGCCTCGGCCTGGCGGCGCATGTAATGGGCGTTCGGCACGGTCGATCCGGTCCAGGCGACCAGCCGCCCCGCCGGCCGGTCCCAGACGCCGAGGACGCAGCGCGGTACGTGATGGTTCGGCCGCGCCTCGTGCAGCCGCAGGGCTCCGGACCATTGGCCGGCCAAGCCCGGCTCGGCCAGGGCGCAGCCGCGCAGCCCGAACAGGATCTTCGCGCCGCGCGGCCGGAAGCGGGTCAGTCGGCACAGCGTCTCGAAGGTCCCGACCTCCGCGGTGAAGACGGTGTCGGCGAAGGGCTCCGCCAGATGGGCATAGTTCGGCGAGCGGTCGTCGTCGTGCCAGACGGGCAGCATCCGGCCCTACCCTTCGAGCAGCGCGTGCAGCCGGGCCCCGACCGCCGGCAGGAAGCGGCGGCTCTGCGCCATATGCGGGCCGACGGTGTAGATCGCGGCGATCAGGCTGCGGCCGGACGGCGCCTCCCAATAGGCCATGTCGTGCCGCGTCTCGCTGGTCCAGCCGGCCTTCGACCACAGCCGGACATTTCGCGGCAGCGCCTCGCCCAGGAAGCCGCGGACCTGGTCCGAATAATCGGGCGGCAGTCGGTCCGGATCGCGCTCCGGCTCCCGGTCCAGCAAATCCAGCATCCGGCCGCAGGCGGCGGGCGAGACCAGCTGGCCGGCGACGATGCCGTGCAGCAGCGCCGCCGCGGCGCGCGGGGCGATCAGGTTGCCGCCATGGGCCCGGGCCGCCTTTTCGCGGCCATAGGGCGAGTCCTCATAGGTGCTGTGCCACAGCCGCAGCCGCTCGAATTCCGGCCAGCCCCAGCTTTGGAACCAGCGATGGATCGCCTGGCGCTTGTCCCACCAGGCCGCCATCTCCGCCTCCGGCAGCGGGCCGCCGGGCGTGGTGCCGGTCATGCGGCCGAACAGGTAGGTGGTGGCGTCGTTGCTGGATTGCCGGATCATCGCCGACAGGGCGCGCAGATCCTCCGCATCCGGCTGCAACCGCCCGGTCTCGACCCAGTGCTGGAAGGCGACCAGGTAGAAGCTCTTGCTGGTGCTGGCCGGATAGACAGCGACCTCGTCGCGATGGCCGAACACCGCACCGTCGGAGTAGCGGTCGGCCGCGCCGTCGCGCAGCCGGCCGGGATAGAGCCGGAAGGTGAGGCCGAAATCCCTGGGCGCGACCTCGCCCTTGAACTCGTCGAGCAGGTCGCGGACCAGCGCCGCCCCTGCCGCGGCCGCGTGGAACCCGCCCATCACGCGGCGCAGGCGGCGACGAAGGCCGCGAGCACGGCGCGGTCGGCCTCGCTGCGCAGATACTCCGGGTGCCACTGCACGCCGAGGCAGAAGCGGCGCCCCGGATGCTCCACTGCCTCGACCACCCCGTCGGGCGCGACGCCGGAGACGATCAGCGCCGGCCCGGCCACCTTCACCGCCTGGTGATGCGAGCTGTTGACGCCGAAGCGGGCCGCGCCGGTGATGCGGGCCAGGAGCGTGCCGGGCGTGACCTCGACCTCATGCGCCGCCTTCCAGCCGGCAGGGTCGTGGATCTTCCGCTCCGGGCTGTGGTCCAGCGCGTTGTCGATCTCGGCCGGGATGTGCTGCACCAGCGTGCCGCCCAGCACCACGGCCAGCAGCTGCTCGCCGCCGCAGATGCCGAGCACCGGCTTGTTCCGCGCCACCGCGCCCTGCACCAGCGCCCATTCGAACTGGGTGCGCACCGGCTTGGTCTTCACCGTCTCGTGCACCGAGCTGGCGCCCCAGAGCGCGGGGTCGACATCGAAGCCGCCGCCGGTGACGACGATGCCGTCGCACAGGTCCAGATAATGGTTCGCGGCATCGACCAGATGCGGCAGCGCCAGCGGCACGGCGCCGAATTCGGCCAGCGACCCGCAGTAGTTCTGCCGCAGCGCGTACCAGGGCGAGGAGGAATAGCCGCCCGCCTCCTCGGCATCCAGGGTCACTCCGATGACGGGCTTAGCGGTCGGCATGGCAGTCCTGCGGGCAGCGGAACGGGTCCTCCGGTGATGCCCGGCGGCCCGGCGGCTGTCAAATTCCGGCCGGTTATGATCCCCCCATCGGCCGTTATCGCCTGGCGCTGCGGGTGCGCTGCGTCGGCTTGCCGGTGAGGTGGTCGAGGAACAGATGCGCCGCCTGCGACAGCGGGTAGTTCTCATGGTGCAGCGCCGTGATCGGCAGGGTGATCTCTGGCACGATGGCGCGGACGGTGACGTCCGGCACGGCCCAGGCCTGGGCCGTGTGCTCGTCGACGATGGCCGACCCGGTGCCGTAGCGCACCAGCGGCAGCGCCAGGTAGTAGGTCTGGATCAGGTTGCGCGGGGCGTATCGGATGCCGGCACGGCCGAAGGCGTCGGACAGGGTGGCGCCGATCGAGGTGTCGGGGTCGACGCCGATCAGCGTCTCCACATCGATCCGGTCGAGCGTGATCTCCGCCGTATCGCCCTTCGCCAGCGGCGCGGTCGACAGATGCACCAGCCGCGAAGTGCCGATCGCGATCTTGCGCATCCCCGGCGGCAACGCCGGCTCATAGGCGATGGCGAGGTCGAGATCGTTGGTGGCGACGAGGTCCAGGATCTCGCGGGTGTGGTGGGTGCGCAGGTCGAAGCTCACGCCCGGATGACGGCGGTGGAACGACGCCATCTGCTCGGTCATGAAGCCGAAGCCGAGGCTGGGCAGGCAGGCGATGCGGACATGGCCCTCGCGCCCGCGCCGGAGATTGGCGGCGATGCTGGAGATCCGCTCCAGCCCGGCGAAGGTGCGGTCGATCTCGACCTCCAGCAGCTTGGCCTCGCGCGTCGGCACCAGCTTGCCCTTCACCCGCTCGAACAGGCGCAGGCCCAGCTGATCCTCGGCATGGCGCAGCAGCTTGCTGACCGCCGGCTGCGAGACGTTCAGCAGCTCCGCCGCGCCGGTGATCGACCCGGCCTTCTGTACCGCCTGCAGCGCCTCGATATGCCTCAGCCTGATCGTCATCGTGCCGTCATCCTCCCCGGACCGGGATGGCACAGCGGCGGGGGCATGACAAGCGCGCCCGGCCGTGCGAGGGTCCGGCCATGATCCGCATCACCGCCCGCATCGCGCTGGACGAGCGCGACATCGAGGAGAGCTTCATCCTCGCCTCCGGCCCGGGCGGGCAGAACGTCAACAAGGTCGCCACGGCGGTGCAACTGCGCTACCCGATCGAGCGCGCCGGGATGCCGGACGACATGCGGGCACGGCTGGAGACCCTGGCCGGGCAGCGCCTGACCAAGGACGGCGTTCTGGTGATCACCGCCCGCGAGCACCGCAGCCAGGAGCGCAACCGGGCCGAGGCGCTGGCCCGGCTGGTCGAGCTGTTCCAGCGCGCCGCCGTCGCCCCCAAGAAACGCCGGCCGACCCGGGCGACGCTGGGCAGCAAGATCCGGCGGCTCGACAGCAAGAGCAAGCGGTCGGCGGTGAAGCGGATGCGGGGCAGCCCCGGCGACGATTGAGGCCATGCGCGCCGGCGGGATCAGGCCGGCGCCGGTGCGAACCGGAATTCGCTTCAAATTGCCGCCATCTTGCCCGCTTATGATGATCGTCCCATGCGCCGGGGGGCCTATGGGATATGGAGGGGGACATCATCATGAGTCTGGTCCTGCCGCTTCGCGCGTTCGCGATCGCATTGACGCTGGCCCTGGCCGGCACCGCCGCCGCGCAGACGCCGCCGGCCACCACCGCGCCGTCGCCCGCCGACCAGGCCGCGGCGAACGAGGCGGAGCAGAAGGCAGCCTGGGAGGCCGCCGACAAGGTGGCCCAGCACGGCCCGGCCACCATCGCGCTGATCGACCAGGGTTCGCTGGCCCTGCCCGAGGGCTATGTCTTCATCCCGAAGGATGAGTCGAACCGGATCCGGCGCGCCTGGGGCGGCTTCACCGACCCCGAGCTGATCGGCATGGTCATCTCCGACAAGCCGGACGAGGAATGGTACGCGCTGCTCGAATACACCAAGGAAGGCTATATCCGCGACGACGACGCCAAGACCAACTGGAACGCCGACGAGCTGCTGAGCAACCTGAAGGACGGCACCGAGTCGGGCAATGAGGACCGGATCGCCCGCGGCTTCCCGCCCCTGGCCGTGACCGGCTGGATCGAGGTGCCGCAATACGACGCCGCGACCCATCGCCTGGTCTGGTCGGCCAAGGTGGTCGAGAAGAACAACCCCGCCGATGAGGGTTCGGCCAACTACAAGACCTACGCGCTGGGGCGCGACGGCTATTTCGGCCTGAACCTGGTGACCTCCACCGCGACGATCGACAGCGAGAAGAAGTTCGCCCGCGAGCTGCTGAACGACATCAGCTACGTCCCCGGCAAGCGCTATGCCGACTTCACCGAGGGCACCGACCGGGTGGCCGAATACGGGCTGGCGGCGCTGGTGGCCGGCGTGGCGGCGAAGAAGCTGGGGCTGATCGCCATCATCGGCGCCTTCGTGCTGAAATTCGCCAAGGTCATCCTCATCGCCGTTGGCGGCTTCGGCGTCACCTTGGCCAAGCTGTTCCGGCGCAAGCCGCGCGACGGCGGCGTCGCCTGAGAGGCCTCGGCACCGCGCATGATCAAGCTGCTCCTGCTGCTGGTCGGCGGCCTGAAGTTCGGCCCGCTGGCCCTGACCGGCGGCACCATGCTGCTGTCGCTGGTCACCTATGCCTACTTCCTGGGCTGGGGCTACGCCGCCGGTTTCGTCGGGCTGCTGCTGGTGCACGAGATGGGGCACTACATCGCGGCGAAGCGGCGCGGGTTGAATGTCGGGGCGCCGACCTTCATCCCCTTCATCGGCGCCTGGATCCAGCTGAAGGAGCAGCCGATGGACGTGGAGACGGAGGCGTATGTCGCCTTCGCCGGCCCGTTCCTCGGCACGCTCGGCGCCTTCGCCGTCTATTTCTGGGCGCGGGAGGTGGACAGCCGGCTGCTGCTGGCCGTGGCTTATGCCGGCTTCTTCCTGAATCTCCTGAACCTGCTGCCGGTGTCGCCGCTCGACGGCGGGCGGATCACAGCGATCCTGTCGCCGCGGATCTGGCTCCTGGGCGCCCCGATCATGCTGGGCCTGCTGCTGTACCGGCCCAGCCCGGTGCTGCTGCTGGTGGCGCTGTTCGCGGCGCCGCAGGTGCTGAAGGCCTGGCGTCACGACCCGAACAGCCCGGAGGCGCAGGCCTATTACAACGCGCCGCTGGACGCCCGGATCGAGTATGGCGTGCTGTATCTGGGCCTGACCGCTCTGCTGGCGATCATGACCTACAGCGTGCACGGGATGCTGGAAGGCAGCCGTCCGTTCTAGCGTCCGGCTGCGCGCCCCTACCCCTCCACCGTCCCGATCACCGCCAGGCAGTCGCCGGCCTTGACCAGCCCCGGGAAATGCCGCGCCGCCAGGATGCCGTCCAGCGTCGCGCGGTATTCCGCCGGCGCCTGACCGGTGCGGTCGACCGGGTGGATGCGGGCGATGACGTCGCCCTTCTTCACCGGGTCGCCCAGATCGACGCAGGTCTCGGCCATGCCGTCCTGCTCGGCGAAGCGGAAGCAGTCGGCGGACGGCATGTCGAGCCAGCGGCTGGGCGCGCGCTCGACCTCGCCCTGCAGGATGCCGGCATGG
>NZ_JBCNNF010000357.1:0-7051 GCF_039594555.1 Inquilinus sp.
TAGGAGAGGGTGGACAGCAACTGCATTTCGGTCTCTCGCTGGCGCTCAATATCCAGCGGCTGGACCTTTCCCATGTAAACGGCGACCCCAATGACCCTATGTATGCCGGCCGGATCGTCGAGACCGGGCCGGTGCGCGAGGTGTTCCGCCACCCGCGCCACCCCTACACCATCGGCCTCCTGGCCTCGGTGCCGAAGCTGGGCGAGGCGACGCGGCTGAAGGCGGCGGGGGAGAAGCTGGCCACCATCCCGGGCACGGTGCCCAGCCTGGCCGCCATGCCGCCCGGCTGCGCCTTCGCCTCGCGCTGCGCCTATGCGGTCGAGGCCTGCCGCGCCGCCGTGCCGGCGCCGGCGGAGGTGAGCCCCGGCCACACCAGCCGCTGCATCCGCTGGCAGGAGCTCTGACCATGGCCGAACCGCTTCTCGCCGTGCGCGGCCTGGCCAAGCATTTCGGCCCCGGCGCCTTCGGCCGCGGCCCGCTGGTGCGCGCGCTGGACGACATCCATTTCGAGGTCGGCCGCGGCGAGGTGGTCGGCCTGGTCGGCGAATCCGGCTCGGGCAAGACCACGATCGGCCGGTCGGTGCTGCGGCTGATCGAGCCGACGGCCGGCGAGGTCGTGTTCGACGGCCGGGACCTGACCAAGCTGTCCGGCAGCGAGATGCGCCGGCAGCGGCGGCGGATGCAGTACATCTTCCAGGACCCCTTCGCCAGCCTGTCGCCGCGCATGACCATCGGCGAGATCCTGACCGAGGGGCTGGCGATTCAGGGCATCGGCACCGGGCGGGAGCGGCTGGCCAAGGCGCGGGCGGCGCTGGAGGCGGTGGAGCTGCCGGCCGATGCGGTCGAGCGCTACGCCCATGAATTCTCCGGCGGCCAGCGCCAGCGCATCGGCATCGCCCGGGCCCTGGCGCTGGAGCCGGAGTTCCTGGTGGCGGACGAGCCGGTCTCGGCGCTCGACGTCTCGGTGCAGGCGCAGATCGTCAACCTGCTGCGCGACCTGCAGCTGCGCCTCGGTCTGACCATGCTGTTCATCTCCCACGACCTCGCGGTGGTGGAGTACATCTGCGACCGGGTGATCGTGATGTATCTCGGCCGGATCATGGAGATCGCGCCGAGCGACCGGCTCTACGCCGCGCCGAAGCACCCCTATACGCGGGCGCTGCTGTCGGCGATCCCGGAGCCGGACCCCGACCGGCCGCGCCAGCGCCAGATCCTGACGGGCGACATCCCCAGCCCGGCCAGCCCGCCCTCGGGCTGCGTCTTCCGCACCCGCTGCCCGCACGCGGTCGAGGCCTGCGCCCGCGAGGTGCCGAGGCTGGAGGAGGTGGAGCCCGGCCATTTCAAGGCCTGCATCCGGCAGGATGTCAGCCGATGACCTGGCCTCTTCACGGCACCCCCTTGTCGTCATTGCGAGCGCAGCGAAGCAATCCATGCATTAGCTCGCGCGGATCGATGGATTGCTTCGTCGGCTTCGCCTCCTCGCAATGACGGGTGGTTGGGAGGCCTCATGAAGCAAGAGAACGAAGTGCTGCGCGGCAACTGGGCGACGCTGCTGCTGCCGATCGCGGCGGATGAGAGCATCGATTTCGGCCGGCTGGCGGAGGAGATCGACCTGCTGGTGGCGGCGCGGGTCGACGGCATCTACTCCAACGGCACGGCCGGCGAGCTGCACAACCAGACCGAGGCGGAATATGCCGCGATCCAGGCGTTGCTGGCGGAAGGATGCCGGGCGGCCGGCATGCCTTTCGTCATCGGCGCCTGCCAGCCGGACCCGAGCCTGGCGCGCGAGCGGGTCAAGCTGGCGCGGGACCTCGGCCCGGCGGCGATCCAGGTGGTGCTGCCGGACTGGTGGCCGGTGACCGAAGCGGAGGCCGTCGACTTCCTGCAGCTGATGGCGGAGGCTGCTGGCGGGGTGCCGCTGGTCCTCTACAACCCGCCGCACGCCAAGCGCGTTCTGACGCCGGACGAACTTGGCCGGCTGGTGCGGGTCGTTCCGGCGGTCGTCGGGATCAAGCTCGCCGATGGCGACGATGCCTGGTACGCGGCGGCGAAGCAGCACCTGTCCGGTACGGCGCTGTTCATCCCCGGCCACCACCTCGCCACCGGGGTGAAGCACGGCGTCGTCGCCGGCGCCTTCTCCAACGTCGCCTGCCTCAGCCCGGCGGGGGCGCAGGCCTGGACCGACCGGATGGCGACGGATCTCGAGGGCGCACTCGACCTCGAGCGCCGGATCTGCCGCTTCATGGATGAGCATGTCGTGCCGTTCCGCAGCCTGCACGGCTATTCCAACGCCGCGCTGGACAAGCTGCTGGCGGCGGTCGGCGGCTGGGGGCCGGTCGGCACCCGGCTGCGCCGCCCCTATCGCTGGATCGACAAGGCCGAGGCCCTGCGCCTGCGCCCGGTGGCGCGTGCGATGATGCCGGAGTTGTTCTCACAGACGCTCGGGTAAGCGGAGGGGCCGGAGCCATCCCCTCACCCGAAATCGCCATCGCGATTTCGACCTCTCCCCGAGGAGAGGTGAATGAGGCCGCGGCTCCGTTCCCCTCTCCTCGGGGAGAGGGAGGGGCCCGCCGCGTCGGCGGCGGGAGGGTGAGGGGGCGGCCCGGTCTGAGTGTTCAGCTGGCCTGTCGGCCGCCATGCCGTTCGGCCCGGACCAGCCGGGCCAGCAGCTGGATGCCGGGGTCGATGCGGTCGACCGGGATCGAGGAATAGCCGAAGCGCAGGAAGTTCTCCGGCGGCACCGGATGATCGAAGAACACCGCGCCGGGGTCGATCAGCAGCCCCTGCGGCGCCCCCGCGGCGGCGACCGCGGTCATCGACACGTCGGCCGGCCCTTCGGCCCACATCGCCGAGCCGCCGGCGGGCAGCCGGCACTCGAACTCCGGCAGATGGGTGCGCAGTCCTTCCGCGATCGCGTCGGCGCGTTCGCGATAGGCGGCGATCAGCTTCTTGATCGCCGCGTCGTGATGGCCCAGCTGCAGGAACAGCGCCACGGCGCGCTGGTTGTTGGCCGGCGGGTGCCGCGCGGTCAGCCGCCGCATCGCCCGGGCCTCGGCGATGAACTCCGGCGGCCCGACCACGAAGCCCAGCCGCAGCCCCGGGGCCAGAGTCTTCGACACGCTGCCGATATAGATCACCCGGTCATCGCGATCGAGCGCCTTCAGCGCCGGCGTGGCCTCGCCGACGAAGGTCAGCTCGCTGTCATAATCGTCCTCGACGATCACCAGGTCGTGCACCGAGGCCGCCTGCAGCAGCTCCTGCCGCCGCTGCAGCGGCATGGTCACCGTGGTCGGATTCTGATGGCTCGGCTGCACGAACAGCATGTCGCATTCGGCCAGGCTGCCGGTCAGCTTCAGCCCGTGATGATCCATCGGCAGCGGCTGGATGCGGGCGCCGAACTGCCGGCACAGGTTGCGGATGTCGGGATAGCCCGGCTGCTCGATCCCGACCGTCCGCTCCGGCTTCAGCAGCAGCGACGCGGCGAGGTACAGCGCCTGCTGCGCCCCGATCGTGACCAGGATCTGCTCCGGCGACACCCAGATGCCGCGGCGCGGCAGGACCCGCTTCTGCAGCTGCTCGATCAGCAGCGGGTCGTCGGCGTCGACCCGGTCGCCGGCCCAGTCGCGGATGGCGACCGAGCGCAGCGACAGCTGCACCACCTCGCGCCATTCCGCGATCGGGAACAGGGTCGGATCGGGCTGGCCGTAGACGAAGGGAAAGCGGTAATTGTACCAGTCGGTCGGCTTCAGCACGTGGCGGGTGCGGGACGGGCGGCTGGTCAGCCGCCCGGTCCAGTCCGGCCGCCGCCCGGGCACGTCGGGCTGCACCCCGGCCGCCCTCGCCGCGTTCTCCAGCGCCTGCGGGTCGACCATATGCCGCGACCGGCTGCGGGCCGAGATGAAGCCCTCCTGGGTCAGCTGGTCATAGGCCTGGATCACGGTGTTGCGGCTGATGCCGAGGATCTCCGACAACCGGCGCGACGAGGGCAGCTCCGCGCCCGGGGGCAGCCGCCGGTCCAGCACCGCTTGGGCGATGGCGCCGCGCAACTGGGCCTGCAGCGTCAGATCCGGCCGGCGCGACAGCGTCAGCAATTGCCGCCACAGGATGTCGTCGGCCGCCACGTGCCCTCTCCAGCACACCAACCATCGATTGAATAAAATCGTATTTCACCATGCGGTGCAATCTGGACTCATCGCCGGGGGCGATCTGGACTCATCGGAGCGCCATCTGGATCCATCGATTGGCCTGATCTGGACCTACCGGGATATGCGGATCGTAGGCTAGCGTTCCTGCGTCGAGTGTCGGTCTTGGCCGACCCGGTGCGAAATCCCGAGCCGAGTCCACTGCGGCGGCCGAGGCCTCGGCGCCGGGGTTGGGCGGCACTGTCCAGCAAGGTGGCATCCATGACTCAGACTCAGCAGGGCACCGGCGGAGACGACACGATCACCGGCACCGATCCGGGCAATCCGTCCAATGCCGACGGCATCGATATCCTCATCGGCCTGACCGGAGACGATACTCTGTTCGGCCTCGGCGGCGACGACAGGCTCGACGGCGGCCCTGGCAACGACACCTTTTACGGCGGCGCAGGCGCCGACACCTTCTATGGCGGCCCGGGCATCGATACGGCCTCCTATGACAGCGTCGACGCGACGGCCGGAGTGCAGGTGAGCCTGGCGACCGGCAACAACACCGGCTTTGGCACGGGCGGTGAGGCCCAGGGCGACATTTTGTACAGCGGGATCGAGAATCTCGTGGGCTCCAGATTCAACGACACCCTGGTCGGCAACGCCGAGGCCAATGCGCTGGCCGGCGGGGCCGGCGACGACTCCATCAAGGGCGGCGCCGGTGCCGACGCGATCGATGGCGGCGAGGGCAGCGACACGGTCTATTACGACGCCTCGACCGCTGGGGTGGTCGTCAGTCTGGCGACCGGCTTTGGCACGGGCGGCGATGCCGAGGGCGACACGCTGTCAGGCGTCGAAAACGTGGTCGGCTCGGCTTTCGACGACACCTTGATAGGCAACGACACCCTCAATTCGTTCGACGGCGGTGAAGGCATCGATACCGTCTACTACGACCATTCGGAGGATCCGATCATCGTCGACCTCGCCACCGGCCAGGGCTCCGGCTACGGCGACTCCGACGGCGACACGTACCGGAATATCGAGAACGTCCACGGCACGGCCGGCGATGACGTCCTGATCGGCGACGGCGGCGACAATGCCCTTATCGGCGCCGACGGCAACGACACGCTCCGTTCCGGCGCGGGGGACGACGTCATCAGCGGCGGCGACGGCGACGACCACATCGCCGGCTATGGCGGCGCCGACGCCATCGACGGCGGCGCCGGGGTCGACACGATCTATTACGACGCCGCGGCGGTGACCGTGAACCTGGCGCTCGGCCAGGGCTTCGGCGGCGACGCCCAGGGCGACACGTACCAGAATGTCGAGAACGTCGTCGGCACGGCCTTCGACGACACCCTGATCGGCGACGGCGGCGACAATTCCCTCACCGGCGGCGACGGCGACGACCACATCGAAGGCGGCGCGGGCGGCGACTGGATCGACGGCGGCGCCGGCATCGACACGGCCGACTACACCACCTCGGGCGCCGCGGTGTTCGTCACGGTGAATGGCGGCGCCGCTGGTGGCGGCGATGCCCAGGGCGACGTGCTGCGGAATATCGAGAACGTCCTCGGCTCGGCCTTCAATGACCTCCTGATTGGCGACAGCGGCGCCAATACGCTGACCGGCGGTGACGGCGACGACACGATCCGATCCGGCGGGGGGAACGACACCGTCAGCGGCGGCGCCGGCAAAGATCAGATCAACGCCTATGGCGGCGCTGACGCGATCGACGGCGGCGCCGGCATCGACACGGTCTATTACGACGGGTCAGCCGTCGGGGTGTTCGTCAACCTGACCAGCGGCTTGGGCTCCGGCGGCGATGCCGCGGGCGACACGCTGTCGAATGTCGAGAACCTGGTCGGCTCGGCCTTCGACGACCTCCTGGTCGGCAACGCCGGGGTCAACGCCCTCACCGGCGGCAACGGCAATGACGGACTCGCCGGCCTCGGCGGCGCCGATGTCTTCAACGGCGGCAACGGTACCGACATCGTGTATTACGACACCTCGGCCGCGGGGGTTCAGGTCGACCTGGCCACCGGCACCGGGACGGGCGGCGATGCCCAGGGCGATACGTTTGTTTCCATCGAGAGCGTCCTCGGCTCGGCCTTCGGCGACCGGCTGATCGGCGACGGCGGCGCCAATGCGCTCAGCGGAGGCGGCGGCGACGATACCCTTCGCGGCGGCGCGGGGGCAGACAGCCTCAACGGCGGTGCCGGCTCGGACTTCGCCAACTACCAGGGCTCAGCGGCGGCCGTGTCGGTGAACCTGCTGACCGGCGCGACCTCCGGCGGCGATGCGGCGGGCGACGTGCTGACCAGCATCGAAAACCTGTACGGTTCCAGCAACGACGACCAGCTGACCGGCGACAACGCGCGCAACATCATCGGCGGCGAGCTGGGCAACGACACGCTCGTCGGCAATGGCGGCGACGACGCGCTCTCCGGCGAGGCGGGCAATGACAGCCTCGACGGCGGCGACGGCGCGGATCGGCTGGTCGGCGGTGCCGGCATCGACATCATCCATGGCGGCACAGGCAATGATAGCGTCGATGCCGGCAGCGAGAACGACCAGGTCTTCGGCGAGGCCGGCCACGACAACATCTATGCCGGCGCCGGGGACGACACGATCGATGGCGGCGACGGCAACGATATCATCGAGGGCGATGGCGGGGCCGATACCATCATCGGCGGGGCCGGCATCGACACGGCCGTCTACGCCAGCTCCGCCGCGGCGGTGTCGGTGAACCTGGCGACCGGCGCGATGTCGGGCGGCGATGCCGCCGGCGACACGCTGAGCGGCATCGAGCAGGTGCAGGGCTCCGCCTTCGCCGACGTGCTCACCGGCGACGCTAACGCCAACACGCTGTGGGGACTGGCCGGGAACGACGTCCTCACCGGCGGTGGTGGCGGCGATGCGCT
>NZ_JBCNNF010000358.1:0-7038 GCF_039594555.1 Inquilinus sp.
CTGGTCAGCCCGACCTGGGCGAAGACGGTGACGCCGAAGCCCAGCGCCTCGGGGTTGATGTCGGCGTGATAACCGCGGATGTAATGCGCCTCCTCCAGCGCCCGGACGCGGCGCAGGCAGGGCGGGGCGGAGATGCCGGCGCGGCGCGCCAGCTCGACATTCGTCATGCGGCCGTCGTCCTGGAGGTCGCGGAGGATGCGGCGGTCGATGCGGTCGAGCTTCACACGGCGCATGGGTTCTCTCATGAAAGGGCTTCCGTGATTACGCGCAAGGATATTGCCGGACTTTCGCCGGGCGCAAGCGCAATCCTGTTTCGCGTTGGGGGTTTGGCGGGGGATTTCGCAGCATGAGCGCGACGGCGCGTGCGGGGACGGGCGGCATCGGCTCCCTGCGGGTGTGGGTGGTGTCGGATGGCCGCCCGGCGAACGAGAACCAGTGCCTGGGCCTGGCGGAGGCGCTGGGCATCGTCCCGGAGGTGGTCCGACTCGGCGCTCGCCATGGCTGGCATCGTCTTCTCGATCCCGTTCGGCCCGCCGCCGGCTTCGGCCTGGACGGGCCGCCCTGGCCCGACCTGCTGATCGCAGCCGGCCGGCAGAGCGTGTATCCCGCCCTCGCGGTGAAGCGGGCCAGCGGTCATCGGACGCGCCTTGTGCAAATATTTCGTCCCGGCGTCAACCCGCGGCGTTTCGATCTGATCGTCACGCCCCGGCATGACGGATTGAAAGCGTCGAACGTCTTCGGCACCGCCGGCGCCCTCAACCTCGTCACCCCCGACCGGCTGGCCGCCGCGGCGGCGAAGTGGGAGCCGGTGCTGGGCGGCCTGCCGCGACCACGCGCCGCGGTGCTGATCGGCGGCAGCAGCAAGTCGGTGGCGGTGCCGGAAGGCGCGGTCGCCCGACTCGCCGGCCAGCTGGCCGAGCTGGCGCGCGGCGGCACCGGGCTGATGGTCACCACCAGCCGGCGCACGCCGGCGGGCGAGGCCGCGGCGCTGCACCAGGCGCTGGAGGGGCTGTCGGCCTGGATCTGGGACGGCACCGGCCCGAACCCCTATTTCGGCTTCCTGGCCCTGGCCGATGCGGTGATCGTCACCAATGACAGCATCAACATGACGTCGGAGGCGGCGACCACCGGCAAGCCGGTGCATGTGGTCGAATGGGCGCAGCTGGCGCCGAAGCACCGCCGCTTCCACGACGCGCTGGCGGCCGAGGGCATCACCCGCCCCTTCACCGGCCGGCTGGAGCAGTGGAGCTACGCGCCGCTGGACGACACAGCCCGGGCGGCAGCGCGGGTGCGGGCACTGTTCGACGCCTGACCGCCACGCTTGCCGCGGGCACAGCCCAGTCCCGCGTCGCCTTGCCCCGGCCGCCGCCGGTGGTTATCTATCGCTGACAGTTCCCTTCCAGCGGATTGTCGCCCCATGCCGGCCACCCATCGCACCAAAGTCCTGATCATCGGTTCCGGCCCGGCCGGCTATACCGCCGCGATCTATGCCGCGCGCGCCAACCTGGAGCCGATCCTGGTGCAGGGGCTGCAGCCCGGCGGGCAGCTGACCATCACCACCGATGTCGAGAACTATCCCGGCTTCGCCGACGTGATCCAGGGGCCCTGGCTGATGGAGCAGATGGAGGCCCAGGCCCGCCACTGCGGCACGCGGCTGGAGTTCGACCTGATCACCAAGGTCGACTTCTCGCGCCGGCCCTTCGTCTGCACCGCCGATTCCGGCACGGTCTACGAGGCCGATTCGGTGATCATCGCCACCGGCGCCCAGGCGCGCTGGATGGGCCTGCCGAGCGAGCAGCAGTTCCAGGGCCGCGGCGTCTCCGCCTGCGCCACCTGCGACGGCTTCTTCTTCCGCGGCAAGGAGGTGGCGGTGATCGGCGGCGGCAACTCCGCGGTCGAGGAGGCGCTGTATCTGACCAACCACGCCACCAAGGTGACGCTGGTGCATCGCCGCGACCAGCTGCGGGCCGAGCGCATCCTGCAGGACCGGCTGTTCGCCCATCCCAAGATCGAGGTGGTGTGGAACCACACGGTCGAGGAGATCGTCGGCGGCGGCATGCCGGAGGCGGTGACCGGCGCCCGGCTGCGCGACACCAGGACCGGGGCCGAGCGCGTGCTGCCGGCCGACGGCGTCTTCGTCGCCATCGGTCATGACCCGGCGACCGCGGTGTTCAAGGGCCATGTCCGGATGGATGCCGACGGCTACATCATCACCGCGCCGGATTCGACCGCGACCGACATCCCCGGCGTGTTCGCCGCCGGCGACGTCAAGGACCGGGTCTACCGCCAGGCGGTGACCGCTGCCGGCATGGGCTGCATGGCGGCGCTGGAGGCCGAGCGCTTCCTGTCCGAACATGCCGGCACCGGCCATCTCGCGCGCATCGCCGACCGCGAGGCGCAGCCGGCTGCTGCGGCCGAGGTCGCCGCGGCGGGCTGACCCGTCCGGGCGGACCGCCGCTCCGATTCGTAAGGGCGATGATCATAGGGGGGCCATCCCCCCTATCGATCGAATCCAGGTGAAATATTGTTCCCGCCCGGTCCAAGCTTTGCTTGCATCGGGTCGGTGGTGCCCGTCATAGTGCATATAGTGTGATTCGCAGGCGCGACGCCGAGCGCTGGTATATCGACCATCCCGCCCTTGTCGCCCGCCCAAGAAACGAACGGGTGCCGGAGAATGGACTGGGACAAGCTGCGCGTTTTCCACGCCGTCGCTGACGCGGGCAGCTTTACCCATGCGGGCGAGAAGCTGAACCTCAGCCAGTCGGCGGTCAGCCGCCAGATCAGCGCCCTGGAGGAGAGCCTCAAGGTCCCGCTGTTCCACCGCCATGCCCGCGGCCTGATCCTGACCGAGCAGGGCGAGCTGCTGTTCCGCACGGCGCGCGAGGTCTTCGCCAAACTGTCGATGACCGAGGCGCAGCTGAGCGAGAGCAAGGACCACGCTCGCGGTCCGCTGAAGATCACCACCACCGTCGCCTTCGGCTCGACCTGGCTGACGCCGCGGGTGCGCGAGTTCCTGACCGCCTTCCCGGACATCGACCTGACCGTCCTGATCGACGACGAGGAGCTGGACCTGGGCATGCGCGAGGCCGATGTGGCGATCCGCATGACGCCGCCGCGCCAGCCCGACCTGATCCAGCGCCACCTGATGACGGTGAAGATCCACATCTTCGGGTCGGTCGACTATCTGAAGCGCAACGGCATCCCGCAGACCCTCGACGATCTGAACAAGCATTCGATCATCATCTATGGCGAGGATGCGCGCGGGCCGATCGCGGACATCAACTGGCTGGCCCATGTCGGCAGCCCGCCGCCAGGCGGCCGCAAGATCGCGCTGCGGGTGAACAACCAGTACGCCATCTACCGCGCCGTGCGCAGCGGCCTAGGCCTGGCCGCCCTGCCCGATTTCATGGTCGACCCGACCCTGAACGTGGTGCGGGTGTTGCCCGAGGTCACGGGCCCGACCACCGAGGCCTATTTCGTCTATGCCGAGGAGCTGCGCCATTCCAAGCGCATCGCGGTGTTCCGCGACTTCCTCGTCCGCAAGGTGGCCGAAAGCAAGTTCTGAGACTTCTCGGCCGTCCTCTAGACCAGAACCTCCCCCACCATCGGTCAAGGCGCCCCAAAGGGTGCGCCATCAGGGCCGCTCGCACTTCCTGCTGGATGGCCGCGGCGCTCGGCGCCTCGCCATGACGGTTGAAGACCAAGCTTCTACGGCGAGCATGGACGCCCGATTGGGTCGTTCGCCCGGTTTTCCAGGGTCCGCGCCTGAGAAAAAGGCGACAAATGTCAGAAATCTATGCAAAACCACCCGGAAAAATGGCGGAAACCCTTGGCCTTGCACGGCTCACAGCGAGCTATGCAATGCGCGCATAAAAGCAATGGCAGAAACTGGTTACCAATCGGCCACAGAATGCCTATCTTAAGAGCGTTCGTGCTGCAGCGCAGCAGAACAAGGGTCCGGCACTGCCGGCTCCTTGCGTCTCCCAGACGTGAAGCCTCCCTGTTTGACTCGGGCCGGAACGCGTTTCCGGCCCTTTTTTTGTGCAGATTTTGGGCCTCCCGGGCTGGGGCATGCCCCGGCCGCATGAAGCTGCCGGAAACGGCACAGAGAGAGGGGGGCCGTCCCCCCTCCCGCCAGGCCCCGCACCGAAGCCGCCCGGTCAGGCGTAGAGCCGCTCGCTTTCCAGGCCCTTGTAGAGGCCGGCGACGTATTCGCCGTAGCCGTTGAACAGCTGGGTCGGCACCCGCTCGCCGGTGCCCAACACGCGCTCCATCGCCTGGCTCCAGCGCGGATGCGGCACCTCCGGGTTCACATTGGCCCAGAAGCCATACTCGCTGCTCTGCAGCTGCTCCCAGAAGCTCACCGGCCGCTCGTCGGTGAAGGCGACGCGGATGATGCTCTTGATCGACTTGAAGCCGTATTTCCACGGCGTCACCAGCCGCAGTGGCGCGCCGTTCTGGCGCGGCACCGGCTTGCCGTAGAGGCCGGTGACCATGAAGGCCAGCTCGTTGGTCGCCTCGGCCATGGTCAAGCCCTCGACATAGGGCCAGGGGTAGAAGACCTGGCTGAAGCCCGGCGCCTCGTCGTTCTGGAATGTTTGCATGCGTACATATTTCGCCGAGGCCAGCGGCTTGGCGTAATCGACCAGCGCCTTCAGCGGAAAGCCGGTCCAGGGCACCGCCATCGACCAGGCCTCGACGCAGCGGTGGCGGTACAGCCGCTCCTCCAGCGGCATGGCGCGGATCAGGGTGTCGATGTCGACCTCCCGCTCCTGCTCGACCATGCCCTCGAACTTGACGGTCCAGGGGCGGATCTTCAGCTCCTGCGCCGCCTCCCAGATGTCCTTGTCGGAGCCGTATTCGTAGAAATTGTTGTAGGTGGTGACGTCCTTCTCGGGCGTCAGCGGCCGGTCCAGCGTGTAGCGGTCGTTGCGCTTGGCCGGGTACAGGCCGGCGGTCGGGTCCGGATCGGCGGCACGGGCCGGGCGGAGCTCCAGTGCCGCGCCGGCGCCGGCCAGCAGCCCGGCGCCGAGGCCCATCGCCTGCAGCAGGCTGCGGCGGTTCACATACACCGATTCCGGCGTCGCCCGACTTTCGGGAATCCGCCACCCCGGATTGCGCTTGATCAGCATCGGCCTGTCCTCCTTGACCCGAACCATCCGACCGCAGGGCGGTCTCACCTGTAGTTCGCGGCAGGACAGGCCGACGTTACCGCGCATCGATGGCGCGGGCCAGCGGCGCCGGGACGCAGCCCGGCGCCGGTCCTCTCAGACGCGCGGCCTCAGCGCAGCGCGGCGCAAGCGCGCTGGATGCGCTCGCCGGCGTCCTGCAGCGCCTCGGTCGCGGTGGCGTAGGAGATGCGGAAGAACGGCGCCAGGCCGAAGGCCGAGCCCTGCACCACCGCCACACCCTCGGATTCCAGCAGATAGGTGACGAAGTCCTCGTCGGTCTCGATCACCTTGCCGTCCGGGGTCTTCTTGCCGAGCGTCCCCTCGCAGGACGGGAAGACGTAGAAGGCGCCCTCCGGCCGGTGGCAGGTCAGCCCGGCCGACTGGTTCAGCATCGACACGATCAGGTCGCGGCGCTGCTGGAACACCACGTTGTGGCGCGGGATGAAGTCCTGCGGGCCGGACAAAGCCTCGACCGCCGCGGCCTGGCTGATCGAGGACGGGTTGGAGGTCGACTGGCTCTGCACCTTGGCGATGGCCTTGATCAGGTCCGGCCGGCCGGCGGCGTAGCCGATGCGCCAGCCGGTCATGCAATAGGCCTTGGACACGCCGTTCAGCGTCAGGGTGCGGTCGTACAGCTTCGGCTCGACCTGGGCCGGGGTGACGAATTTGAAGTCGTCATAGATCAGGTGCTCGTACATGTCGTCGGTCAGGACATGCACATGCGGATGGCGCAGCAGCACGTCGGTCAGCGCCTTCATCTCGGCGAAGCTGTAGGCGGCGCCGGTCGGGTTCGACGGCGAGTTCAGGATCAGCCACTTGGTCTTCGGCGTGATCGCGGCCTCGAGGGCGGCCGGCTGCAGCTTGAAGCCCTGCTCCGCCGGGCAGACCACCGGCACCGGCGTGCCGCCGCACAGCAGCACCATGTCGGGGTAGCTGACCCAGTACGGCGCTGGGATGATCACCTCGTCGCCCGGGTCCAGCGTGGCCAGCAGCGCGTTGTACAGCACCTGCTTGCCGCCGGTGCCGACGGTGACCTGGCTGGTCTCGTATTTCAGGCCGTTCTCACGCAGGAACTTGGCGGCGATGGCCTTCTTCAGCTCCGGCGTGCCGTCGACCGCGGTGTATTTGGTCTTGCCGCCCTGGATCGCGGCGATCGCCGCCTGCTTGATATTGTCCGGCGTGTCGAAATCCGGCTCGCCGGCGCCGAGGCCGATGACGTCGCGGCCGGCGGCCTTCAGCTCGGCCGCCTTGGTGGTGACGGCGATGGTCGGGGACGGCTTGACGCGGGCGAGCGAGGCGGCGAGGAGGGCCATGGGTCCGGATCCCGGGAAAGTTGGAAGCGGGGGACGGTAGACCCGGCCGAGGCCCAGCGACAAGCCGCGAGCGTTGCGAAAATTCGGGAGCCCGCCCGCGCCGGGCGCGGAGGGCGGGCTCGCCCCCTACCCCTTCACCGCCCCCTGGGTCAGGCCGGCGATCAGCTGGCGGGAGAAGAAGGCGTAGAGGATCAAGACCGGGATGATGGCCAGGGTCAGCGAGGCCAGCACCGCGTTCCAGTCGGTGACGTACTGGCCGACGAATTGCTGCACGCCGAGGGTGATGGTGCGGGTGCCGTCGCCCGGCGCCAGGATCAGCGGGAACCACAGGTCGTTCCAGATCGGCACCATGGTGAACACCGCCACCGTCGCCAGCGCCGGCCGCACCAGCGGCAGGATGATGCGGAAGAAGATGCGGTATTCGCCGACGCCGTCGCAGCGCGCGGAATCCTTCAGCTCCTTCGGGATCTGGCGCATGAACTCCGACAAAATGAAGATCGACAGCGGCAGCCCCATCGCGGTGTAGACCAGGATCAGCGCCGCCAGGGTGTTGA
>NZ_JBCNNF010000359.1:0-7013 GCF_039594555.1 Inquilinus sp.
TCGCAGCGGCCGCACCGGCCGGGCCGGCCGTAAGGGCGTCTGTGTCATGTTGGTGCCGTACAACCGCCGCTACCAGGCCGAACGCCTGCTCGGCGCCGCCCGGGTCGAGGCGACGTGGTCGCCGCCGCCGGCGGCGGACGAGATCCGCGCCCGCGACCAGGCCCGGCTGGCCCAGGAGACGATCCTGACCGAGCCGGCGACGGAAGAGGATCTGGCCGGCGCCCGCGCCCTGCTGGCCGAGCGCAGCGCCGAGGACCTCGCCGTCGCCCTGGTCCGCCTGCATCGCAGCCTCCTTCCCGCCCCGGAGGAGCTGTCGCCGCCGCCGGAGCGGCCCGCGGCCGCCGAGCGACGCCCGGCCCGGCCCGACCGGGAGGGCGGCGGCGACTCGGTCTGGTTCCGGATGAATGTCGGCCGCGCCAACAACGCCGATCCGCGCTGGCTGCTGCCCTTCCTGTGCCGCCGCGGCCACGTCACTAAGGCCGAGATCGGCCGGATCGAGATCGCCGAGCGGCAGAGCCGGGTGGAGATCGCCCGCCACGCCGCCGGCCGCTTCGCCTCCTCGATCCGCCGGCCGGATGCGCAGGACCGGCACATCCGGATCGAGGAGGATCGCGCCCATCGCCCTTCCCCCAGGCACTCCGCGCCACGGGCGAAGCCGCCGCGGCACTGACCGTCGCATCCTATTCTGCCGCCTCGGCGTGCATCCTGTATGATCAGGTCAGAGGCGATCGAACGCCCCGCGATAGATCCAGGGAGCAGGCCATGGCCGCAGAGGTGAAGCCGATTCCGGACGGCTACCCGACCGTTACCCCGTATCTCATCGTCCGTGGCGCTGCCGCGGCGATCGATTTCTACCGCACCGCCTTCGGCGCCACCGAGCGCATGCGCATGGACGCGCCCGGCGGCGCGGTCGGCCATGCCGAGCTGCTGATCGGCGGCAGCCTGGTCATGCTGGCCGACGAGATGCCGGAGATGGGCTGGTCCAGCCCGGCTGCGATCGGCGGCACGCCGGTGTCGCTGCATCTGTATGTCGACGATGTCGATGCCGTGGTGGAACGGGCGCTTGCCGCCGGCGCCACCCTGTCCCGGCCGATCGCGGACCAGTTCTATGGCGACCGCCTGGGCATGGTGATCGATCCCTTCGGCCATGTCTGGAGCATCTCCACCCATATCGAGGACGTGGCGCCGGAGGAGATCCGGCGGCGGGCGGAGGCGCTGTTCGGCGGCCAGGCCTGAGAGGCCATTCCCGATCAGCCTAGCCGATCGGGGCCGGCTGCGGCATGCCAGGGCATCCGCCCGCGAAAGCGCCCTGCCCTGGGATCATGTCCCGGGCGCCCTGATCCTGGCGGAGGCCAGCGGCCGCGTCGCCCGCCTGGACGGCACGCCGTATCGGCCGCGCGACGATCGTCCGGGCCTGGCCTACTGGCGGCCTGCAGCCCGGCGGTCTGGGCGACGGTGACAGAGGCGCTGGCCTTTGTGCAGCCCGGCAAGCGCACCGCGTCTATAGAGACTCGCGGGTGATGGCCATCTACCCGACCCTCAGGAGCGTGCGCCGGACCGACATTGTCGCCGCCACGGATGTCTGCACGGCCTGGACGAGAGTGCCGCCGCTGACCTGGAAAGAGAATCCAGCCGAACCGAGATCGGTGAAGGCCAGATTGCCCGCACTGTCGACGACGATCTGAAGCTTGGCGCGGTGGCTGGTCGAAGCGATGCGCCACAGGTTCAGGTCGTAGCACCGTCCGAATGAATTGGCACCGATGTTCGATCCGTCGAAAATCGTCACCCACCCATTCTGGGGCAAGCTGAGCTGAGAATCCGAATTGTAGATCCTGGCGTCGGCGGCACCGAGATAGATATCAGGCCGACGCGGGGCGAACAGATCGGACGTGATCTCCAGCGCCGGTCTGCCCGGCGTCGCGATGCCATCGAGGCCGGAGTAGATCAGGCTTTGCGTCGGAGAAGATGCAAAGCCAACACCGTTGAGCCACGCGATGGAAGGATTGTTGGCATTCCCCCAGAGGATCTTCACTGAGTTCAGATTATTGCCGACGAAGCCGCCGAGATATGGAGCGTCGAGGAATCCGCGATTGAACCCGGAGCCCGAGGCGGCCATCACCACGTCGAAGTAGAATGTCGAATATCCTTGCGTCGTCGTGCGCACGGCATTGATCGTGCGGGACGTCGTGCCGTCGGAGATGCTCTCGCCGACGGTGAAGCCGGCATTCGTGCCCTGCACGGATGCGTCACGCAGCACCAGCGCCTTGAAGCTGTCACCGTCCTGATAGGTCGTGACCAGCTCGCACTTCGTACCCGAGGCGCCGCCGGTCATCACCACACCATCCGTCCAACTCGACCCGCTCGCACTGATCGTCAGTTCGGCGAGGTTGCGTCCGTTGAAGTCGAGCTGGCCCTTTGTGATGCTGGCAAAGTTGGACTGCCTGCCGAAGATCACGCCGCCATAGGAATTGCTGGTGATGAAGTTCGTCGCGACCATCGTCCCTTCGGCAACGAAGGGAGCCGTCGCTCCGGTCAGAACGGCAACATTGTTGTCTTCGTGGTAATTGCCGTCAAGCCGATTGGAGGCCGTATTCCCAGCCGTGCCGTCTTCCTTGTACACGATATTGCAGTTCTTGGCGTAGCCAACAAAGAAATGCGAGCCTCCCAATCGATTGATCCGGAATAGATCGGCTTTCCTGGACGCTCCGTCAGCACTGCCGATGTACCAATGCTGGTTGACCATCGCACCGCCGGATGTGCCGATGTCGATCAGCGGAGTGGCGCTTCGCCACTGCGGCAGCGTCGCGAAACCGACCGTTGGCGGCGGTGCCGGCCACGCCGGGTCGGCCACCAAGCGTTCGATATGAAAGCTCATGCCCGGCGTCGAAATGTTCGACACGGCAAGCGTCGACGAAAACCTTGTGGTCCCATACGCAACAACGTTGCGCAACCCCTTGGCCAATGCGTAGGACAGGGCATCGCGGAACGCTTGCACGTCATCGGCGACGCCGTCGCCCTTGGCGCCGAACGCCCGAACATCGACATCCGTCTCGGACAACTCCCACCATGCGCCGCCTGCCGATTGGAACTTCCCGGCATGGCCGGGCTCCGAGGCGACGCGCTTGTAGGTCGCTCCGCCGCCATCACCAGCCGTGGCGTAGCCACCGGTCAGAATGACCCCGATTGTCAACGGAATCGTCGCCGCGGCGGCGGCCGCTCTGGTCTCGAAGAAGTGTTCGTCCATCGGGTTCTCCCATGTGCCCAAAATGAGGCCGGCGCAGTCGCCGATCCCCATGTCGCAGTGGATCCGGCCGCGGTCACGCCTCCCGATTCCGCTTGCCGTAGAGCCGATCGGCCTCGTTCACGATCGCCTGGCGGATCCAGTCGTCCTCGACCTCCTCCGGCCGGATGACGACGACGCCCTGTCCGTGCCAGGCCGCAGCCCGCATCCGGCGCAGCTGCTCGGTCTCCATCGGCGGACGCGGCTGCCGGCGCGACAGGCTGCTGCGCGGCTCGCTCATCGCAGCCACCGCATCGCCTCGGCCGCATGGTCGCCGGCGCCCCGGAGAACCGGCCCGCCGCTGCGCAGGGCCAGGGCGGCGGCGATCACCGCCTGGAGACGGCGGCTGTGCTCGACCAGCACGACCAGGTCATCGACCAGCTGGGCCAGCGCTTCGGCCGGCAGCGCCGCGACAGCTTCGACCGGCATGCCCTCGATCTGGTCGAGGGTCGGAAGGGTGCTCATGAACGTCTCCTATCGGTGGGGAGGCCGGCTGCGGCTCGTCCGGGAGGTGCAGCCGGACCAGCAGCTCGTAGTCGAGGCCGGGGATGCCGCGCCGTGCGGCCGCGGCGACGAGGCGGGGCCAGAAGCGCACCGGGATCGACTGGCGCACCCGCATCATCCGCAGATGCTGCGGCGAGACGCCAAGCTCGGCGGAGAGATGGCCCTGCCGCGGCTGGCGGGTGAAAATGTCGTCGAAGCTCGCAATCGAAGGGTCCATGCCCTTACGATACGTTTTGCATTGTCTTGGCGCAATACAAAACGCATTGCGATCAGATTACAAAACGTGCTAAATGCTGCGCATGCTGGAACCGCATCAACGCCTGCTGCTGGCGCGGACCAAGGCCGGGTATGAGACCGCGGCCGACGCCGCCCGCGCCTTCGGCTGGAGCCCGATCACCTACCGTGCCCATGAATCCGGGCTGCGCGGGCTGCGCCGCGATGCCGCCGGCCGCTACGCCGCCGCCTTCAACGTGTCTGAGGCCTGGCTCCTCACCGGCGAGGGCGCGCCGGCAGGCCTGCGCCCGATGGTGCCCGTGGTTGGCCAGGTCGGGGCCGGCGCCGAGATTCACATGTTCGAGGGCGACCAGTCGACCGAGCGGATCGATGAGGCGGACGCACCGCCGGCAGCCGACGAGCATACGGTCGCGGTGATCGTCCGTGGCGATTCGATGGCCCCAGCCTTCCGCGACCGCGACATCATCTATTACCGCAATGTCCAGGCCGATCCCGACCAGCTGATCGGCCGGGAATGCGTGATCCGCCTGGCCGACGGCCGGACTTTCGTCAAGATCCTGATGCGCGGCAGCGCCCCGGGGCTATTCACGCTGTTCAGCTACAACGCCCCGCTGATCTCCGACGTCGCCATCGAATGGGCGGTGCCGGTCAAATGGGTGATGCGCGACTAGAAAGGCGTGATACGTTACGTGTTGACTCACGAAAGAATGATACGTAACGTATCTATCGGCTCCGCATGAGCCGCTTTCCTCCCTGACCTCGCCGGGGCCTCGTGCCCCGGCTTTTTCGTATCGACGCCAAGCCTGACCAAACGGTCAGGATCGCCCTTGCCTCGCCTCGCGATCCGTCCCACTCTGCCCGGCAACAGGGACAAGGCACGCGATAAGAGGAGAGCACCGGCCATGGCGATCGCACTCAAGGGCGGCACGGTGGTGAACGCCGACCGCAGCTTCCGCGCCGATGTTTTCTGCGACGACGGCAAGATCGTCGCCGTCGGCCCCGATCTCGCCGCCCCGACCGGCGCCCGGGTGATCGACGCCTCGGGCAGCTATCTGCTGCCGGGCGGCATCGACCCGCACACGCATATGCAGTTCCCGTTCATGGGCACGGTCGCGGCCGACGACTACTACACGGGCACCGCCGCGGCGCTGTCCGGCGGCACCACCATGATCATCGACTTCTGCATCCCCGGGCCGCAGCAGAGCCTGCTGGACGGCTATCGCCAGTGGCGCGAATGGGGCGAGAAGGCGGTCTCCGACTGGTCGCTGCACGTCGCCATCACCTGGTGGTCCGATCAGGTGCGGGAGGAGATGGGCACGCTGGTGGCCGAGCACGGCGTCAACAGCTTCAAGCACTTCATGGCGTACAAGAACGCCCTGATGGTGGATGATGACGTGCTGATGCACAGCTTCACCCGCTGCCGCGAGATCGGCGCGCTGCCGATGGTGCATGCCGAGAATGGCGACATCGTCTGGCTGCTGCAGAAAACCCTGCTGGAGGCCGGCATCACCGGGCCAGAGGGCCATGCCTTGTCGCGCCCGCCCGAGGTCGAAGGCGAGGCCGCCAACCGCGCCATTATGATTGCCGGCGCCGCCGGGGTGCCGCTCTATGTCGTCCACACCTCCTGCCGCGAGGCGCATGAGGCGATCGCCCGAGCCCGCGCCAATGGCCAGCGGGTCTACGGCGAGCCGCTGATCCAGCACCTGACGCTGGACGAGAGCGAGTACCGCAACAAGGACTGGGCCTATGCCGCGGCCCGGGTGATGAGCCCGCCCTTCCGCTCGAAGGACCATCAGAAGTCGCTGTGGGACGGGCTGACCTCCGGCAGCCTGCAGGTCGTCGCCACCGACCATTGCGCCTTCAGGACCGAGCAGAAGCGGATGGGGATCGACGACTTCACCATGATCCCGAACGGCACCGGCGGCGTCGAGGACCGCATGGCGGTGCTGTGGACCCATGGCGTCAACACCGGCCGGCTGACCCCGAGCGAATTCGTCGCCGCCACCTCGGCCAACGCCGCGAAGATCTTCAACATCTACCCGCAGAAGGGCGTGATCGCACCCGGCTCCGATGCCGACCTCGTGGTCTGGGACCCGGCCGCGACCAAGACCATCAGCGCCGCCACCCAGCATTCGAACATCGAGGTCAATGTGTTCGAGGGCATGGAGGTGCGCGGCCTGCCGGTCATCACCCTGAGCCAGGGTAAGGTGGTGTGGGAGAACCGGGAGCTGAAGGTGCAGCGCGGCGAGGGCCGCTTCGTGCCGCGCCCCGGCACCGCCCCGGTGTTCGAGGCGATGAAGATCCGCAATGAGCTGCGCCGGCCGGTGCCGGTGCAGCGCGACCCCAGCGTGCATGTGACGCCATGAGCATCGGCCTGAACGACGCGCTGCAGCGCTACCTCCTCGACGCCTCGCTGCGCGAGCCGGAGATCCTGTCCCGGCTGCGGCAGGAGACGCGGCGGGCCGTGGCCGACCGCGCCGGGATGCAGATCACGCCCGAGCAGGGGCAGTTCATGGCCCTGCTGGCGCGGCTGATCGGCGCCCGCCGGCTGATCGAGATCGGCACCTTCACCGGCTACAGCGCGCTGGCGGTGATGCTGGCGCTGCCGTCGGAGGCCCGGCTGCTGTGCTGCGACGTCAGCGCCGAATGGACGTCGATCGCCCGGCGGTATTGGGACGAAGCCGGCGTCGGCGACCGGATCGAGCTGCGCCTGCAGCCCGCCCTCGACACGCTCGATGAGCTGGTGCGGGCGGACTGGGCCGGCACGGTCGATATGATCTTCGTCGATGCCGACAAGGACAACTACCCGGCCTATGTCGAGGCGGCGATCGGCCTCCTCCGCCCCGGCGGGCTGCTGCTGGTCGACAACGCGCTGTGGAGCGGCCGCGTGGCCGACCCGGCCGACCGCACCGCCGGCACCGAGGCGATCCGCCGGGTCAACGCGATGCTGCGCGACGACCAGCGGGTCGACTTCTCGCTGATCCCGATCGGCGAC
>NZ_JBCNNF010000036.1:0-28458 GCF_039594555.1 Inquilinus sp.
ACAGGAGGCATGTCCGTGAACCCGTCCTGCATCGTCGTCAGACGCAGCCGCATCGCCGTCGGCGGGACGCCCGGATTCTGCGTGCGCTGATCGCGGTCGGCGCCCGATCCCCTGCAGCCCTGCCGGAACCGGACGGGGCTTTTTTGTTGGCCGTTGCGCACCCCGTCCGCCCTTTGAAGATGGAGGACGCACCATGACCCAGAACATCTACGACACCCCCGGCTTCTTCGCGGAATACAGCCGGCTGCGCCGGTCGGTCGAAGGCCTGGACGGCATGCCGGAATGGCCCGCCATGCGCGCCCTGGTGCCGGACCTCACGGGCCGCCGCGTGATCGATCTCGGCTGCGGCTTCGGCTGGTTCTGCCGCTGGGCCCGGCAGGCTGGCGCCGCCGAGGTGCTGGGCCTCGACGTGTCGGAGAACATGCTGGCCCGCGCCCGGGCCACCGACCCGGACATCGCAGTCACCTACCGCCGCGAGGACCTGGAGACGCTGGAACTGCCGGCCGCTTCCTTCGATGTCGCCTACAGCGCGCTAGCGCTGCACTACATCGCCGACCTGGAGGGACTGCTGGCGCGGCTGCACCGGGCGCTGGCGCCGGGCGGGCGGCTGGTGGCCTCGGTCGAGCATCCGATCTTCTCCGCCCCCTCGGCCCCGGGGTGGGTGCGCGACGAGGCCGGGCGCGACACCTGGCCGGTCGACCGCTACCTGGACGAGGGGCCGCGCGTCACCGACTGGCTGGCCAAGGGCGTGGTCAAGCAGCACCGCACCATCGGCGGCTATGTCGGCCTGCTGCTGCGCGCCGGCTTTACCCTGGCGCATCTGGAGGAATGGGGCCCGACCGCGGACCAGATCGCCGAGCACCCGGAATACGCGATCGAGCGCGAACGCCCGGCCTTCCTCCTGCTCGCCGCCGACCGCTGAGAGGGTAACCCGGCCTCCTGAAGCCCGCCCGTCCTGGCCCTTGCCGGCCTCGCCGGGCGGGCTGACGATCGGCCCATCAGAAACCCGCTTGACCACATGTTCCTCCTATGTTCTTCTCTCTCGTATAGAACATAAGAGGAACATCATGAGCGACTGGACCTTCATCCGCGAGACCGTGACCCTCACCCTGGTGTTCGGCGCCTGCTACGGCCTGGCCGTGTTCGGCTATGCCTGGGGGCTCTGAGCCCCCTATCCGATCGCGGTCTGCTCCGGCGGCAGGGGTCGCGACTTGCCCTCGCCGTCGATCGCGACATAGGTGAAGGTGCCGTCGGTGACCTTGACCACGCTGTGGTCGGTGCGCCGCTGCACGAAGGTCTCGATCCGCACCTTCATCGAACTGCGCCCGGTCGCCACCAGCTCGGCATAGCAGGAGACGGTGTCGCCGATCCTGACCGGGGCCAGGAAGCTCATCGCCTCCACCGCCACCGTCGCCGTGCGGCCCCGCGCCCGCTCATGCGCCACCACGGCGCCCGCCAGGTCCATCTGCGACAGCAGCCAGCCGCCGAAGATGTCGCCGTTCGGATTGGCGTCCTTCGGCATGGCGATGGTGCGGAGGGCCGGCATCCCGGAGGGCAGCAGCAGGGTGGTCACGGAGGAATCCTAGATTTGGTTACGCACAGGCCGGAAGTGTCTATATGATGGAGCCAGCCCGCAGTTCCACGAGAAGACCCCGATTCCGGATCATGGCAGATCTGTTCGAGCCCGGCAGCAGTTCCAACGGCCGCTACACCGCCAGCGACATCGAGGTCCTGGAGGGGCTTGAGCCGGTGCGCCGCCGCCCCGGCATGTATATCGGCGGCACCGACGACCGCGCCCTGCACCATCTGGTGGCGGAGGTGCTGGACAATTCCATGGACGAGGCGGTGGCCGGCCACGCCACCTGGATCGACCTGTCGCTGGACGCCGACGGCATCGTCACCGTGCGCGACAATGGCCGCGGCATCCCGGTCGACGAGCATCCGAAATACCCCGGCAAGTCGGCGTTGGAGGTGATCCTCACCACGCTGCATTCCGGCGGCAAGTTCTCGAACAAGATCTACGCCACCTCGGGCGGCCTGCACGGCGTCGGCCTGTCGGTGGTCAACGCCCTGTCGGACGATCTGCGGATCGAGGTGGCGCGGGACCGGCAGCTCTTCCTCCAGCGCTATTCCCGCGGCCTGCCGCAGGGGCCGCTGGAGCGCGGCGGCGCGGTGCAGAACCGGCGCGGCACCACCATCAGCTTCCATCCCGACCCGGAGATCTTCGGCGCCGATGCCCGGCTGCAGCCCGGCCGGCTGTACCGGCTGGCCCGGTCCAAGGCCTATCTGTTCCGTGGCGTCAAGATCAACTGGCGCTGCGACCCGGCGCTGGTGGCCGGTGATGACCGCACGCCGCACCAGGCGGAGCTGCATTTCCCGGGCGGCCTGTCCGACTATCTGAAGGCGGCGCTGAACGACCGGCCGATGCGCACCCCCACCGCCTTCGCCGGCACCGCCACCTTCCCCGATGGCGGCGGCCAGCTGGAATGGGCAGTGGCCTGGCCCGAGGACGATGACGAGGGCTTCGTTCACACCTATTGCAACACCATCCCGACGCCGCAGGGCGGCACCCATGAGCAGGGCCTGCGCAGCGGCCTGCTGCGCAGTCTGCGCGGCTTCGCCGAGATGGCCAACCACAAGCGTGCCGGCCAGATCATCGCCGACGATGTGATGTCCGGCGTCGCCGTGCTGCTGTCGATCTTCATCCCGAACCCGCAATTCCAAAGCCAGACCAAGGACCGGCTGGCCTCGCCCGAGGCGGCCAAGCTGGTCGAGGGCGCCATCAAGGACCATTTCGACCACTGGCTGTCGGCCGACCCGAAATCGGCCGAGGGGCTGCTGGAGTTCCTGACCGAGCGGGCCGAGGAGCGGCTGCGCCGCAAGCAGGCCAAGGAGAACGGACGCAAGACCCCGACCGCGCGCGTCCGCCTGCCCGGCAAGCTGGCCGATTGCAGCCGCAACGCGCCCGAGGGCACCGAGATCTTCCTGGTCGAGGGCGACAGCGCCGGCGGGTCGGCCAAGGCGGCGCGCAGCCGCGAGACCCAGGCGATCCTGCCGCTGCGCGGCAAGATCCTGAACGTGGCCAGCGCCTCGGCCGACAAGCTGGCCGGCAACCAGGAGATCGCCGACCTGACCCTGGCGCTGGGCTGCGGCACCCGCGGCCAGTATTCGAGCGACAAGCTGCGCTATGAGCGGGTCATCATCATGACCGACGCCGATGTCGACGGCGCCCATATCGCGTCGCTGCTGATGACCTTCTTCTACAAGGAGATGCGCGGCCTGATTGCCGAGGGCCACCTGTTCCTGGCGCAGCCGCCGCTGTACCGGGTGCAGGCCGGCACCACCACCGTCTATTGCCGCGACGACGCGCACAAGGACGAGGTGCTGGCCAAGCAGTTCGCCGGCAAGAAGGTCGAGATCAGCCGCTTCAAGGGCCTGGGCGAGATGATGCCGGCGCAGCTGCGCGACACCACCATGGACCCGGCCAAGCGGTCGCTGCTGCGGGTCGAGCTGGCAGACGACCCGGAGGACGAGATCGACGGCCGCCGCACCGCCGATCTGGTGGAGCAGCTGATGGGCCGCAAGCCGGAGCTGCGGCTGCGCTTCATCCAGCAGAACGCCGACAAGGCGACCGAGCTGGATATCTGAGGCCTGTAGTTTCCGGAGAAGGACTGAAGAAGAGGCCGTCATGGCGAGCCCCGAAGGGGCGTGGCCATCCAGGGCGGCTCGCACCGGCCCCTCTGGATGACCGCGGCGCTGCGCGCCTCGCCATGACGGCTCAGACGACTGGGGTCTTCGTCTGGGGCATCCCGCCGCAGGCTGTGACCCGGGGCACAAGCGGGGCCGAACGGTTCGCGTAGAAACCCTGGAGCCGGCCGATTGGCGCCGCCTCACGCCGCGCCATATCATCAGGACCGGCCGCCGCATCGAGAACGGACATGATCCAGCACGCACTCCGCCTTCTGCCCCTCGCAGCCCTGGCCTTGGCCGGCTGCGCCAGCGACCGGGTGGTCGTCTCCGACATCAGCTCCCGGTATTCCCGGGTCGAGTTCTCGGCCGCCGCCGACGGCCGCGACCTGCGCACCGTGATCCAGGGCAACCCCTTCGGCACGCCGGGCTTCGACCAGGCGGTGCTCGGGGTCATGAACCGCACCTATGTCGGGCCGAAGACCAATTTCACCAGCACGCCGGGCCCGACCGCCAAGCGCGACTATTTCGTCTCGGTGGTGTTCAACCCGTCTCCGGACGTCGTGCCCTTTGCGCTGTGCAACAGCGCGCCGATCCCGACCGCAGCACCGAACCCGGGCCGGATCACTGCCCGCGCCGCCTTCTGCATCACCGGCGGCGAGGCGACGGCCGTCACCGGCTATGTCGACAACGTGAAGGGGCCGGACGACCCGAATTTCGTCAGCATGATCCAGCACATGATGCTGGCGATGTTCCCATACTGATCACGGGTGGGCGCCGGCCCGGCCGGCGTCCTCTGCGCGGGCTCTGAAGGGGGAAACGCCAATGATCCTGCTCCGATGCGCCCTCGCCGCCGTCGCGCTGCTGGCGCTGGCGGCCTGCTCCGGGCCGCGGATCGTGCGCAGCGATCTCGGCATGATGTATTCGACCGGCGAGCTGTTCGCCGCCGCCGACGGCCGCGACCTGCGGACGGTGGTCCAGGGCAACCCCTTCGGCGCGCCGGGCTTCGACCAGTGGGTGACCGAGATCATGACCGGCACCTATGTCGGGCCCAGGACCCGCTTCACCACCACGCCGGGGCCGACCGAGAACCGCAACTACTTCGTCTCGGTGGTGTTCAACGCCCAGCCCGAGGTCAACCCGTTCAACCTGTGCGACCGGAAGACCTGGACCACGGCGCCGGCCAAGCGGCCGATCGTGGTGCGCGCCGCCTTCTGCATCCTCGGCCGCGAGCAGTCGGCCGTGGCGGGCTATCTCGACCAGGCGACCGGGCCGGACGACCCGCAATTCGTCTCCCTGATCCGCAACCTGACCATCCAGCTCTTCCCCTATGTCTCGCCCCTGCCCTTCGGCCGGCCGGACTTCCCCTGAAAGATCGTGCCGGAGGAAGAGTGCTCTCTTCTGGTGTCATCGCCGGGCTTGACCCGGCGATCCAGGGGCCACCCAGAGCGGCATCGACATCTCTGGATGCCCGGGTCAAGCCCGGGCATGACAGCAAGGGGACCGCACTCGAATTGGAAGCCGCCACTCCCGGAGTCGACCTCAGCCTGCCAGCCGCCCCAGCCAGGACGCCAGCGCGGCGTTCACCGCCTCCGGCCGCTCCATGGTCGAGAGATGGCCGCAATCCTCGACCACGACCAGTTCCGCGCCAGGGATCAGCCCGGCCATCTCCTCCGACACCGCCAGCGGCGTCAGCGCGTCCTGCCGGCCGCAGACCACCACCGCCGGGCAGCCGATCCGCGGCAGGTCCGGGCGGCTGTCCGGCCGCCCCAGGATCGCCGTCTGCTGCCGCAGGAAGGCGTCACGGCCGATCCGCGCCGCCATCGCCATCACCCGGCCGGTCAGCGCCTCGTCCTCCAGCCGGCCGGGATGCAGCAGCATCGGCAGCAGCCGCGGCGTCACGCCCTTGAATTCGCCTTTGCGGGCCAGCGCCAGCAGGCCGCGCCGGCGGCGGCTCTGCTCCTCCGTGTCCGGCCGGGCCGAGGTGTCGATCAGCGCCAGCCCGGCCACACGCTGCGGCGCCCGGCGCATGATCTCGAGCGCGACATAGCCGCCCATCGACAGAGCGGCCAGGGCGAAACGCGGCGGCGCCGCGGCCAGCGCCGCCTCGGCGAGCCCGGCCACGGAATCCGTGCCGGTCAGGCTGGCAACGGCCACCGGCCGCTCGGCCGAGACCGCGTTCAGCTGCGCCGCCCACAGGTCGGCGTCGCACAGCAGGCCCGGCAGGAACAGGACCGGCAGCGTCATCGCAGGAAGGCGCTGACCGTGCGGAACTCCTCGGTCCCCGCCTCGCCCAGCCATTCGAAGCAGGCCATCTCGGCGGTCGCGACCTCGACGCCGCCCTGCACCAGCCGCAGCTCCGCCACCGCCGTGCTACGCGGCGCCCGCGCCGTGGTGGCGTCGACCGCCACCACCGGCCGGAAGCCGGCGTCGTGCAGGTCGAAGGCGGTCTGCAGCACGCAGACATGGCTTTCCAGGCCGCACAGCACGATGGTGCGGCGGCCGATGCCCTCGAGATGGTCCAGCAGCGCCGGCTCGCCCACCGCCGAGAACCGCGTCTTCGGCACCACCGGCGCGTCCGGCGCCAGGGCCGTCAGCTCCGGCAGGGTCGGGCCCAGCCCCTTCGGATACTGCTCGGCGAACAGCACCGGCACGCCGAGCGCCACGGCGCTGCGGATCAGCGTCTCGATGCCCTTCCGCGCCGCCGCGAAATCATGCATCGCCGGCACCAGCTTCGCCTGCACGTCGACCACCAGGAGGACGCTGTCATTCCGGTCGAGCAGCATTGGTCACCTCTCCGCATTCGTCATCGCGGCGGCATGACGCGCACCGCGCTGGGGTGAGCCATGCCCTGTTGTCTCGATAGTTTCAATTGACTTGACGCAGGTTTTTCCCATTTAAAGGGCCTGCGGCGGGCCGCTCGGCGCGCCCCCATTAGGTAAGATTCCTGTACGATGCTCTTTTCGGATCTTGGGCTGAAGCCCGAAATCCTGCGTGCCGTGGACGATGTCGGCTACACCACGCCGACCCCGATCCAGGCCCAGGCCATACCTTACGTGTTGATGGGCCGCGACGTCCTCGGCATCGCGCAGACGGGAACCGGCAAGACCGCCGGCTTCACACTGCCGATGCTGGAGATCCTCGCCTCCGGCCGGGCCAGGGCGCGCATGCCGCGCTCGCTGATCCTGGAGCCGACTCGCGAGCTGGCCGCCCAGGTGGCCGAGAATTTCGAGCTGTACGGGAAATACGAGAAGCTGTCCTACGCCCTCCTGATCGGCGGCGAGAGCTTCGAGGATCAGATCAAGAAGCTGGACCGCGGCGTTGACGTGCTGATCGCCACGCCGGGCCGCATGCTCGACCTGTTCGAACGCGGCAAGGTCCTGCTGGCCGACGTCAAGATCCTGGTGATCGACGAGGCCGACCGCATGCTCGACATGGGCTTCATCCCGGATATCGAGCGCATCGTCAGCCTGCTGCCGCCGCTGCGGCAGACCCTGTTCTTCAGCGCCACCATGCCGCCGGAGATCCGGCGCCTGTCGGACGCCTTCCTCAGCAATCCGAAGCAGATCTCGGTGGCCCCGCCGGCCACCACGGCCGACACGGTCGAGCAGAACCTCGTCATCGTCGAGGCCGAGGACAAGCGCAAGGCCCTGCGCCACCTGCTGCGGCAGGAGGACGTCAAGAGCGCCTTCGTGTTCTGCAACCGCAAGCGCGACGTCTCGGTGGTGTTCAAGTCGCTGCAGAGCCACGGCTTCAACGCCGGCCAGCTGCATGGCGACATGGTCCAGTCGATGCGCAACGAGACGCTGGACCGGTTCCGCAAGGGCGAGATCGCCACGCTGGTCTGCAGCGACGTCGCGGCGCGCGGCATCGACGTCAGCGACATCGGCCACGTCTTCAACTTCGACGTGCCGATCCATGCCGATGACTACGTCCACCGCGTCGGCCGCACCGGCCGCGCCGGCAAGACCGGCAAGGCCTATTCGATCGCCACGCCCGAGGAGGGCCGCTTCGTCAAGGCGATCGAGAGCCTCACCAAGAAGCAGATCCCGGTTCTGGTGCTGCCGGAGATCGGGCTCGAGGGCTTCCTGTCTGAGGACGAGATCAAGCAGCGCGGCAAGGCCCGCCGGCGCGGGGAGCGTGCCGAGGGCGGCAAGCGCGGCGAGCGGTCGGAGTCGTCGAGCCGGCGCCGCGACCGCGACTCGGCGCCGGAGCCCCGCCGCGAGGAGCGCGCCGAGGCGGCGCCGCGTCCCGTCGAGGACCGGCCCCACCGGGCCGAGGACCGGCCATACCATGCCGAGGACCGCCGCGGCGGCGACCGGCCGCGACGTGACGCCCCCCGCCACGACCATGGCGAGGACCGCAACCGCGACCGCCGCCGGCACCGCGAGGACCATGACGACGTGCCGGTCCTGGGCCTGGGCGACCATGTCCCGGCCTTCCTGCTTCGCCCGGTGCCGCAGCGCAAGCGCAGCACCGCCGAGGTCACCGAAACCGCCGCTTAGGGACCGCACTGCCGTAACCGACGTTGACTTCGCCCCTTCGCTTTCGGCACAAGGGGCGACGGCCGGCGTCGGAGCTTGGAAGCGGCAGTGAAGCGAATCAATCGGTTATCGACCTTTCTCGGCGCCGTTTCCGTGATCGCGATGCTCACGGCGATCGGCGCTTCGGCCCAGGAGCCGGGCGCGCAACAGGCGCAGCCCGCCGCACCGGCCGCGCAGCCGCCGTCGCAGCCCGCCGCGGCGCCGAGTCCCGCGGCGCCGGCGGGGCAGCAGCAGCCCCCGGTGATCAGCGCCGATGAGCTGATCTACGACCAGACGCTGGGCCTCGTCACCGCCCGCGGCAAGGTGGAGATCCACCAGAATCACCAGATCGTCCGGGCCGACCAGGTCACCTACAACCAGAAGACCCAGGTCGTCGCCGCCAGCGGCCACGTCACCATGGTGCAGCCCGGCGGCGAGGTGATGTTCGGCGACTATGCCGAGCTGACCGACGACCTGAAGGACGGCTTCATCCAGCAGGTGTCGCTGATCCTGTCGGACAATTCGCGCATGATCGGCAACAGCGCGGTGCGCGAGCGCGGCGAGGTCACCACGATCGACCGCGCGGTCTATTCGCCCTGCAACGTCTGCAAGGACGACCCGTCGCAGCCGCCGCTGTGGCAGATCCGCGCCGTGCGCGTGACCAATGACGCGGTGTCGAAGGATATCATCTACCACGACGCCTTCATCGACCTGTTCGGCGTGCCGCTGTTCTACACGCCCTATTTCTCGATGCCGGACCCGTCGGTCGACCGGCGCCAGGGCTTCCTGTTCCCGACCTTCGGCGGCACCTCCGATGTCGGACCGTTCTTCGGGCTGCAGTACTATTTCGACATCTCGCCGGACCAGGACGCCACGCTCGGCGCCCTGATCACGCGCGATGCCGGCGTGGTGTTCAGCGGCGAGTACCGCAAGCGCTTCGACAAGGGCCTGGTCACCCTTGACGGCAGCATCAACCAGAGCGGCTACAGCAAGATCCTGAACGACAATTCGGGGCCGAACGGCACCAATCTCGACTTCCGGTCGCAGCAGGTCCGCTGGCACTTCTTCGGCACCGCCGCCTACGACTTCGACCAGAATTGGCGCTTCGGGGTGAACGTCCAGCGCACCTCGGACCGCAAATATCTCGACAACTTCAACATCTCCGGCGCCGACATCCTGCAGAGCCGGGCCTTCGCCGAGGGCTTCTACGGCCTGAACTACATCTCGGTCGAGGCGCTGGACTGGCAGGACCTGCGGCAGCCGGGCACCGGCATCGGCAGCAAGGGCTTCTCGCCCACCATCCTGCCCTGGGCCCAGGCCAACTACGTCAGCGAGCCGAACACGGTCCTGGGCGGCCAGTGGTTCGTCAACGCCAGCGCCATCAGCCTGCTGCGCGACTACGACCCGGTGACCAGCGATCCCACCCGCGGCCTGGACACGCGGCGCCTGTCGACCCAGGTCGGCTGGCAGCGGGACTTCTACACCGACAGCGGCATCGTGCTGAACGCGCGCACCTATCTGCGCGGCGACCTGTACCAGTCGAGCGACGTGCCTGACGGCATCAATGTGGTCAATGGCGGGCCGGACGAGGTGATCCTCAAGGACAATGTCGGCGCCGCCCGGCTGTTCCCGGTGGCGACGGTGACGGCGCGCTATCCCTTCGTCGGGCAGATCGGCAGCTACCAGCAGCTGCTGGAGCCGATCGTCAGCTTCAGCGCCGCGCCGAAGATCAGCAACGGCCGGAAGATCCCGAACAACGACAGCGCCGACATCGAGTTCGACGAGATCAACCTGTTCAGCGAGAACCGCTTCCCCGGCCTCGACCGCGTCGAGGGCGGGCAGCACATCTCCTACGGCTTTCGCTACGGCCTGTATGCGCCGGACGGCGCTTCTGCGACGGCTTTCCTGGGCCAGAGCTACCGCTTCGAGGAGGATGACGACTTCCCGGAGAGCTCGGGCCTGCGCGACAAGGTCTCGGACTATGTCGGCCGCGTCACCTTCCATCCGGGGCCGTATCTGAACCTCGACTGGCGGTTCCGGCTGGACAAGGACAACTTCTACAGCCGCCGGCAGTTCGTCCAGGCCACCGCCACGCCGATGGACTGGCTGAACCTGAACGTCAACTACAGCCTGCTGGACGACAAAGGCCCGGACGACGACGGCAACACCTTCAACCAGCAGCAGCTCGGCGCCGGCGGCAGCGCCAAGGTCTCGGATTACTGGACGCTGTCGACCGGCCTGACCTACGACATCGAGAAGATGCGGCCGTTCACCTACAGCGCCGGCGCGCAGTACCAGGACGAGTGCTTCACCTTCGGCCTCACGGTGCAGCGCCGCTTCACCACCGCCGAGGACCAGAAGGAGGGCTACTCCTTCTTCCTGACGCTGAACCTGAAGAACCTGGGCGAGGTGCCGCTGAAGCTGAGCGGCGAGCAGAGCCGCACGCCGGGCGTCTGACGAGCAGCCGGCTCACGGCCCCGGCGCGGCGATGCGGGACCAGGGCAGGACGTAGCCGACCCCGTCGCGCTGGCCGCGCTGCACCTCCACCGCATAGGCGCGGCGCAGGTTGTCGTCGGTCAGCACCGCATCCGGCGCGCCGTCGGCCAGCACCCGGCCGCCCTGCAGCAGCACCAGCCGGTCGCAGAACCGGCCGGCCAGCGCCAGATCGTGCAGCACCACCAGCACTCCGGCCCCGGCCCGGGCGCGGGCCTGCAGCAGCTCCATGATCTGCAGCTGGTGGAACGGGTCCAGCGCCGCCACCGGCTCATCGGCGAACAGCATCGGCGCCTCGACCGCCAGCGCCCGGGCGAACAGCACCCGCATCCGCTCGCCGGCCGACAGCGTGGCGACGGTGCGCAGCCGCAGATGCACGGCATCCGCGGCCTCCAGCGCCCGCGTCACCGCCGCTTCGTCAGCTGCCGACATCCCCCCGAGGAACCGGCGGTACGGCAGCCGCCCGAGCGCCACCAGATGGTCGGCCCGCAGCGGCCACTGCACCGCGTCGCCCTGCATCAGCACCGCCAGGCCGCGCGCCAGCCGGTCGCGGCCGAGCTGCCAGGCAGTCTGCCCGTCATAGCGGACGGTGCCCGCATCCGGCGCCTGCAGTGCGGCCAGCACCCGCAGCAGCGTGGTCTTGCCGGCGCCGTTCGGCCCGATCAGCCCGACCAGCTCGCCCGGCGCCAGCGCCAGCTCGATGCCGGCGAGGACCGGGCGGCCGCCGAGCGCGAGGTGAAGTCCCATGGCATCGATCCGCATCAGGCGCTCCGCCGCAGCCGCCAGATCAGGCTGAACAGGAAGGGGGCGCCGATCACCGCGGTGACCACGCCCAGCTTCAGCTCCGGCTGCACCCGGACCAGCCGCACGGCGATGTCGGCCAGCAGCAGCAGCACGGCGCCGCCGAGCCCGCTGGCGAACAGCAGCCGGCCCGGCCGGTGCCCGACCAGCGGCCGCAGCAGATGCGGCACCACCAGCCCGACGAAGCCGATCGCCCCGGTCACCGCCACCGCGCTGCCGACCGCGAGCGCGGTGCCGGCGATCAGCTGCAGCCGCAGCCGGCCGAGGTCGAAGCCCAGGCTTGCGGCGGTGTCCTCGCCAAGCGTCAGCGCGTCCAGCGCCCGCGCCCCGGCCAGGATCAGGGCCCAGCCCACGGTCATCGGCGGCAGCACCAGCCAGACATGGTCCAGGCTGCGGTCGGCCAGCGATCCCATCAGCCAGAACACGATCTCCAGCGCCGCATAGGGGTTGGGCGACAGGTTCAGCGCCAGGGCGGTCAGGGCGCCGGCGGCGCTGCTGATGGCGACGCCGGCCAGGATCACAGTCATGGTGCCGGCGCCATGCCGGGCCAACGCCAGCAGCAGCAGCGTCGCCAGCACCGCCCCGGCGATGCCGCCCAGCGGCAGGGCCAGCGCGAAGGCGCCGGAAAGGCCGGTGTAGAACACCAGCACGGCGCCGAGCGCCGCCGCGGCGGAGACGCCGATCACCCCGGGCTCGGCCAGCGGGTTGCGCAGCAGCCCCTGCATCGCCGCGCCGCCGAGGCCGAGGCTGAACCCGACCAGCAGCCCCAGCAGCGCCCGCGGCAGCCGCAGCTCCAGCAGAACCAGCGCCGGCAGGCTCGGCCGCCCGGCCAGCAGATCGCCGATCGCGGCGCCGAGGTCGAGCGGCGCGTAGCCGGTCGCGGCCGACCATGCGAGGCAGGCCAGCGCCGCCAGGGCGAGGCCGGCGAGCAGGAAAGCATAGGGCGGTGTAGCGGCGTCGGTCCTCGCAGTCATGCCGCCTCCGCCGAGAGCGCGTCGCGGGAAGCCCAAGCCCATGGCCCTTTCCCGGCTGCACTTTTTCTTGTCCCCCCTCCCCTCGCGGGAGGGGGATAGGGGGAGGGGTCTGCGCGCGTCCGCGCGCGATGAGGTCGGACCGAACTCGATGGCCCGAGCGGCGGCAGCAGATCAGTGGCGGTTCGGGATGGAGAAAACCCCCTCCCCCTCCCCCCCTCCCGCAGAGGGAGGGGGGACTCGGAAAACACGTCTCTCACGATCCCTCCCTCTCCGCCTGCCGGGCGGCGGCGGCGATCAGGGCGGCGGCGTCGGCCACCTCCGGCCCGCCGCAGGTCCACAGCCGCGGCGGCACCCGGACCAGGCGCAGCTCCGGCAGGGCGGAGAGGATCGGATGGTCCAGCATCGCCTCGCCCAGCGACGGCGCCCCGTTCTCCGGCTGGTTCAGGATCAGCAGGCGCACCCCGGCCAAGGCCACGCGCTCCAGCGGGATCTCGCCGTAGTTTTCCAGCCCCTGCTCGGCGGCCAGGTTGCGGACGCCGGCGCGGCGCAGGATGTCGTCGACCAGCGAGCCGCGGCCGGCGGTGAAGCCGTTCGGGCGCAGCACCACCGCCAGCGGCGGCGACGCTGGGACACGGATCGCCGCCAGCCGCCGGTCCATCGCCGCGATCATGGCCTCGCCCCGCTCCGGCCGACCCAGCGCCGCCGCGACCTGGCGGATCTGGGCGCGGATGCCCTCGATGTCGCGCGGCACGCCGATCTCCAGCACCGGCATGCCCAGCCGGCGCAGCACCGCCACGGTGCTTCGGGCGGTGAAGGCGCCGGCCACCACCAGGTCGGGCTTCAGCGCCGCCACCTCCTCCGCCTGCGCGTGATTGACCGGCACCGAGGCGGCCTCGGCCGCAACGACCGAGTTCTCCGGGTCGCGCGCCAGCCAGGTCACCGACTGGATGTCCGCCCGGTCAGCCAGGCGCAGCACCAGCGCATCGGCGCAGAGATTGAGCGAGACGATCCGGTGCGGCTGGGCCTGGGCGGGTGTGGCGGCAAGGCCGAGAGCGATGCTCAGGAAAAGCATCGCCCATCGGAAGCCCGCAACCCCTTTTGTGTCATGCCCGGGCTTGACCCGGGCATCCAGAGAGTGTCGAGACCTTCTGGATTGCCGGGTCAAGCCCGGCAATGACAGCAAGAGGGGCTTGAGCATCGCGATCAGAAGCTGACCTTCATGCCGAGATATCCGGCCCGGCGGAGCGAGCCGTAGGTCCAGACCTCCTCATAATCCTCGTCCAGAAGGTTGTCGATCCGGCCATAGACCTGCACCCGGTCGGTCACCTGATACGACGCCGCCAAGTTCACCAGGGTATAGCCGTCCAACGTCACCGGCGAGGAATTGTAGGCCGCGTCGAAGGCCAGGTCCTTCTGCCGGCCGTTGTAGTCGACGCCGAGATTGACGTTCGCCGTGCCGTCCAGGAAGCGGTAGTTGACATTGAGGCTGGCCAGGTTGCGCGGCCGGCGCACCAGCTCCGCCCCGGTCGCATCCTCGGCGTCGGTGTAGGTGTAGGAGGCGCGGATGGTCAGGTCGTCGACCGGCATCACCGACAGGCCCAGCTCCACCCCGCGCGCGGTCGCGGTGCCCGGCAGGTTGGCCGAGCCCTGGCCGCTGCCGACGATCAGGTCGCTGATCCGCTGCTCGAAATACGTCGCGTCCAGCACCACCCGGTCGCCCCAGATCTGTTGGTCGAAGCCGGCGTCCCAGCCCTCCGCCCGCTCCGGCTTCAGATCCGGGTTGCCGCGATAGCTGTTGGTGAAGCCGTAAAGCTCGAACAGCGTCGGGTTCTTCACCCCGGTGCCATAGGAGGCGCGCAGCTTGGTGCCCGTGGCCTCGATCTGCCAGGCCGCGGTCAGGCGCCAGGTGGTGGTGTCGCGGAACAGGTCGTTCAGGTCGTGCCGCACGCTGCCGGTCAGGAACAGGCTGTCGGCCAGGCCCAGCTGGACCTGCCCGACCAGCCCGGTGGCGCCGATCCGCCGGCTGAAATCGGCGAAGCCGCTGTCGCTGTCGGCCTGCTGCTCCTCATGGTCGATCGCGAAGGTCAGGCGGTGCGCCGCCGGCAGCACCGCTTCGCTGTCCAGCGTCAGGTTGGTCTGGTAGTCGACGCGGGATGTCTTGCCGCGATAGCTGCTGGTGATGATGTCGCTGCCGTCCCGGTAGTCACGGCTGTCATCGGTGTAGGACAGGCCGACGATATGCTCCCATCGGCCGTCGAGCAGCTTGAGCCTGCCCTGGATGCGGCCGAGGAAACTCGATCCGTCGACATCATCCTTGCTGTCCACGGCACCGACACCGCCCGCGAAGCCGTCCAGATCGGTGTTGAAGCGGGTATACCGGCCGACCACGTCGATATCGACCAGCTCGCTCGGGTGCAGTCCGATCTTCGTATAGATCGTGCCGGTGCGGGTGCCGTCGGCCTCGCTGCCGGTCCGGGCGGCAGAGGCGCCGTCGGTCCGCAGCCCGGTGGCGCCGATCAGGTAGTCGAGATCGTCATTGCCGCCGCTGACCGAGGCATGGGCGCGCAGCGTGCCATAGCCACCGCCCTCGACCGAGGCGGTGCCGCCCGCCGGCCCTTCCCCCCGCCGGGTGACGATGTTGACCACGCCGCCGATCGCGTCCGAGCCGTAGAGCGCGCTCTGCGGCCCGCGCAGCACCTCGATCCGCCCGATGTCGTCGGCCATCAGATGGGCGAAATCGAAATCGGAGTTCGCCGACGGGTCGTTGACCTCGACCCCGTCGATCAGCACCAGCGTCTGGTTGCTTTCGGCGCCGCGGATGCGGATCTGGGTGGTCTGGCCGGCCGGGCCGGTGCGGTTGACGGCGACGCCCGGCACCTCGCGCAGCACGTCGGAGAGCTGGCGGACCTGCCGGTCCTCCAGCTCCTGCCGGGTGATCACGGTGACGGCGCTGCCGACCTCCGCCGCCGGGGTCGGCACGCGGTTGGCGGTGACCACGATCGGCGACAGGACCAGGCCGGCTTCCTGCCCCTCCGCACGCATGGAGATGCCGGCCGCGAGCAGGGCCAGGACGCAGCGGGATGAAACGGACATGGAGACCTCGGGAGACACGCGGTGGCACGTCACCGCGAACGCTGTCTCCCCGGCCCCAGCCGTTCGGAAGCGGCGCCGGTTCGGCAACCACCGGGACACCCCGCCCGGCAGGCTCGCGTGTGACCACGAACGACGGCAGGTCTCCTGGCTTGCGGGTCGTCGCACCTTCGCCGCCTTCCCAGGCCCGAGAGCCCAGTGGCCGAATGACGAAGGACTCGCCGCTCACAGTTGCGGGGGCAGCCGCGGCGTCGGGCCGAAGCCCCCACCGCGTTCCCTTTTGATCCCGAAGGAACCGTCGCGGCGACGCTAATGGGCGGGCGGCCGCGCCGTCAACAGCGCATCGAGGCCCAGCGCGGCGGCGTTGGCGCCGGAATCCCGGTAGGGCGGCAGCCGGTCCTCCTCGCGCCGTTCGCTGTCGCAGATCGACACCATCCGCGGCACCCAGCGCACGACATGGTCGACCAGGGCGCGCACCGCCGGCACCAGGCCACGGCGGGAGGCGAACACCGCCTGCACCTCGCCCTCCGGCACCTGCCAGTCCAGCAGCACATGCTCCAGCAGCCCGGCCTCGATCGCCGGCCGGCAGATGTAGTCAGGCAGCAGGGCGGAGCCGAGCCCGTCGATCGCGGCCTGGCGCAGGGTGAACATGTCGTCGCTGGCCAGTCGGGGCACATGCGGCAGCGACTGGGTGCCCCCGGCGGCGTCGGCCAGGGTCCAGACATGGCGGCCGTCGGCATGGTGCAGGTCGAGCGTACCGAGGCGGATCAGGTCGGCCGGCTCGACGGGGCGGCCGATCCGGTCCAGCAGCCTGGGCGCGGCCACCACCACGCCGCGGGTCTGGGCCAGCACCCGCACCACCACATCGGAGGGCTCGGTCGGCGGCCGGCGCACGCGGAAGGCCAGGTCGACCCGCTCCTCGATCACGTCGACGCGGCGGCCGGTCAGCTCCATCGAGATCCGCACCGCCGGATGGTCGGCCAGGAAGCTGTTGATCAGCGGCGCGATCATGGTCTGCGCCAGGATGTGCGGGCAGGTGACGCGGACCAGTCCGCTCGGCTCCGACCGCGCCTGGGCCACCGCCTGCTCCGCCGCCTCGGCCTCGGACAGCAGGGCCTCGCAATGGCGCAGGAAGGTCTCGCCGACATCGGTCAGCGACAGCCGGCGGGTGGAACGCTGCAGCAGCCGTACGCCCAGATCCTCCTCCAGCGTCGCGATGCGGCGGCTCAGACGCGACTTGGGCAGGCCCAGCGCCCGGCCGGCGGCGGTGAAGCCGCCCAGCTGCGCCACCTTGGCGAAGAGGCGAAGGTCGTTGAGGTCGAGCATGGCCGTCACCCGCGATGGATTGTCTCACAGATAGAACGATCCATCGCAAAAATCCAGGCTACAGATGGATTATCCCCACCCGTAAATGCAATGGCACTGTCATTTGCATCCAGGAGGGGTCCATGAAGATCCTGCAGATCGATTCCAGCCCGCTCGGCGACGCCTCGGTGTCGCGCCAGCTGACCCGCGCCACCGTCGAGGCCTGGCGCGCCCGCTACCCGCAGGCCGAGCTGGTGCATCGCGACCTGGTCGCCGATGCGCCGGAGCATCTGACGGCCGAGCGGCTGGCGGTGATCAAGTTCGGCAAGGATGCCGAGCTGACCCCGGCGCAGGCCGAGGAGCGGGCGCTGATCGACGGCATCGTCGGGGAGTTCCTGTCGGCCGATGTCGTGGTCATCGGCGCGCCGATGTACAACTTTACCGTGCCGACCCAGCTGAAGGCCTGGATCGACCGCCTGCTGCAGGCCGGACGCACCTTCCGCTACACCGAGACCGGCCCGGTGGGCCTGGCCGGCGGCCGCAAGGTGATCGTGGTCTCGTCGCGCGGCGGCATCTACACCGCGGGGCTGGAGGCGATGGACCACCAGGAGGCCTATTTGCGCACGGCGCTGGGCTTCATCGGCGTCACCGAGATCGAGTTCGTCCGCGCCGAGGGCCTGGGCTATGGCCCAGAGCATCGCGACCGCGCGGTGGCCGAGGCGCACCAGCAGGCCAAGGCGAGCCCGGGCCTGGCCGCTGCGGCTTAAGCGGTTATTCCTCCCAACGCAACGAGGCGGGCTTTGGCCCGCCTCGTCGTTTCTTGGAGCTGCTCCCCTCTTGTCATGCCCGGGGTTGACCCGGGCATCCAGGAGATGTCGAGGCCGCTCCGGGTGGCCCCTGGATTGCCGGGTCGAGCCCGGCAATGACAAATTAGGGAGAGAGCCGACCCGGCTCGCCGATGCCTACCTCATGACGGGCATGGTGTACTCCGCGCCGCCCTTGATGCCGGTCGGCCAGCGCTCGGTCACGGTCTTCAGCTTGGTGTAGAAGCGCACCCCGTCCGGCCCGTACATGCCGAGGTCGCCGAAGGCCGAGCGCTTCCAGCCGCCGAAGGTGTGGAACGCCATCGGCACCGGGATCGGCACGTTGACGCCGACCATGCCGACATTGCAGTTGCTGACGAAGGTCCGCGCCGCGTCGCCGTCGCGGGTGAAGATCGCGGTGCCGTTGCCGTATTCGTGCTTGTTCACCAGGTCCAGCGCCGTGGCGAAATCCGGCGTCCGCACCACCGACAGCACGGGCCCGAAGATCTCCTCCCGGTAGATCCGCATGTTCGGCTCGACATTGTCGAACAGGCAGCCGCCGATGAAATAGCCGTTCTCGTAGCCCTGCAGCTTCAGGCCGCGGCCGTCGACCACCAGCTTCGCGCCCTCCTGGACGCCGATGTCGACGTAGCCGCGCACCTTGTCGTAGTGCTGCTTCGTCACCAGCGGCCCCATCTCGGCATCCGGGTCGGTGCCGGGGCCGATCTTCAGCGCCCGCACCTTCGGCTCCAGCTTCTGGATCAGCCTGTCGCCGACATCGCCGACCGCGACCGCGACCGAGATCGCCATGCAGCGCTCACCGGCCGAGCCGTAGCCGGCGCCCATCAGCGCGTCGACCGCCTTGTCCAGGTCGGCGTCGGGCATCACCACCATGTGGTTCTTGGCGCCGCACAGCGCCTGCACCCGCTTTCCATGCGCCGCCGCGGTGGCATAGATGTACTCGCCGATCTGGGTCGAGCCGACGAAGCTGACCGCCGCCACGCCCGGATGGGTCAGCAGCGTGTCGACCGCGACCTTGTCGCCATGCACCACGTTCAGCACGCCCGGAGGGGCACCGGCCTCGATCAGCTTCGCCGCCAGCCAGTTGGCGGCGGACGGGTCCTTCTCCGACGGCTTCAGCACGAAGGTGTTGCCGCAGGCGATGGCGATCGAGAACATCCACAGCGGCACCATCACCGGGAAGTTGAACGGCGTGATGCCGGCGCAGACGCCGACCGGCTGGCGGATCGAGAAGCTGTCGATCTCGCGCCCGACATTCTCGCTGAACTCACCCTTCAGCAGGTGCGGGATGCCGCAGGCGAACTCCACCACCTCGAGGCCGCGCTGGATCGACCCCTTGGCATCGGACAGCACCTTGCCGTGCTCCGCGGTCACGATCCGCGCCAGCTCCTCGATGTTTTCCTCGATCAGCTGCTTGAAGCGGAACATGACGCGGGCGCGGATCACCGTCGGCGTCGCCGCCCAGCCGGGCAGCGCCTTGCGGGCGGAGTCGATGGCGGCGCCGACCTCCTCGGCCGAGGCGAAGTCGACGCGGCCCGAGACCTCGCCGGTCGCCGGGTTGCACACGTCCCCGGCGCGGCCGCTGTGGCCGGGCGCGGCCTTGCCGTCGATGAAGTGATGGATCGAACCCACGCTGCGCTCCTCCAGAATTTTCTGACCGACGAGCCGGATCGCCGCCGATTTGCCGCGCCCCTCGCGACGGGCTTGGCGGCGGGGGTGGCCCTGTCGTAACTGTCGGCCATGCTACGGCGGTAACCTGCGTCGGCAAAGGGTCAGGATAGGGTTCATGGGTCTCGGTCTCTACGATCCGGAGCGCCGCTACCGGCGGCGCGTCTGGGGCGCGATCATCCGCGTGTTCTTCTCGATCACCGTGCTGGTGGTGGTGGCGGCCTTCGCCTACCAGATCGGGGTCGAGCGCACGCGCGGCCAGATCCAGACGCTGCAATCCCAGGTCTCCAGCCTGACCCAGGACCGCAGCGGGTGGGAGCAGCAGCGGGTGCAGTTGCAGGCGGCGGCGCAGACGGCGCAGATCCAGTACCGCGAGCTGATGGCCCGATTCGAGCGCGAGGTGCCGACCGGGGTGAACCGCGAGCTGGCCGACAAGGTGGCGGCGCGGCTGCAGAGCGGGCTGGACCCCCAGCGCCTGGCCTTCTACATCGACCAGGCCACGGCCCCGCGCGACTGCAAGCCGGGCGAGAGCAAGCGCTTCATCCTGCCGACCCAGAACGCCACCGGTTCGAACAGCTCGGTCGCCTTCGCCAACAACACCGTCGCGGTGACCGGCCGCGGCGAGAGCGCGCTGGACGACAAGAACAAGGCCCAGTCCTGGTTCGACCCGGCCAAGCCCATCACCGTCAACTTCCGCGGCATCGACGGCAAGCAGGCCACCGCCACCGGCGTGCTGCCGCTGTTCCAGACCGTGGTGCTGGGCGACAAGGAATACCGGTTCAGCCTGGTGGAGGGCGAGCGCAGCTTCGTCCGCGTCACCAGCGAGGTCTGCGCCTTTCCCTGATCCAGGAGCCGCCGCTAATGCCGCCCTCCCCGCTCCGCCGCGTCGTCATCACCTATGAGCCGGAGGCGGCGTGCCGGGCGCGGCTGCAGGCGGTGGGCTTCGACGCCGAGGTCTCGGCGGAGATCGCCTGCTACCTGGCCCAGGCGACTGACCTGGAGGCGATCAAGCCGGAGCTGGCGGCCACGCTGAGTGAGGCCGGGCTGGAGGCGGAGTTCGTCGAGCTCGACGCCCTCATCGACGCCCTGCCCGGCCTGGCGGCCCGGCGCGACGACACCATCCTGTGGTGCCAGACCGACGGCATCGCCTATTACCGCGGCAGCAGCGTCAGCGCCCTGGCGCGGCTGGCCGGCATCCCGTTGTACGGCAGCCCGCCCCAGGCGCAGCATCTGTGCCAGGACAAGTTCAAATGCACCGCCTTGGCCGCTTCCGCCGGCCTGCCGGTGCCGCCGACCGCGCTGGCCGAAGGCCGGCGTGTGATCGCCGGCGCCGAGGTGCTCGACAGGCCGGGGCCGTTCTTCGTCAAGCCGAACACGCTGGGCGCCAAGATCGGCATCTTCGGCGATTCCAGGACCGCGGATGCGGCGGCGGCGCTGGAGGCGGCCGGGAGGCTGTGGGACCGCTACCGCGACCGGGCGGTGATCCAGCCCTTCCTGCCGGGCCACGACGTCCGGGTCAGTTTCATGGACACCGGCCGGCCCCTGGCCGCGTCGCTGGGCATCGCCCGGCTGGGCAAGGATCCGGGCAGCGAGACCGGCGGCGCCTTCATGACCATGCGAGACAATGCCAGCCTGTAGGGCAGCCGCGACACCGAGGGTGGCCGGACCGGCTTCGGCGAGACGCAGGACCGCGCCTTCGTCCCGCGGCTGACGGATCTTCGCGCCGAGCCCGGCCCGGCGGCCGCCCGCATCGTGGCCGCGGCCGAGGAGCTCGTGCCCCGCCTGGCCGGGCTGTTCGGGCTGCGCGACTATTTCTCGGTCGACCTGCGCGCGGATGAGAATGGCGGTGTCCGGATCCTGGAGTTCGAGACCTGCCCGGCGGTGACGATCTACGACTTCCAGACCTATCTGCGCGATGCCCACGGCCTGCCGCTCGGCACCGCCCTCGCCCGCTCCCTGGCCCTGGCGCATCGGCGGCCGGCGGAGCCGCGAGGCCTTGACCCGCGCCGGATCCGATCCAGGATCAGGGGCTATCGCAGAGGGGGAACAGAGTCATGGCGAGCGAAACCACGGCCAGGCCGATCTCGTCGAACGACGTGCCGTGGCAGGAGTGGCTGGACATCCCGCGCTTCACCACGCGCTACCGGCACCTGACCCGGGCCGCGGTCGGCGACGACTATCAGGTCGGCGTCGCCATCGAGGAGCTGGGGCCGGGCCGGCAGAGCTCGCCGGCGCATTACCACATCTTCGAGGAGGAGCATGTCTTCATCCTCGAGGGCACGGTCGCGGCACGGCTCGGCGCCGACACCTACGAGATGAAGGCCGGGGACTATATCTGCTATCCGGCCGGGCAGAGGGCCGGGCATTGCCTGGTCAACACCGGCGACACGACCTGCCGCTACGTGGTGGTGGGCGAGAAGAACCCGAACGAGATCTGCGTCTACACCGACACCAACAAGGTGCTGGTGCGCCCCCTGGGGCGGCGGGCGATCTTCGACATGACGGCGACGCGCGACTATTGGGACGGCGAGGACACCGGCCTGCCGCCCGGCGTCGCCCCGCCCGCCGATGCCGCGGTGGCCGAGGCCGTGGTGGCGCCGAAGCCGCCGATCGCCGAGGCGTCGGTCGAGTGGCATGAGGACGGCGTGCCCGGCAGCGCCCGGTTCGGCGGCCGGTCGAAGCACCTGACCCATGCGGCGGTCGGGCCGGACTACCGCGTCGGCGTGCTGATCGAATCCCCGGCGCCCGGCAAGCGCCTGTGCCCGACCCACTACCACATGCTGGAGGAGGAGCACGCGCTGATCCTGGAAGGCCAGGTGACGCTGATCCTGGGCGACGAGCGCTACGAGCTGAACGCCGGCGACTATGTCTGCTTCCCGGCCGGGCGGAAGGTCGGCCATTCCTTCCTCAACCGCGGCCCCGGCCCGTGCCGCACCCTGATGATCGGCCAGCGCAACCCGAACGAGGTCTGCGTCTATCCGGATTCGAACAAGATGGCGGTCGGCGCCCTGCGCACCCGCGACGACATCTTCGACATGTCGGGGCTGCGGCGGTACTGGGATGGGGAGGAGACGGGCTGAAGGGTGGCGATCGACCCGTTGGAGACACGCGAACTGCGGCGCAGGGTGAAACGATGAAGATCCGGCGGAGCACCGAGGACTATGTCGAGCCGTGGGCGCGGTTGCGTGCTGCGCTTTGGCCGGACCATTCTGTCCAATATCATCGGGACGACGTGGTTCGCACGTTCCTGCCCGGAGACGGCCGAGCCGTCGCATTCATCTGTGCAACCAATGAAGGCGAGGTGATCGGATTTGCCGAGGCCGCGCTGCGCAGTGATTACGTCAACGGATGCAAAACCTCTCCCGTTCTCTTCCTTGAAGGCATCTATGTTCTGCCCGGCCACAGGCAGAAGGGCGCGGCGCGACGGCTCTGCGATGCAATTGCCGAATGGGGCAAGTCTATCGGCTGTTCTGAGTTCGCATCCGACGCCCTATTGGACAACGTCGTGAGCCACAGGTTTCATGCGGCGCTGGGTTTCGAAGAGACAAGACGCGTCGTCTTCTTTCGCAAAGGCCTGTAGGACCATTTGCGGCCCCTCCTCACCGCCGCGTGGTCTCCGGCCTAAGGTTGCGCCGGGTTCTTGCCGACCACCTTCTGCAGGCTGCGGTCGACCTGGACCTTCACGTCCTGCTGCACCCGGACATTGAGGTTGATCTCGATCGGCTTCTCCGGCGCCTCGACCCGGATCACCGGCGAGCAGGCGCCGAGCAGCACGGCGGCGCACAGGCCGGCACAGGCGGCGCGGGATCGGTCGGTCATCGGGTTCGGTCCCCTTCTCGTCTTCAGCACGGCGGCTCGTTCCGGCGGCCCAGCCGTTCGGCATAATAGTCGCGGATGCGGTCGCCGATCCGCGCCAGCGCCAGGCTGCGCCGGGCGATGACGTAGAGCGCGCCCGACAGGTTGACGTTCAGCGCGATCGGGAAGCCGCCATAGAGGTCGGGGTTGGATCCCCGCACCGCCAGCTTCACATTCGCCTCGCCGTCGCTGCGCCCGTCCAGCGTCGCCCGCAGCGACTGGTACTGGAAGTTGCGCAGCGCCGTCATCAGCGTGTCCATGCCCGGTTCGGCGGCGGCCGCCGCCTTGATCTCCTCCGGCGCAGCGCCCGCGCCATAGCGGATCTCGCCCGGGCCGCGCGTCGCCAGCACACCGTTCTCGACCACGATCGTGTCGCGGTCGAGGCGGAACGGGATGGTGCCGTCGACGATGCCGGTGGCCCGCACGTCGTCCAGCCCGGCCGCGGCCACCGCCCGCGCCAGGTCCAGCCCCTCGATCCGCAGCACCGATGGCCGCCGCCGGCCGGAGCCGCCCTCGACCGAGACCTTGGCCCCGGTCCAGTCCAGCGCCAGCCGCCGCAGGTCGACGCCTTCGGCCGCGCCCCAGCCGAAGCGGGCATCGACATCGGTCAAGGGCGGCGTCTTGTCGTCGATGATGAAGCGGCCGATCCGCACCCGCTGGCCGGCCGGCAGCCGCAGCGGCGAGAACCGGTCCAGCCGCAGCTCGCCGGCTGCGGCCTCGGCCCGACCCCAGGGCGTGCGGAAGGCGGCGTTGCGCAGGCGGAGGTCGAGCGCCGTCTCCGCGGCGCTGCCCCAGGCGATGCGCCCGCCCCCCTCCAGCCGGCCGTCGACGCAGGCCAGCGGCAGCACGGCCAGCGCCGGCACCACATCCTTCGGCTGCAGGCCGCGGCGCCGGAACCGCACCGGGTCCAGCACCAGGTCGAGGCCGCCATCGCCGGTGGTCAGGTCGTGGCGGCCGGTGCCGACGGCGCGGGCGCGGCCTTCCGGATCGGTCAGCTCGGCCTCCAGCGACAGCACGTCGGTGGCGGCGTCGAGCCGGCCGCGCATCGTCGCCGCCATCGGGATCACCGGATTGCCTTCGATCGCCAGCCGCGCCGCGGTCAGCCGGGCATCGAGCGGGACCGCCGCGCCCGGGGCCAGGGCGATGTCGGCGGCGACGCCCTCCACCGTCAGCCCGGTGCCGGGCAGCGCCAGCTTGCCGTCGGTCGCCGTCACGCTGTAGTTGCCGTCCGGCTGGGCCGGCGCGATGGCGAGGACCGGCGTGGTCGCGGTCAGCCGGGTGGCGCCCGCCCCGGCGCCGATCGACAGGTCCAGCGCCAGCGCCGGCACGGCGGCCCGCACCAGCGGCGGCCGGTCGCTGCCGAGGTCGGTCTCCAGCAGCGGCAGGCCGTCCGCATCCGGGCACAGCTGCGCCGCGGCCGGCTGGGCCAGGCGCAGCCGCGGGGTGAAATCCTGCGCCGGCAGGGCCAGCGACAGGCATTCGCCATGCACCGGCCGCACCGTCAGATGCTGGCCGACGGTGTCGACCCGGACCTTGCCCTCGGCAATGGCGTTGCCGCCCTCCTTGCCCGGCAGGCCGATGGTCGAGCTGCCGGACAGCGTCGCGGTCCATCCCTTGTCGGTGGTCTCGCCCGTCACCGTCATCGGGCCGGGATCGACGGTCAGGCCGATCGCCTCGAACGGGTCGAGATCCAGCACCGCCTCCGGCACCCGCACCTTGGCCTGGCCGGCATCGTTCAGCCCGAGCTCGGCGTCGATCGAGCCGGAGACATCGAAGCCGGCGACATTGCCCTTGGTGGCGCCGGCCAGCCGGGTCCACCAGGTGTCGGCCTCACGGCTGAACTCCAGCCGCTGCGGCCCGCCATTGCCGGGCAGCCAGTCGAGATCGACCGACAGCTTGCCCGAGGCGAAGCGCCCCGCCACCTTCCAGGGCCGGCTGCCGGCCAGGGTCAGCGTGCCGCCGGAGAGGTCGATGGCGGCGCTGAGCTGCCCGGTCTGCAGCGACACGCCGGTGCCGGCCTGGACGCCGTCGGTCGAGACCCGGATGAAGCCGTCGGCCAGCAGCTCCGGCAGCTCGTCCAGGCTGGGCAGGCCGGGGGTGCGCAGGGTCAGCCAGGCGTTGACGCTGGCCTTGCCGGTGACGCCGCCGTCGAAGCCCAGGGCCGGCGCCACCGCGCCGAGATTGTCGGCGTCGACCTGCACCGCCAGGTCGGTGCCCGGCCCCTCCTTCGTGCCCTGCAGCTGCAGACCCAGGCTGCCGTCGCCGCTGCCGATCTTGGCACCGATGATCAGCTGCTGCAGCCGCTGCAGCGTGCCGTTGCCCTGGACGCCGAAATCGCGGAACCGGGCGGTGCCGCGCTGGACCTCGGCCACGGTCAGCGCGCCCTGGATCTCGCCGCTGCTGGTGCGGGCACCGCCATAGGCGATCCAGCCGGTGACCCCGTCCAGCGCCAGCTGGTCCGAGCGGAAGGTGGCCTGCTCCAGCTGCACGCCGCCATAGACCTGGCCCTCGGGGGTGTTGGTCAGGTCGAACTTGGCCTGGGCCGCGCCGCCGGCGCCGGCCGGGCGCAGCCGTCCGCTCCACACCAGCCGGCCCTGCTCGTTGACCGCGCCCTCGGCCTCGATCGGCGTGCGGATCCGGCCCCAGGGGGTGTCGATCACGATCGTGCTGTCGGTGACCGAGATGGTCTGGAACGGGATCGCGCCCAGCGCCCCTCCTCCCCCGCCGCCCTCCAGCACCTCCATCCGCGGCAGGTCCAGCGTGCCGGACCGGTCGATGCCGAGGCGGATCGAGACGCCGGACAGCTCGATCGAGGACAGGTGGCCCTCACGGATCAGGGTCCAGGGGTTGAAGCCGAGCGAGATGCGGTCGATGGTGATCCGCCCCTCGGCCACGGCGATGCCGCCGATCTCGGCCGAGCCGAGATCGACGCTGGACACGGTCAGCCGCTCGACTGGCACGCCCTCGGCCCGCAGGCGCGCGACGGCCTCCTGCTCGACCCAGCCGGGCAGCAGCTGCCGCGCGGCGATCGCCAGCCCGACCAGGGTCGCGAGCAGCGCCGACAGGCCGATGGTCCAGCGGCGGCGGGGAAGATAACGCGCCATCCTGCCAGTCTAACCGAGGCGGCGCGCGGCCGGAACGGGCCGACGTTCTGGGGATTGGGGCGATCGAAGGATCGCCGTCGGAGCGGGCTTGCCTCTTCTACCCTCCCCTTGCGGGAGGGGGCTGCCGGCGGAAGCTTGCAGATCCGGGCTCGGAGCCCTTCCGAGAACGCGTCTGGGGTGAGTCGGCTGGCGGTGGTTTCGAGAACCGGAGCGCAGCGGACATGGTCGTCCGTGAGCACCGGAAGCGCAGAAACCACCGTCAGGCGGCCGCCCCAGGCGTGTTATCGGAAGGGCTCTCAGACCGCCTCCTCCTCGCCCAGGGCCGAGATCGTGCGCTCGGTCTCGGTGCTGCGGGCGCGGGCGACTTCGGCGATGGTGCGGCGCAGGTCGGGATGGGCGCTGGCCAGGGCCTGCAGGTCGCGGGCGGTCAGGGCTAGCAGCTTGCAGAAGGCGATGGCAGTCACGGTCGCCGTGCGGCGGCCGCTGATCAGCACCGCCATCTCGCCGAAGAAGTCGCCGCGGCCCAGCCGGAACTTGCGCCCGCCGCGGCCGATCTCCACCGCGCCGGAGGAGATGAAGTACATGGTGTCGCCGCGCTCCCCGGCCTGGACGATGGCCTCGCCCGGCACCGCGAAGATCGGCTTCAGCAGGCGGCAGATCTGGCCGATGCGCTCCTCCGACAGGCCCTGGAAGAACGGCAGGCGGCGCACCAGCTCCTCGGTGCTGAGGCCGAGGTCCAGCCGCGGCCGGCGCTGCAGCGTCTCGTACAGCCGGCCGACGTCGCGCTGCAGGTCCTCGTAGATCTCGCCGGTGATGAACTGCTGGTTGCGCAGGTCGTCGTATTCGACCGATTCCAGCCGCAGCGCCGCCCAGCGCAGGAAGCGCTCGGACATCCGCCGCTCGTAGTCCGGATATTGCAGCCGCCAGGCCTCGATCGCGGCGACGATGGCGTCCAGCCGGGTGGTCAGCACGGCGTCGAGCGACTGCCACACCTCGGCGCCCAAGAGGCGCCGCATCTCGGCCTCGGCATGGCGCTTCAGCATCTCGATCATCATCCGCGAGACCTTCAGCATCTCGAGGCGGTCGGCGATGCGGCTGGACAGCGGCCCCTCCCAGCCGGTGTAGCGCTGCAGCAGGATGGCGATGCGGAAGCTCGGCCCGAAGCCGATGTTGCGCGACGCGGCGGCCAGGTAGTCGGCGCGGCCGCCGGTCATCGCCGCGTCGTGCAGCCGGCCCACCTGGGCCAGCAGGTCGACCGTGGTGCGGCGTGACATCAGCTTCTGGTCGAAATGCTCCACCACCAGGTCGCGCTCGCGGTTGGCCAGGGCCATCAGGCCCATGCGCTCGCGCTCCTTGGGGTCCAGCATGAAGGGCCGGCTGGCCAGGCCGCTGAGGCGGCTGCGATAGGCCTCGGCCGCCTCCTTCGCCACCTCCGGCTCCAGATGCTGTTCCTCGGCGATCTCCTCGATCCGCTCGGCGATGCCTTCGCGCGCCTGGTGCAGGGCGCGGTCGCGCAGCGCCAGCTCGGTCGGGCTCAGCGCGCCCATGCCCAGCGCCCGCATCACCAGCCGCAGCGTGGTGGCGTTGATCAGCAGGGTCCACAGCACGAAGCCGGTGGCCAGCACGACGACGAAATGCGTCGCCTCGGTCCCCAGCAGCGGATTCTCGCTGACCGCCAGCGCCAGCGCCAGGGTGACGGCGCCGCGCAGCCCGCCCCACAGGATCACCACGCGATAGGGCGTGCTGACCGGCTGGCCGACCTTGAGCCAGGTCAGCACCGGCAGCAGGCCCCACAGCACGATCGCGCGGGCGGCGAAGGCGGCGGAGACCAGCACCAGCAGCAGCAGCCCGTCCTCGACCGTGGCGTCGCGCAGGAACTCCGGCACCAGCATGGCGGCGAAGATGAAGATCAGGGTCGAGGCGCAGAAGCCGAGCAGCGCCCACACCTTCTCCAGCCCCTCCCAGCCCTCGGCCGAGATCCGGACGCGGCCGGTGGATCCCACCACCAGCGCCACCGTCACCACCGCGACGACGCCGGAGACATGCAGGTACCGCTCGGCCACGACATAGGCGATGTAGGGCAGCGCCAGGGTGAAGGCGACCTCGGCCACCGGGTAGCGGTTCAGGGGGCGCA
>NZ_JBCNNF010000360.1:0-6958 GCF_039594555.1 Inquilinus sp.
ATGGCGAAGTACTTGGCCACGTCGTTGGCAATCGAGAAGGTGGTCAGGGCGCCGCGGGTGATCAGCAGCTGCTTGCCGATGCCCACCACCTCGATCAGCTTGGTCGGGTCGCTGTCGAGGTCGACCATGTTGCCGGCCTCGCGCGCCGCCACCGTGCCGGTCTGCATCGCCACGCCGACGTCTGCTTGTGCGAGTGCCGGCGCGTCGTTGGTGCCGTCGCCGCACATGGCAACGAGGCGGCCCTTGCCCTGCTCCTCGCGGATCAGGGCCAGCTTGGCCTCCGGCGTCGCCTGGGCCAGGAAGTCATCGACCCCCGCCTCGGCCGCGATCGCCGCGGCGGTCAGCGGGTTGTCGCCGGTGATCATGACGGTGCGGATGCCCATCCGCCGCAGCTCGGCGAAGCGCTCGCGGATGCCGCCCTTGACCACGTCCTTCAGGTGGATGACGCCGAGCGGCTTGCCGTCCTTCGCCACCGCCAGCGGCGTGCCGCCGGCCTTGGCGATGCGCTCGGTGATCTGCTCCAGCTCCTTCGGCATGGCCAGCCGCGGGTTGCCGGCCATCTCGCGGACATGGGCGATGACCGCGTCGACGGCGCCCTTGCGGATGACCGAGCCCTCGACATCCACGCCGCTCATCCGCGTCTGCGCCGTGAAGGGCACGAACTGAGCGTGCATGCGGCCGACCTCGCGGGCGCGCAGCCCGTACTTCTCCTTCGCCAGCACCACGACCGAACGGCCTTCCGGCGTCTCGTCGCTGAGCGAGGAGAGCTGGGCGGCATCCGCCAGCTCGGCGTCGGTGACGCCGGGCAGCGGCACGAACTCGGTGGCCAGGCGGTTGCCCAGAGTGATGGTGCCGGTCTTGTCCAGGAGCAGCGTGTCGACGTCGCCTGCCGCCTCGACCGCGCGGCCGGACATGGCCAGCACGTTGAAGCGCACCAGCCGGTCCATGCCGGCGATGCCGATGGCGGACAGCAGCGCGCCGATCGTGGTCGGGATCAGGGTGACGAACAGCGCCACCAGCACCACCACCGAGATCGACCCGCCGGCATAGGCGGCGAAGCTGGGAATGGTGACCGTGGCGAAGACGAAGATGATCGTCAGCCCGGCCAGTAGGATGTTCAGCGCGATCTCGTTCGGCGTCTTCTGCCGCTGCGCGCCCTCGACCAGCGAGATCATGCGGTCGAGGAAGGTCGAGCCCTGGGCCGCGGTGATGCGCACCTTGACCCAGTCGGACAGCACCCGGGTGCCGCCGGTGACGGCCGACCGGTCGCCGCCGGACTCCCGGATCACCGGGGCGGATTCGCCGGTGATCGCGCTTTCGTCGACCGAGGCGATGCCCTCGATCACCTCGCCGTCCGACGGGATCAGGTCGCCGGCCTCGACCAGCACCAGGTCGCCCTGGCGCAGGGAGAGCGCCGGCACCGGCTCGGTGTCGCGGCCGGCGGCGTCGCGCAGCCGCTTGGCCACCGTGTCGGTCCGGGTGCGGCGCAGGCTTTCGGCCTGCGCCTTGCCGCGGCCCTCGGCCACCGCCTCGGCGAAGTTCGCGAACAGCACGGTGAACCAGAGCCAGAGCACGATCTGGATGGTGAAGCCGATGCCGGCCGCGCCGGTGGCGAGGTCGCGCAGCAGCAGGACCGTGGTCAGGGCCGCAACGGTCTCGACCACGAACATCACCGGGCTGCGCCACATCACGCGCGGGTCGAGCTTGCGGATCGCATCGAACGCGGCCGGGCCCATGATCTTGGCATCAAAGAGAGATGCCGGGGTGTTGGAAGTCTTCATGACCGAAGTTCCGATCAGAACAGGGTGCCGGCGGAAGAGGCGAGCTGGTCCACGATCGGACCCAGCGCCAGGGCCGGGAAGAAGGTCAGGCCGCCCATGATCAGCACGACGCCGATCAAGAGGCCGACGAAGAGCGGCCCGGTGGTCGGGAAGGTGCCGGAGGACGGCGGCAGGCTGCGCTTGGCGGCGAGCGACCCGGCGACGGCCAGCATCGGCACGATCATCAGGAAGCGGCCGATCAGCATCGCGAAGCCGAGGGTCACGGTGTAGAACAGCGAGGTCGCGGTCAGGCCGCCGAAGGCCGAGCCGTTGTTCGCCGTGCCGGAGGTGTAGGCGTACAGCACCTCGGTGAAGCCGTGCGGCCCCGGGTTGAGGATGCCGGCCAGGCCCGCCTGGGTCGACAATGCCAGGGCGGTGAAGCCGAGCATCGACGCCGGCAGGATCAGCAGGGCCAGCATGGTCATCTTGACCTCCTTGGCCTCGATCTTCTTGCCGACATATTCCGGCGTGCGGCCGACCATCAGCCCGGCGACGAAGATCGCCTCGATGACGAACAGCAGCATGCCGTACAGGCCGGCGCCGACGCCGCCGATCACCACCTCGCCCAGCATCATGTTGATCAGCGGAATCATGCCGCCGAGCGCGGTCAGGCTGTCATGCTGGGCGATGATCGCGCCGCAGGACGCCGCGGTGGTGACCACGGCGAACAGGGCCGACAGCGCCTCGCCGAAGCGGACCTCCTTGCCCTCCATGTTGCCGAGGGTGGTGTCGACGCCGAGCGAGGCCAGCAGATGCCCGCCGCCGGCTTCCTGCCAATAGGCGATGAAGACGCCGACCAGGAACAGCACGCCCATGGCGCTGAGGATCGCCCAGCCCTGCTTCTCGTTGCCGACCATGCGGCCGAAGACGTTGGTCAGCGCGGCGCCGATCGCGAAGATCAGCACCATCTGCACCAGGTTCGACAGCGCGGTCGGGTTCTCGTAGGGATGCGCCGAATTGGCGTTGAAGAAGCCGCCGCCATTGGTGCCCAGCATCTTGATCGCCAGCTGCGAGGCCACCGGCCCCTGGGCGATGGTCTGGTGCGCGCCCTCCAGCGTGGTGGCGTCGACATAGGTGCCGAGGGTCTGCGGCACGCCTTGCCAGACGAAGAAGATCGTGGCGACGACGCAGATCGGCAGCAGCACGTAGAGCACGGCCCGGGTCAGGTCGACCCAGAAATTGCCGATGGTCTGGGCCGAGCGCCGGGCGAAGCCGCGCACCAGCGCGATGGCCAGCGCGATGCCGGTCGCGGCCGAGGCGAAGTTCTGCACCGTCAGCCCGGCCATCTGCACCAGGTAGCCCATGGTGCTTTCGCCGCCATAGGACTGCCAGTTGGTGTTGGTGACGAAGCTGACCGCGGTGTTGAAGGCGAGGCCCTCGGGCACCGCCGACATGCCGGCCGGATTCAGCGGCAGCACGTCCTGGAAGCGCTGCAGCGCGTAGAGCAGGACGAAGCCCGCCACGCTGAACAGCAGCATGGCGAAGGCGTAGCCGGTCCAGTGCTGCTCGCGGTCCTCGCGCACGCCGGCGGCGGCGTAGAGCACGCGCTCGACCGGGCGGAGGATGGGGGAGAGGAAGGTGCGCTCGCCGGCAAAGACCCGGGTCATGTAGCCGCCGAGCGGACGCGTGATGAGGGCCACGATCGCGCAGTAGATGGCGATCTGGATCCAGCCGTTGAGGGTCATGGCTGTCTCAGAATTTCTCGGGGCGAACGAGGGCGTAGACGAGGTAGCCGAGCAGGAGCGCGGATACGACGCCGCCGAGGACGAGATCGAAGGTCATCGCTTCCTCTAGAGCCGGTCGCACAGCAGCACATAGCCCAGGCCGACGGCGAAGAACGCCGCGCCCAGGGCAAGCATCAGGACGTCGAGCACGAAGTCTCCTTCCCGCAGGCACAACTGCGGAATCGTGTGATCGGCGCGGATCAGACACCCCGGGCGCATAAAAATTCGATCCGGATTTCCGCGGGGCTATGCTGGCGGCGGCAGGGGGCCGGAATCGGGAGACGAGCGATGATGACGGGCGGATGCCTGTGCGGGGCGGTGCGCTACGAGGTGGCGGCCGATCCCGTCTATACCGGACATTGCCATTGCCGGTCGTGCCAGCGGTCCAGCGGCGCCGGGCACTCCACCTATGTCGGCGTGCCGCGCGACGCCATGACCGTGCACGGCGAGGCTCGCGCCTATGCCCATACCGGCGGCAGCGGGCTGCAGGCGCTGCGCCATTTCTGCCCGGCCTGCGGCAGCCAGCTGTTCGGCACCGCCGAGATGGACCCGGAGATGGCGACGCTCTATGCCGGGTCGCTGGACGACCCGTCGGTGATCCGGCCGGACGCCGCGATCAACATCCGCAGCCGCCAGCCTTGGGACCATATCGCCGGCGGGCTGCCGGAATTCGAGGGCATGCCGCCCGGGGCCGGCGGGGCCTGAGGCGGACGGACAGGATGATGGAGAGCGGAATGAGCCGGTTCTGGAGCCCGATCGTCGGCACCCTGACCCCCTATGTGGCGGGGGAGCAGCCGGCGGTGCCCGGCCTGGTGAAGCTGAACACCAACGAGAACCCCTACGGCCCCTCCCCGCGCGCGCTGGCGGCGATCCGCGACGCCGCGGCGGACGGGCTGCGCCTGTACCCCGACCCGACCGCGTCGCAGCTGCGCCAAGCCATCGCCGCCACCCACGGCATCGGCGCCGACCAAGTGTTCGTCGGCAACGGGTCGGACGAGGTGCTGGCCCACGCCTTCGCCGGGCTGCTGAAGCATGACGGGCCGCTGCTGTTCCCGGACGTCACCTACAGCTTCTATCCGACCTGGTGCGGCCTGTACGGCATCGAGCACCGGGCGGTGCCGGTCGATGAGGCGCTGCAGGTCCGCGTCACCGATTTCCGGCAGCCCTGCGGCGCCATCATCCTGCCCAACCCGAACGCCCCGACCGGCCACGCCTTGCCGCTGGACGGAATCGAGGCGCTGCTGCGCGACCACCCGGACCAGCCGGTGGTGATCGACGAGGCCTATGTCGATTTCGGGGCGGAGAGCGCGGTGCCGCTGGTCGCCCGGCACCCGAACCTGCTGGTGGTGCAGACCTTCTCGAAGTCGCGCAGCCTGGCCGGGCTGCGGGTCGGCTTCGCCGTCGGCCAGCGGCCGCTGATCGAGGCGCTGGAGCGGGTGCGCGACAGCTTCAACTCCTACCCCACCGACCGGCTGGCCCTGGCCGGCGCGGTCGCGGCCTGGGAGGACCGGGCGTGGTTCGAGACGCAGCGCGACCGGGTGGTCGCCAGCCGGGAGCGGCTGGCCGGCGCCTTGCGCGGCCTGGGGTTCGAGGTGCTGCCCTCGGCCGCGAACTTCCTGTTCGCGCGCCACCCGACGATCCCGGGCGAGGCGCTGGCCGCCGGGCTGCGGGCCCGCGCCATCCTGGTGCGCCGCTTCGCCCGGCCGCGGATCCAGGACCATCTGCGCATCAGCATCGGCACGGACGCCGAATGCGACCGGCTGGTGGCGGCCCTGGGCGAGCTGACCGGTCAGGCGAGCGTGAGGTAGATCTCGGCCTCGATCACCCAATCGGTGCCGGCCCTGCGCCATTTGGCGGTGTAGGTGCCCGAAGCCAACGGCAGGCCGCCGGCGGCGGCGACACCCTGCCAGCGCCCATGCTCCAGCGCGATCGGCTCGACCGGCGAGAGCTGGATGGTGTCGGGGGTGCGGATGTAGATCGTGCGCAGGGAGGCGGCAAATTCGGCCTCCCATGCCGCCAACTGGGCCTTGCGGCCGGAGAGGACGGCGCTGTCGGTGCCCGTGACCAGGACGACATCCTGGGCCAGCAGCGGGCCGATGGCCTTGAGGTCCGCCCTGGCCAGGGCCCGGTTGAAGGCCTCGCGCCGCTGGCGGATGGCGTGGTCGGCGGCCTGGGTCATCATGCGGCGTCCGGCAGAGGGAAGCGATCGCGGGGATAATGCCCCGGCGGGCGCCGGAGGTCGACGGCCGCCTATTTCTCCACCAGGATGAAATCGAAATTGCCCCCGACGTCCCAGCTGCCCTTCGATTTCAGGAGAGATTTGTATTCCGCGACAAAATCCTTGAAGTTGCCTTCCGGCATGGAATAGCCGCCGATGTTCGGATCGAAAAAATAGACATCCGACATGTACTTGCCGATCGCGACGGCGTGGCCGCCCGTTCCGGTCGGCTTCGTGAAGTAATATCCGATCAGGATGGCCTTGGAGTTGTCGATGGCCCCGACCAGGGAGATGGCCTCCGCCTCGAAGGTGCCGCTGCCCCTGTTGGGGGCGAGACCCGATTGCTTGAGGCCGACGCTGTTGACCGCCTTGACCATCGCCGTGATCTGGTCCTTGCCCCCGCCCTTCGCCGCAAGATAGTCGTTCTGCATGCTGATCGCGTTGGCGAAGATCTTCCGGTTGCGATCGCTGTTCGAACTGCTGCCGTGGCCGCGCTCGAACCGAGACCAGTCGGTCGCGCCCAGATCGATCAGGTTGCTGGAGTGTTCCAGGAAATCCTTGAGGAACAGCACCGCCACGCCGAGGCATGAGCCGAAGCCGTAGTTGAACTGTCCGTTGTCGAGAGATGACTGAATGTTCGCGAAGAACGCCTCGTCGGATTTGGCGACGGAGCTCTGCTTGAACTTGATGATCTTCGTCGCGTGCTTCTGCAGGTCGTGGAATTTTCCGGCAGCCATGGATATCGCCTCGTCGACGGTGAACATGATCGAAGCCGGGGCGCGTTCGGCGTACCACCGTCATGCAATTGTCCGGCCCACCCTGCCCCCGGTCCCAGGATGAAGGCGTGATCCTGCGGCAGCCGCGTTGCATGACGGTTTCCGGCCCGGCCGCGAGCGTTACGGTTGTAGGATCCGGGCGGCCTCGGCAGATCATGCCCCGGCGGAGATCGGGGGGGAGGGGGGACTCTTTTGCTTTCGTCGCGAGCGTCCGGGACGATCCGGGGAATTCCAAAAAGGTCCCGCAAACGGGAGAGGCAACAACTCACGACCCATCGGCATGACCCGATCTGGCTCATCCCGCCCTAGCTGCCCATCCCGTCAGCGGCGGTGAACTGGACGACTCTCTGCGCGCCAGCATCAAAGATGCCGACAGCGCGGCAAAACTGATGCTCGAGATGCCGGCAATTATCAAACGCC
>NZ_JBCNNF010000361.1:0-6947 GCF_039594555.1 Inquilinus sp.
CGGCGGCGGGCGGCGCCGATCGCGCGCAGGGCCGGAGCGTCGCCGCGCCGGGACGCGGCCTCGGCCAGGGCCAGGACGAACAGGTCGCGCTGGGCGTTGCTGCCGCCGAGCTGCGGGAGAGCGGCGCCAAGCCGGTCGAGCGACCCGCGCTCCCCGCCCATCCCGGCGATCGCGCGGACCAGCGGCAGGCCCAGATCGGCCGCCACCCGGGCCTGGTCGCCGCCGCCCTGGGCACGCACCTGCAGCGCCATCACCAGCTCCGCCGCCGCCGGCCGGTCGCCGAGCGCGACCAGGGCGATCAGATTGTGCAGCGCGGCGAAGACCAGGGTGGTGTCGGCCCGCCGCTTGCGCGCGATCTCCGCCAACTCGGCCCAGCGGCCGCCGACATCGACGCCCAGCCGCTCCAGCCGCCACAGCAGCGACACGGCATTGGCCATGTCGCGGAAATCGTCGGTCGGCGCCGGCCGCACCTCCCGGTCGTACAGGTCCAGCACGCGCTCATGCTCGCCGCGCTCCAGATGCAGCAGCGCCAGGTGCCAGGCCATGTGGAAGCTGAAATTGTTGCAGCGGGACCAGCTGCCGCGACTGGCCTCCAGCCACTCGATGCCGGCGGCGGTCTCGCCCCGCATCTCGTGGACGTGGGAGACGGCATGCAGCCCCCAGGCATCGTCCGGCTCCATCGCCACCGCCTGGCGGCCATAGGCCTCGGCCGCGGCATAGGCGCCGTGCTCCTCGACTGCGAAGGCGTGGCAGCCCAGCAGGAAGCCCGCGGCCGGCCGATCGGGACACCACACCGCCATCATCCGCTGCGACGCGGCCAGCATGCCGGCGGCGTCGCCCAGCATGAAGCGCAGCGCATGCGCGATCTTGAACGGCAGGAAGGTGGCGGGTCGGTCGGCGAAGCTCCGGTCCAGGGACGTCGCGGCGTCGGCAAAGCGGTCCTCCGCGGCCAAGGCCAGCGCCTCGACCAGCGCCCGCTCATCTATGGTGCCGCCGTCCCGCGCCGCCAGGGCCCGCCGGGCGGCGGCCAGCGCCTCGCGCGCCGGCCCGGCCAGCTCCTCGCGGGCCAGGATCAGGCTGGCGAAGCCCTTCAGCGCCAGGGCCGGCACATGGTCGGGGTCGGCCTCCAGGGCCCGGCCGAGGGCCAGCCCGGTCGAGGGCCGGTGGGCCGCGAGGCCGCGCACCGCCTCCTCGAAGGCGGCGGTGGCGGCAGGGCTGGCGGAGCTGGTCGAAAGGTCGAAGGCATCCAACGGCATGGCACGTCCTTTGGGCAAGGCTCGACCGTGGCGTCGATCGGGCGACGCGGCGGCAGTTCGGTTCGGAGGGGGTGTCTGGCGGTGGGTCAGCCGTCCGGGGTTGCGACCCTCGACCGCAATGCGGGGAGACCGGTGAGGCCGGCAGGATGCGCCGTCGCCGGATCCGCGGCCCTCGGGGCAAGAAGAGGCAGGAGACGATCCATGGAATGGTCCGCGGAAGAGGCACGCCGCAATGGGCTTGTGACGGCTTCTTCGACAGTCATGCCGCTGGTATTACACGGCCGTGGAAATTTTTTCTGATGCCGGTCGAGCAACGCGCCGGTCCTGTAACGAATCCGGAGTCGGAGCCGTATGAGGTGATGACGCGTGAGTGATCCGGTGCGGGAGGACCAGTGGGCGACATGGATGCGGGCCGCGATCTCGGGCGACGCCGGTGCCTATCGCCTGTTCCTGCAGGCGGTGACGCCGCATCTGCGCGCCATGGCGCGGCGGCGCGGCGCCCTGTTCGGCGGCTCCGCCGCCGATGCCGAGGACGTGGTGCAGGAGGTGCTGCTGGCGATCCATCTGAAGCGCGGGTCCTGGGACCAGTCGCGGCCGATCGGCCCCTGGATCTCGGTGATCGTGCGCAACAAGATGATCGACGCGCTGCGCCGCCGCGGCCGCCATGTCGACGTGCCGATCGAGGATGTGATCGACACGCTGGAGGCCCAGGCGACGCCGGACGGGCTGGAGCAGCGCGACGTCGAGCGCCTGCTGTCGCAGCTGAAGGCGCAGCAGCGCGACATCGTCCGCTCGATCTCGGTCGAGGGCGGCAGCGTGCGTGAGACCGCCACGCGTCTGAGCATGACCGAGGGCGCCGTGCGCGTGGCGCTGCATCGCGCCCTGAAGGCGCTGGCGGCTTTGTACCGGAGTGACACTGATTGAAGACCGATGACCTCATCACCGCCTTGGCGCAGGACGCGCCCGTCCGCTGGCGGCTCGGCCGCGCGGTGGCGGCCGCGATGGCCGGCGGCGCGGTCGTGGCCGGGGTGATCTTCTTCACCGGCATCGGCGTGCGGCCGGACGCGATGCAGGCGGCAATGACAATCCGCTACCTGTTCAAATTCGTCGTCACCCTGGCGCTGGCCGTCACCGCCACCGGGCTGATCCTGCACCTGGCGCGGCCGGGCGTGCCGCTGGGCGCCTGGCGCTGGGCGCTGCTGGCGGCACCGCTGCTGCTGGCCGTCGCCGTGGCGCTCGAGATGATGGCGATGCCGATGTCGAGCTGGGGCGCCCGCTGGATCGGCACCAATGCCCGCTGGTGCCTGACACTGATCCCGCTGATGGCGCTGGGCCCGCTGGCGCTGCTGCTGTGGGCGCTGCGCCAGGGCGCGCCGCGCCACCCGGGCCGGGCCGGGGCGGTCGCCGGGCTGGTGGCCAGCGGCATCGCCGCGACCTTCTATGCCGCGCATTGCCCCGACGACAGCCCGTTCTTCGTCGCCACCTGGTACACGCTGGCGACCGGGATCGTGGTGCTGATCGGCACCCTGGCAGGGCGGCGCTGGCTGCGCTGGTAGCTTTTCAGCCCCGGGCCACGCGTTCGAGATAGGCGCACAGCATGTCGGCCAGCGCCTCGGCATAGGCCTCGATCTCCGCCGGGGTGCGGGGTCGGTCGGAGAAGCTCTTCCCCACCTCGCTCAGCGTGGTCATCACCAGATGGCCGGCCAGGTCGCGGACCGCGTCCGGGACATCGGGCAGCAGCTCCCGCATGAAGGCCTCGCCGGCGCGGCGCCCGGCCGCCCGCACCTCGGTCGCCTCCGGCGCGTCGCGGTACAGCGGCGCGGCATCGTTCAGGGCGCCGCGGATCGCCGCCTCCTCGCATTCCGAGCGCAGGAAGGCGTGGACCAGCCGGCGAAGCCGCTCCAGCGGCGGCGTCCGGTCATCGGCGAGGATGGTGCCCAGCAGGTCGCTGGTCTGCCGCCACTCGTCGCTCTGCAGCCGGAACAGGATGGCGGCCTTGTTCGGGAAATACTGGTAGATCGACCCGACGCTGACCCCGGCCTTCTCGGCCACCCGCGCGGTGGTGAAGCGCTGGGCGCCCTCCTTCGCCAGAACCTGAACAGCGGCCTCCAGGATCGCGGCGACGAGCCCTTCCGAGCGCACCTGCTGCGGCTGTTTTCGCGAGGCAATCTGCGGGGTTCGGCGGTCGGCCACGGACGGCTCCGGCAACGCGACTCAGGAACCTGACGAACTAGTCGTATTTTCGCTTCGGCGCAACACCGCGCCCCTGTTCCGACCGGAGCCTCTCATGACCACCCTGACCACCGCCCCGATCGCGCCCCTGCTGGCCCGGCTGTTCGCCGCAGCCGACGAAGCCTCGCCGATGGCGAGCCCCGACCTGGCCGGACTCGCCGGCGAGCATGAGCGGCTGATGCGCAGCAAGACCGAGTATCTCGACTTCTACGGCCGGCTGAAGGACTTCCCGCTGGCCGTGTCGCGCGAGGCCGGCGCGCTGCTGTACATGCTCGCGCGGGGCTGCGGCGCCCGGTCGATCGTGGAGTTCGGCACCTCCTTCGGCATCTCGACCCTGCACCTGGCCGCGGCGCTGCGCGACAATGGCGGCGGCCGCCTGATTACCAGCGAGTTCGAGCCGTCCAAGGTGGAGCGGGCCCGCGCCAACCTGTCGGCCGGCGGCGTCCTCGACCTGGTCGAGATCCGCGAGGGCGACGCGCTGAAGACGCTGGCCACCGACCTGCCCGAGACAATCGACCTGGTGCTGCTGGACGGCGCCAAGGCGCTGTATCCCGAGATCCTGGACCTGGTCGAGACCCGGCTGCGGCCGGGCGCCTTCATCCTCGCCGACAATGCCGACTACAGTCCGGACTACCTGGCGCGGGTGCGCGCGCCGGGCGGCGGCTACCTGTCGATCCCGTTCGGCGAGGATGTCGAGCTGTCGCTGCGGCTCGGCTGACGCCGCCGCCGGGTGATACGCCCGGCAGCCGCGACCGGGGTCAGTGCCCGCCGGCCTGCGGGATGCGGGCGATGGCCTTGATCTCGAAATCGAAGCCGGCCAGCCAGTTCACGCCGACCGCGGTCCAGTTCGGATAGGGCGGCTCGCCGATCGCCTTCAGCCGAATCGGTGCGATCGTCTCCCATTGCCGGGCCGGGTCGGTGTGGAAAGTGGTCACGTCGACCAGATCGTCGAAGGTGCAGCCCGCCGCCTTCAGCACCGCCGCGAGATTGTCGAAGGCGAGCTGGACCTGCCTGGCGAAATCCGGCTCGGGCGATCCGTCCTCGCGGCTGCCGACCTGGCCCGAGACGAACAGGAGATCGCCCGAGCGGATCGCCGCCGAATATCGGTTGATCTCGTACAGCGCCTGCCGGCCGGCAGGGAAAACCGCATCACGCTTGGCCACAACGTCACTCCGGGTTGGACGAGGCAGGCCGGCCACCCGAGGTTCGGGATCCGGCGCTCTGCGCTCCACATCCGGGGCCATTCACATACGCCCCGTATGTCCATACATCGGTTCATACGCTGCGTATGTCAAATGGAATATACGCGGCGTATGTCATCTGGCGAGACGTTCATGACCCGGGTGCGGCAAATCACCGGCAAAGGAAGCCTCAGCCCTCCATCAGGAAGTCGCCGTGGCGCTCGACGCAGTGCCGGATGAACTCCCGCAGCACCCGCACCCGCGGCAGCTCCGCCTGGTCCTGATGGGCGCTGATCCAATAGCTGCGGCGCAGCCGGACCTCGCCGGGCAGCACCTCGACCAGAGCCGGATGCTGCCCGGCGATGAAGCGCGGCAGCACGCACAGCCCGTCGCCGCGCAGCACCGCGTTCAGCTGCCCCAGCAGGCTGGTCGCCTGCAGCGGTACGCTCAGCCCCGGCAGCACCTCGCCGAGATAGTCCAGCTCGCGGGTGAAGACCAGGTCGTCGACATAGCCGATGAAGCGGTGGGCGCGCAGGTCCTGGCGGGTGCGGACCGGCGGGGCTTCGGTAAGGTAGCCGGCGTCACCGTAGATCGCGAGGTCGTACTCGGTCAGCCGCTCGGTCTGGAACCGGCCCCGGGCTGGCGGCGCCAGCGTCACCGACAGCTCGCCCTCGCGCTGCGACAGCGACTGGATCTGCGACACGGTCACCAGCTCGATCGTCAACCGGGGATAGGCCGCAGTGAACTTGCCGAGATGCCGGGCCAGGAAGTGGTTGCCGAAGCCGTCGGGCGTGGCCAGGCGGATCTTGCCGGCCAGCCCGGCCTGGGGCCGGCCCAACGCTTCCGTCGCCGCCCGCGCCGCGGTCTCGACCCGCTCGGCATGCGGCAGCAGCGCGGCACCGGCCGGGGTCAGCATGTAGCCGACCGGGCTGCGGTGGAACAGCGGCGAGCCGAGCGCATGCTCCAGCGCGGCGATGCGCCGGCTGACCGTGGCATGGTCGCTGCCGATGGCCCGGGCCGCGCCGCTGAGCGTGCCGTGGCGCGCCACCTCGACGAAGTAGCTGAGGTCGTTCCAGTCGTAGCGGCGCATGCCGTTCATAATCGCACAGCCTCCTGGGCAACATTCCGGTACTCCTGATCAAAATCTCCCCGTAAGGCAAGGGCAGCAAATGGGGAGGACTGCCGATGGCCGGGGATCAGGAGTTCGATTTCATCGTCCTGGGGGGCGGGTCGGCCGGCTGCGTCCTGGCCAACCGCCTGTCCGCGGGCGGACGGCACCGGGTGGCTCTGGTCGAGGGGGGCGGCAAGGACGACTGGATCTGGTTCCACATCCCGGTCGGCTACCTCTTCGCCATCGGCAATCCGCGGTCGGACTGGCTGTTCCGGACCGAGGCCGTCCCCGGCCTGAACGGCCGCGACCTCGCCTATCCCCGCGGTAAGGTGCTGGGCGGCTGCTCCGCCATCAACGCCATGATCTATATGCGCGGCCAGGCCGCCGATTATGACGGCTGGCGCCAGCAGGGCCTGGTCGGCTGGGGCTGGGACGACGTGCTGCCGGTGTTCAAATCGCATGAGGACCATTGGCGCGGCGCCGACGCCCTGCACGGTGCCGGCGGCGAGTGGCGGGTGGACCGGCCGCGGCTGCGCTGGCGCATCCTCGACGCCTTCATCGGCGCGGCGGAGCAGGCCGGCATCCCGCGCTCGGCCGATTTCAACAGCGGCGACAACGAGGGCTGCGGTTATTTCGAGGTCAACCAGAAGCGTGGCCGGCGCTGGAGCGCCGCGCGGGGCTTCCTGCGGCCGGCGCTGAAACGGCCGAACCTCACGGTCCTCACCCGGGCGCTGGCCGAGCGGATCGTCATCGAGGACGGCCGCGCCACCGGCGTCGTCATCCGCCACGACGGGCAGCAGCGCCTGTTGCGGGCGCGGGCGGAGGTGATCGTCTCGACCGGCGCGGTCGCGACCCCGGCGCTGCTGGAGCGCTCCGGAATCGGCGACGGGGAGCGGCTGCGGCAGATGGGCATCGCGGTCGCGCGCCATTTGCCGGGCGTCGGCGAGAACCTGCAGGACCACCTGCAGATCCGCCCGATCTTCAAGATCACAGGCGCGCCGACGCTGAACATGCAGTACCGGTCGCTGCTGCGCCGCGGCCTGATGGGCGCCGAATACGCGCTGCTGCGGCGCGGGGCGATGACCATGGCGCCGTCGCAGCTGGGCGCCTTCACCCGCTCCTCGGACCGCCATGCGACGCCCAACCTGCAGATGCACATCCAGCCGC
>NZ_JBCNNF010000362.1:0-6912 GCF_039594555.1 Inquilinus sp.
CTGCAAGAGGCCGGTGCCGCCGGCCCCGGCGCCGAGGGCGAGCACGGCGACGATCGGTGCTGCGGCGAGGCCGATCTGCTCCGCCGACTGCGCGGCCAGGTTGGACCAGGCCAGGCGGCGGAACGGGGCGGGAAGCGGGGCGATGGCGGACATCGGAACACTCGCGGAGGAGGATGAGGCCGCCAGCATCCAGGACCGGCCCCCGCCCCGCGCTCCGCTTGTTGCGGCCGAATTCGGCCGCAAGCCCATGGCGCCTGCCGGAGATCGCAAGAACCGGGTCGCCGCCGGCCCCGGAATTTGAGAGCAAGGGCCGGAGTGCTGGCGAAACCCGAGACCGCCATCTTCGGTGGAACGATCGGCATCCCCATATCGGGGAGACCTGTCGATCCCGCCATCGAACAGGAGCGCCCCATGGGCTTCATTCCCCCGCCCCCCGTCCCCGCCCCGGCCTTCGCCCATGACGAGGCCCGCTGGGCCGCCGTGCTGCGCCGCGACCGCGCCGCCGACGGCGCCTTCGTCTTCGCCGTGCGCACCACCGGCGTCTACTGCCGCCCGAGTTGCGCCTCGCGCCATCCGCGGCGCGAGAATGCCAGCTTCCATGCCGACGGCGCCGCCGCCGAGCGCGCCGGCTTCCGCCCGTGCCGGCGCTGCAAGCCGACCGAGATGTCGCTGGCCGAGCGCCAGACCGCCCTGGTGGTCGCGGCCTGCCGCAAGATCGAGACGGCCGAGGAGATGCCGAGCCTGGACGAGCTGGCCGATGCGGCGGGGCTGAGCCGCTTCCACTTCCACCGCATGTTCAAGGCGGTCACTGGCGTCACCCCCAAGGCCTATGCCGACGCCCACCGCGCCGACCGCATGCGCGACGAGCTGGAGCAGACCGGGACCGTCACCGAGGCGATCTACGGCGCCGGCTTCAACTCCAACGGCCGCTTCTACGCCGCGGCGCCCCAGCGGCTGGGGATGACCCCGACCGCCTTCCGCGACGGCGGCACCGGGGCAGAGATCCGCTTCGCCATCGGCCAGTGCCACCTGGGCGCCATCCTGGTGGCGGCGACCGGCAAGGGCATCGTCGCCATCCAGTTCGGCGACGACCCGCAGGCGCTGCTGGAGGAGCTGCAGGACCGTTTCCCCAAGGCCCGGCTGGTCGGCGGCGACGCCCGATTCGAGCAGCTGGTGGCCCGGGTGGTCGGCTTCGTCGAGGCGCCATCCGCGGAGGGGATGGACCTGCCGCTGGACATCCGCGGCACCGCCTTCCAGCAGCAGGTCTGGCAGGCGTTGCGCAGCATTCCGGCCGGCAGCACCGCCAGCTATGCCGAGATCGCCCAGCGGATCGGCCGGCCCAAGGCGGTTCGCGCGGTAGCCCAGGCCTGCGCCGCCAACGACCTGGCGGTGGCCATCCCCTGCCACCGCGTGGTGCGGTCAGACGGCGACCTGTCCGGCTACCGCTGGGGCGTGGCCCGCAAGCGCGCTTTGCTGGAACGCGAGGCGGGGTGAGGCCTCAGCCCGGCTGACCCGGCATCGGGAAATGGCGGGCCATCCAGGCCTGCCATGCCGGTTCCTCCCGCGCGGCCGCGGCCGTCGGCTCTTCGCGGAACAGGTACAGCCGGACCGGCAGATAGACCTGCCCGCCCATCGGCAGGGCGAAGAGATGGGCGATGCCGGGCACCGGCGCGTCGAGCCGCAGCAGCAGCTCCGGATGCTCATCCGGGCCGACACGCTCGACCTGCCCGGCCAGGGCTGGCGCGTCGGACGCCGATTGCACCCGCTGCCCCGGCTCGGCGCCGGCGAGGCCGAGCCGGCCGGTCAGCTCCGCCCAGCCCGCCTGGACCGTCGGCTCCGGCGCCACGCCCATCAGCTGGAGATTGGCGCCGCTCCGGCCGCGGAAATGGGAGAGATAGAGCCTCAGGATGTGGAAGAAGGCCTGCCAGCCATGCTCGTGGCCCTCGAACTGGGCGTCCCAGTCGTCGGTCTCGGCGAACCAGGCATGCACCACCCGGACGATGCAGGTGCCGCCGGCCCTAGCCTCCACAGTCCATTCGGTGGCGATGGTCGGGCTGCCGGGGCCCATCGCCTCGGGGCTGTCGGCCGTGAAGCGGCGCGGCGGCTCCCAGGCGGTGATAGTCGCCAGCGACTCCATGCCGGGCCCGAAATTGGTGGCGACGGTGCCGCCCACCCGCTCCTCCACCCGGGTCGGCACGAACCAGGAGGTCACGCCCGGGCCGGTGGCGATGGCTCGCCACACATCCTCCGGCGTTCCGGGCACCTCGACCTCGGCCGCGACGGTGCGGCGGCCGCTTTCATCCTTCCTCACGGGCATGGCTATTCCCCCCTGTCCGGATAGGTCTCCCGGATCCAGCGGCGCAGCTCGGGTTCGAACCGGGCAGCGGTATCCGCGGCGTCGTCGCCGTAGAAGAAGACGCTGGCCGCCACCCTGGCCCGGCTCTGCCAGCCATGGATACCGATCAGGGCGATGCCGGGCGCCGGCCGGTCCAGCGCCACCGTCACCTCGCGCGACTTGGCATCCTGCTGCACCCGCTCGACCATACCGGCCAGCGCCGGCGCGCCGGCCGGCGTGCTCCAGCGCTCGCCAACATTCACGCCGGCGAAGCCGAGCCGGCCGGCCAGGTCGGTCCAGGCCGCGAGGTCGGGGCCAGGATGGATGGCCATGGCCCGGGCCGGCGCCGCCGGCATCCCGGCGAACCGCTTCAGGTAAAGCTGCAGGATGACGAAGAACCCCGGCCAGCCAGCCTCGAACCCCTCCAGCTCGTCGTCCCAGCTGCCGTCGGTGGTGAACAGGGTGTGGACCAGCCGCAGCACGCAGGTGTCGCCGGACCGGCTGACGATGGTGCATTCGGTCGCCACCGGCGGCGCCTCGCCGTTCCAGCCCGTCTCCTCATAGACGAAGCGGAAGGGCGGCTCCCAGGCCGTGACGGTGCCGGCGGAGGCCATGCCCTCACCGAACTCGAAGCGGATGGCGCCGCCCACCCGCTCCTCGATCCGGGTGGCGGTGAACCAGGCGCTGAGGCCCGGGCCGGTGGCGATCGCCTGCCACACCTGTTCCGGCGTTCCTGGCAGCAGCACGTCGAGCTCGACCCAGCGCCGCGTCGCGTCGCTCTTCAGTGGCATGTCTCCCCCTTCTCCGATGGGTCGGCGGGCCTGGGATAGGCCATCAGGACCAGGCGGTGGTCCCGCCCCCCAGGCGCCGACGCGTTGTGGTAGCGCGCCGCCAGGGCGGCGATCGACGCCGTCAGTTCCCAGGTGAAGGCGGCCCGGTCGGCCGACGACGCGAAGCGGATCTCGGTGTCGATTGACAGGGTGGCCAGCCGCTTCTCCGCGCGGATGGCGGCCCGCCACAGGCCGGTGACCTCGCGCACGATGCGGGCGGCCAGCGCGATCAGATAGCTGGCCGACAGCCGGTCCGAGGCGCGCCCGGGATCGGCCGCGACCGGTCCGAGCGCCTGCGGCGAGACGATGTAGGAGGCTGCGCTCGCGACATAGAGGCGTTCGGTCAGCCCGCCCCAGCGCCGCGTCTCCGCCTCGCGGACCAGCCGGTGCGCCTCCAATGCGCGCAGATGGTAGTTCACCTTCTGCCGCGGGATTCCAAGCCGCGCCGCCAGTCCGGCGGCCGAAGCAGGCTCGGCCAGCTCCGCCAGCAGGCGGCTGCGAACCGGCTCCAGCGCCGCGACGGCCGCCGCCGGGTCGTCGATGACATCCACGTCGAGCATGCGCCCATTCCAGCTTTGACAACTTTTTTTGTCAAGGCTGGAATGGGCCGGTCAGCCTCAGTGTCTCTTGCCGCTCCGGTCCGGTGCGGATGGCGTCGACACCTCCCCCAGCGCCTCCGCGGCGCCCGGCGCGTGCTTGGTCGACAGGTCGCCCAGCGACACCACGCCGACAAGGTGCTTGTCGGCGTTGATCACCGGCAGGCGGCGGATCTGGGTCTCGCCCATCATCTCCGACACCTCCTCGACATCGTCATCCGCCCAGCACCAGCGCACATCCTGAGACATGGCGTTCGATACCTCGGTGCCCTCGGGGTCCAGCCCGGCGGCGGTGACGCGGACGGTGATGTCGCGGTCGGTGATCATGCCGACCAGCCGCTTGCCGTCGCAGACCGGCAGTGACCCGACATTCAGTGCGTCCATCCGCTGCGCCGCGTGGCGAACGCTGTCCCGCGGCCGCACCACGGCGACATCGCTGGTCATGACTTCGGCTACTCTCATGACGCTCTCCCGTTCGGTTCGAGATGGCGGGCCGGGCGAAGCCCCGCGGGGCGTCCCGCGCGACCCGCTCACCGGGTTAACGAGAGGCCATCGGCGGCCGGTTCCCCGATTTCCACTCCCGGAGCACACAACAAAACGGCCGCCCGGGATCGCTCCCGGGCGGCCGATCTTGGTCAGCCGGCAGTGTACCGACGGTCAGCCCGAGACGCGGGCCAGGGCCTCGCGCAGCCGCTCGATCGCGGCCTGGGCCTCGGCCCGGCGCTCGCGCTGCTCCTCGACCACCTCGTCCGGCGCCTTCTCCAGGAACTGAGCGTTGCCGAGCTTGCGGTCGATCTTCTCGACCTCGGAGGCGTTCTTCTCGATCTCCTTGGTCAGCCGCGCCCGCTCCTTGTCGAGATCGATGATCCCGGCCAGGGGCAGCACCAGCGTCGCCTCGTCGATCACCGCCTGGGCCGAGCCCTTCGCCGGCTCGGCCTCCGACGCCTCGATCGTGGCCAGCCGGGCCAGGCGGCGGATCAGCGCGCCATGGGTGTCGAGCCGGCGCAGGGTCTCCGGCGATGCGCCGCGCAGCGTCGCCGGCAGCTCGGCCGCCGGCGGCACGTTCATCTCCGACCGGATGGTGCGGACCGCGGAGATCAGCCGGATCACCCAGTCCATCTCCGCCGCCGCCTGCGGGTCGACCAGGCCGGCCGGGTAGTCCGGCCAGGGCTGGGTCACCAGCGTGGCGCCGCCGCGATCCGCCAAGTGGCGCCACAGCTCCTCGGTCTCGAACGGCATGATCGGGTTGAGCAGGTTCAGGATCTGCTCCAGCGCCCAGGCGGTGGTGGCGCGGGTCTCGGCCTTCGCCGCCTCGTCCGTGCCGGAGAACACCGGCTTGGCGAATTCCAGATACCAGTCGCAGAAGCCGGCCCAGGTGAACTGGTACAGGACCTGCGCCGCCTCGCTGAAGCGGAATCCCTCCAGCGCCGCGGCTGCTTTCTCCGCCGTCTTCGCCACCTCGCCGACGATCCAGCGGTTCAGCGTCAGCGTGTTCGCCGCCGGGTCGTAGCCGGGCACCGGCCGGCACTCGTTCATCTCGCAGAAGCGGGCCGCGTTCCACAGCTTGGTGGCGAAGTTGCGATAGCCCTCGACCTGCTGCGGCCCCAGCTTGATGTCGCGGCCCGCGGCCAGCGACACCAGGGTCATGCGCAGCGCGTCGGCACCGTAGCGGTCCACCAGCTCCAGCGGGTCGATGACGTTGCCCTTGGACTTCGACATCTTCTGGCCCTTCTCGTCGCGGACCAGGGAGTGGAAGTACACGGTGCGGAACGGCACCTCGCCCATGAAATGGATGCCCATCATCATCATCCGGGCGACCCAGAAGAAGATGATGTCGAAGCCGGTCACCAGCACATCGCCGGGGTAGTAGCGCTGCAGCTCCGGCGTCTGGTCCGGCCAGCCCAGGGTCGAGAACGGCCACAGGGCGGAGGAGAACCAAGTGTCGAGCACATCGGTCTCGCGCCGCAGTTCGACCGGCTCGCCATAGTGGTTCTCGGCCGCCGCCTTGGCCTCGGCCTCGCTCTCCTCGACGAAAATCGCGTTGTCCGGCCCGTACCAGGCCGGGATCTGGTGGCCCCACCACAGCTGCCGGCTGATGCACCAGGGCTGGATGTTGCGCATCCACTCGAAGAAGATGCTCTCCGCCATCTTCGGCAGCAGCACGGTCTTGCCCTGCTCCACCGATTCGATCGCCGGCTTCGCCAGCACCTCGGCCTTCAGGTACCACTGCTCGGTCAGGAACGGCTCGATCGGCACGCCGCCGCGGTCGCCATGCGGCACCGCATGGACGTGGTCCTCGATCTTCTCGACCAGGCCCAGCGCCTCGAGGTCGGCGACCACGCGCTTGCGCGCTTCGTACCGGTCCAGGCCGCGATAGGCTTCCGGCACCTCGTCGTTCAGCCGCGCTTCCTCGTCGAGGATGTTGATCAGCGGCAGGTTGTGGCGGCGGCCGACCTCGAAATCGTTGAAGTCGTGCGCCGGGGTGATCTTGACCGCGCCCGAGCCCTTTTCGGGGTCGGAATACTCATCGGCGACGATCGGGATCAGCCGGCCGACCAGCGGCAGCACCACGTTCCTGCCGACTAGGTCCTTGTAGCGCTCATCGTCCGGATGCACGGCGACGGCGGTGTCGCCCAGCATCGTCTCCGGCCGGGTGGTGGCCACGACGATATACCGGCCCTCCTCGCCCTCGATCGGATAGCGGAAGTGCCAGAGATGGCCCTTGGTCTCCTTCTGCTCGACCTCGAGGTCGGAGACCGAGGTGCGCAGCTTCGGGTCCCAGTTCACCAGCCGCTTGTCGCGGTAGATCAAACCCTCGCGATGCAGCTGCACGAACACCTTGACCACGGCGCGGGACAAGCCCTCGTCCATGGTGAAGCGCTCGCGCGTCCAGTTCGGCGTGGCGCCGAGGCGGCGGAGCTGGCTGGTGATGGTGCCGCCGGACTGGGCTTTCCACTCCCAGACCTTCTCCAGGAAGCCGTCGCGGCCGAGGTCCTGGCGCTTGATGCCCTGCTTGCCCAGCTCGCGCTCGACCACCATCTGGGTGGCGATGCCGGCATGGTCGGTGCCGGGCTGCCACAGCGCGTCGCGGCCGCGCCGGCGGTTGAACCGCGTCAGCACGTCCTGCAGGGTCATATTGAAGGCGTGACCC
>NZ_JBCNNF010000363.1:0-6897 GCF_039594555.1 Inquilinus sp.
ACCGCCACGATCCGGCCGTCGAAGTCGCGGTCGCGCTGCAGCCGCGGCGGCAGCCTGCCGTTCAGCAGGATCAGCCCGTCCACTGCCCCGGTCAGCATCTGGCCGGCATGCCGGTCCTCACGCGCCAGATCTTTGGCGGTGTTGCCGACCAGCATGCTGAAGCCGCGCGCCGCGGCCTCCTCCTCGACCCCCAACAGGACCTCGGAGAAGAACGGGTTGCCGATATCCGGCACCAGCACCAGGATCTGCCGCGCCTCCTGCCGGCGCAGGCCGCGCGCCAGCGGGTTCACCGCATAGCCGGTCTGGCGCACCGCCGCCTCGATCCGCTCCCGCGTTTCGGCGGTGACGAGGGGGGAGCCGGTCAGTGCCCGGCTGACCGTCGCCACTGAAACGCCCGCCAGCCGGGCGATATCGACCATCCGGGTGCGGTTCCGGCCATTCACAGGGGAGGACAATATTCGATCCTCGATTCCACGGTTGACGCCTCAATGTAATCGATTGTACGATCCGGTCAAAATATGGAATGCGCTGCAGTTGCAGTGTTCGTCGCCCGTTCTGCGGGCGATGACGAGGTTCGTTGAGCCGTTAACCGAATAAATCGAGGGAGGAATCTTATGAATTTTCCCCAACGACTTCTGCTGTCGGTCGCGTTTTGCAGTGCAATATCAGCGATGGCGGCGGGAACGGCGACGGCGCAGACCGTCGACGTGATCCACTGGTGGACCAGCGGCGGCGAATCCAAGGCGATCAAGGTGTTCGCCGACGAGTTCAAGAAGCGCGGCGGCACCTGGATCGACAGCGCCGTGGTCGGCGGCACCGCGGCGCGGCAGGCGGCGATGAATCGGATCGCCGGCGGCGACGCGCCGGGCGCCATCCAGTGGAACATCGGCGTGGCCGTCACCAACCTGGCGAAGGAAGGGCTGCTGGCCGATCTCGACGACCTCGCCGCCGCCGGCAAGTGGCAGGAGAAGCTGCCGCCGCTGATCGTCAAGAACGCCTCCTATGACGGCCATTTCTACGCCGTCCCGACCGATATCCATGGCGACAACTGGCTGTGGTACTCGACCAAGATCTTCCAGGAGGTCGGGGCCGAGCCGCCGAAGACCTGGGACGAGTTCTTCCCTGTCGCCGACAAGATCAAGGCCAAAGGCTACACCGCGCTCGGCCTCGGCGGCGAGCCGTGGCAGGAGGCGCTGCTGTTCCGCTCGGTCCTGATCGGTGCCGGCGGCAAGGAGACCTACAAGAAGGTCTATGTCGACCATGACGCAACCGCCGCGGGCGGGCCGGAGATGGTCAAGGCCTTCGAGACCTTCGGCAAGCTTCGCGCCTATGTCGACCAGGGCAGCGCCGGCCGGAAGTGGAACGACACCACCATCATGGTCGCCACCAACAAGGCGGCGATGCAGATCATGGGCGACTGGGCGAAGGGCGAGTTCGCCGCCGCCGGCCTGACCCCGGGCAAGGAGTTCGGCTGTGCCCGGCCGCCGGGCAACCAGGACGCCTATGTCCTGACCGTCGACGTCTTCGCCTTCCCGAAGCTGGACGATCCGGAGAAGACCAAGGCCCAGAAGCTGCTGGCCGAGGTGATGATGGACCCGGCCACCCAGGTCGCCTTCAATCAGTTCAAGGGCGCCCTGCCGCCACGGATGGATGCCGATGTCGGCACCCTCGATATCTGCTCACAGGAAGGCCAGAAGGTGATGTCGAAGGTCGAGAACCAGCTGCCGAACACGGCGCTGGCCTTCAGCAGCGACGTCGAGGGCCAGCTGCAGGATCTGATCACCCAGTTCTGGACCAACCCGGAGATGAAGCCGGAGGAGGCTGCCAAGCAGTTCTCCGAGATCGTCGCCAACGCCGACATCTGACCGACCGCCTCAACCGGACCGCTTCGCCCTCGCGGCGGGCGGTCCTCTGGAGGGATCATGGCTGCGCTCCGCATCCGCTACCTGACCGCCAAGGCCGTGGTCGCGCCGACCGTTCTGGTCATGGCCGCGTGCTTCTACGGCACCATCCTCTGGACCATCTACATCTCCTTCACCCGGTCCAGCCTGGTGCCGAACTACGATTTCGCCGGCGTCGCCCAGTATGTCCGGCTGTTCAGCACCGCGCGCTGGTATACCGCCTTCGGCAACATGTTCGTGTTCGGCGGGCTGTTCATCGCCGGGGCGCTGGTGCTGGGCACGCTGCTGGCGGTGCTGATCGACCAGAAGGTGAAGGGGGAGGGGGCGTTCCGCACCATCTTCCTGTACCCGCTGTCGATGTCCTTCATCGTCACCGGCCTGGCCTGGCAGTGGTTCCTGAACCCGACCATGGGGCTGCAGGATTTCGTCCGCGGCCTGGGGTGGGAGGGCTTCACCTTCGACTGGATCGTCGACCGCGACCGGGCGATCTACACCCTGGTCCTGGCCGGGGTCTGGCACTCCTCCGGCCTGATCATGGCGATCATGCTGGCCGGGCTGCGCGGCATCGACCACGAGATCTGGCGCGCCGCCCGGGTCGAAGGCATCCCGCGCTGGCGCACCTATCTGTCGATCGTGCTGCCGATGCTGCGGCCGCTGGTCGTCACCTGCGTGGTGCTGCTGGCGATCGCGGTGGTGAAGAGCTACGACCTGGTCGTCGCCATGACCCGGGGCGGCCCCGGCAACGCCACCGACCTGCCGGCCAAATTCGTGGTCGACCTGACCTTCGAGCGCGCCAATATCGGCCTGGCCTCGGCCGGCGCCGTGGTCATGCTGGTCGCCGTGCTGGCGGCGCTGGCGCCCTATCTTTACATCGAGCTGTCGCGGAGGGCGCGATGACCGACACCGCCGTCGCCGGCGCGATCCCGCGCGCCGTCCGCCGCCCCGCCCGCAAGGCCTCGGCCAGCCGCGTCGGGCTCTATGCCGTCCTGGTGCTGGCCGCGCTGTTCTTCGCCATCCCGGCGCTGATCGTGCTGTCGACCTCGCTGAAGCCGATGGACGAGATCCGCGAGGGCTCGATCTTCGCCCTGCCGATGGCGCCGACGCTGGAGCCGTGGTCGAAGGCCTGGCTGTCGGCCTGCACCGGCCTGTTCTGCGACGGGTTGCATGTCGGCTTCTGGAACTCGGTCCGCATCCTGGTGCCCAGCGTCATCCTGTCGGTGCTGGCCGGGGCGCTGAACGGCTACGCCCTGGCGCAATGGCGCTTCCGCCATGCCGACAAGATCCTGACCGCGCTGATGCTGGGCGCCTTCATCCCCTACCAGGTGATCCTGTACCCGCTGGTCAAGATCTTCGCCGGCATGGGCCTCTACGGCACGCTGCCCGGTATCATCCTGATCCATGTCATCTTCGGCCTGCCGACGATGACGCTGATCTTCCGCAACTTCTATGCCGGGATCCCGGAGGAGCTGGTGAAGGCCGCCCGGGTCGACGGCGCCGGCTTCTTCCGCATCTTCCTGCAGATCATGCTGCCGATGTCGGTGAACATCCTCATGGTCGCCCTGATCCTGCAGGTCACCGGCATCTGGAACGACTACCTGCTGGGCTACATCTTCGCCGGCCGTGAGAACCTGCCGATGACGGTCCAGCTCAACAACATCGTCAACACCACCACCGGCACGATCGAGTACAACGTCAACATGGCGGCCACGGTGCTGACCGCGCTGCCGCCGCTGCTCGTGTACTTCCTGTCCGGCCGGTACTTCGTCCGCGGCATCGCCTCGGGCGCCGTGAAAGGATAGGCCCATGTCCTCCGGCATCCAGATTCGCGCCCTGAACAAGTCCTACGGCCCGCTGCACGTGCTGCGCGAGATCGACATCGAGGTCGAGCCCGGCGCCTTCACCGTGCTGCTCGGCCCCTCGGGCTGCGGCAAGTCGACCCTGCTCAACGCCATCGCCGGCCTCGACGACGTCGATTCCGGGGAGATCGTGATCGGCGGCGTCGACGTCACCGACGCCGAGCCCAGCGCCCGCGGCCTGGCCATGGTGTTCCAGTCCTATGCGCTGTATCCGACCATGACGGTGCGCAAGAACCTGTCCTTCGGCCTGCGCGTCAACCGCATGGCGAAGGAGGAGGTGGAGAAGCGCGTCGCCTGGGCCGCCGACCTGCTGCAGATCCGCGAGCTGCTGGACCGCAAGCCGGGCCAGCTCTCGGGCGGGCAGCGCCAGCGCGTGGCGATCGGCCGGGCCCTGGTGCGCGACGCCCAGGTGTTCCTGTTCGACGAGCCGCTGTCCAACCTCGACGCCAAGCTGCGCACCGAGATGCGGGTCGAGATCAAGCGCCTGCACCAGGAGCTGGGCTCGACCATCGTCTACGTCACCCACGACCAGATCGAGGCGATGACGCTGGCCACCCGGATCGCGGTGATGAAGGGCGGGCAGGTCGAGCAGTATGCCGACCCGCAGACGCTGTACGAGAAGCCGGCGACCCTGTTCGTGGCCGGCTTCGTCGGCTCACCGGCGATGAACTTCCTGCCCGGCACGGTGGTCCGGGGCAACGGCGCCAGCGCCCGGATCGAGGGCCACGACCTGCCGCTGGCCGGCTATCCCTTCCTGTCCGAGCCCGCGGCGGGGGACGAGATCGTGCTCGGCTTCCGGCCGGAGGATATCGGCCTGGCCGAGGACGGCGCGCCCGGCGTCCAGGTCGACGCGCCGCTCCTGTTCACCGAGCCGATGGGCGCCGACACGCTGGCCTGGTTCGACCTGGCCGGCAAGCGCCTCTCCGTCCGCCTGCCGCCGGACCGGGCGCGGGCGCTGTCGGGCGGCGCCCGGCTGGCGCTCGACCTGTCCAAGGCCTCCCTGTTCAGCACCCAGACCGAGCGCCGGCTCTGACACCGGCCCCGGACCAGACGCCGGCTCGAGACCGGCTTCAAACCCCAGAGGAAGCGATGTCCACTCCGGATGTGATCTCCATCCAGCTCTACAGCCTCCGCAACTACGGCGACCTCGACAAGCAGCTCGACGCCGTGGCCGCCGCCGGCTACCGCCATGTCGAGACGATCCAGTCGCATTTCGAGGATGCGGCCGGCACCCGCCGCAAGCTCGACTCCCGCGGCCTGACCGCGTCCTCCGGCCATATCGGCCTGCCGGCGCTGCGCGAGCGGCTGGACTGGGTGGTCGACGGCGCCAAGACCGTCGGCCTGACCCAGCTGTTCATGCCGGCCGTGCCGACTGAGGAGCGCAAGGGCGGTGGCGACCATTGGCGCCGCATCGGCCAGGAGCTGGGCGAGTTCGCGGCCCGGCTGGCCGACAAGGGCATCAGGCTCGGCTACCACAACCACCATTGGGAGCTGGAGGCGGCGGAGGATGGCCGCCCGGTGCTGGCGCATTTCTTCGACGGCGCCAACGGCCACCCGCTGACCTGGCAGGTCGACGTCGCCTGGCTGGCGCGCGGCGGGGCCAACCCGTCCGACTGGCTGAAGAAGGAACAGGCGCGGGTCGTCTCGGCGCATGTCAAGGACATCGCTCCGGCCGGCCAGAAGACCGACGAGGACGGCTGGACCGATGTCGGCACCGGCACGCTGGACTGGCCGCGGCTGTGGCGCGAATGCCGGGCGGCGGGCGCCGAGTGGATGGTGGTCGAGCACGACAACCCCAAGCACCCCGACGCCTTCGCCAAGGCCAGCTTCGACTTCCTCAAGGGCCTGCCGGCCTGATCGACCCCTTCGGAGACTCCCGAAAATGACCCCCGTCACCCTCGGCATCATCGGCTGCGGCAACATCAGCGACGCCTATTTCCGCGGCGTCGCGGGCTCCAGCCTGGTGCGCGTCAAGGCCTGCGCCGACCTGCGGCGCGAGGCGGCCGAAGCCAAGGCCCAGCAATACGGCGTCCAGGCGCTCTCGGTCGACGAGCTGCTGGCCGACCCGGAGATCGAGATCGTCATCAACCTGACCGTGCCGCTGGCCCACGCCGCGGTCGGACTGCAGATCATCGCCGCCGGCAAGCATGTCTATCTCGAGAAGCCGCTGGCGGCGACGCTGGCCGATGCCCGCGCCTTGGCACAGGCCGCGGCGTCGGCCGGGCTGCGCATCGGCTGCGCCCCCGACACCTTCCTCGGCGGCGCCCACCAGGCCTGCCGCCGGCTGGTCGACGAAGGCCGTATCGGCCAGGTCGTCGGCGGGGCCGCGGCGGTGATCTCGCGCGGCATGGAGAGCTGGCACCCGAACCCGGAGTTCTTCTTCAAGCCGGGCGGCGGGCCGATCCTCGACATCGGGCCGTACTACGTCACCCAGTTGATCAACCTGCTGGGGCCGGTGAAGCGCGTGGCGGCGGTCGCCACCAAGGGCTATCCGACCCGGACGGTAACCAGCGAGCCCCTGAGCGGCCAGATCATCCAGGTCGAGGTGCCGACCACAGTCAACGGCGTGCTGGAGTTCGAGAGCGGCGCCAATATCTCGCTGACGGCGTCCTGGGACGTGTGGAAGAACAAGCGCATCCCGTTCGAGATCTACGGCACCGAGGGCTCGCTGCTCGTACCCGACCCGAACTTCTTCGGCGGCGCGCCGCAGGTCACCGCCCAGGGCGGCGACTGGCAGGATGTCGACATCTCGGCCCATCCCTTCGGCGTGCCGAACCGGCCGCTGAAGGACGGCCGCTCGGTGGCCGATTACCGCATCATCGGCGCGCTCGACATGGCCGTCGCCATCCGCGAAGGCCGGCCGCACCGCGCCTCCGGCGACCTGGCGCTGCACGCGCTGGAGGTGATGGAGGCGTTCGGCCGCTCCTCGACCGAGGGCCGCCACGTCACCATCGAGAGCGTCTGCCAGCGGCCGGAGCCGGTGCCCTTGGGCACGGACGAGTCGGTCTTCGTCGCGGCGCGCAAGGCGGCGTAAGATCCTCGCGCAACATATTGCTGTCATTGCCGGGCTTGACCCGGCAATCCAGAGGGTCTCGACAGTCTCTGGATGCCCGGGTCAAGCCCGGGCATGACAGTTTTAG
>NZ_JBCNNF010000364.1:0-6894 GCF_039594555.1 Inquilinus sp.
GCGGGAGAGGTCGGAGACGCGAAGCGGCTCCGGGTGAGGGGAGTTTGTCGAGGCCGGGACCAGCCCTCACCCGGCCGTCCTGCGGACGTCCGACCTCTCCCGCGTCCGGCGGGAGAGGCAAAGCGAAGCCGTCGACATCATGCTGCGTTCAAGCGCTTGCCCTGCCCGCCCCGATCAAGCCGGCACGTCCGCCGCGATCGCCGCTTCCGGGCTGGCGGCCTCCAGCTCGCGGGCGCTCTGGTTCATGATGAACTGCATCGCCTTGCGTGCCGCCCGGGCGTCGCCGGCGGCGATGCTCTCATACACCGCGCGGTGGTCGCCGACCGCCAGCGGGAAGGCCCGGTTGCGCCGCGCCTGGGCCTGGAAGCTCATGGTCAAGAGCGGGCCGAGGATGGTGCTCAGCCGCTCGATCAGCGCGTTGCGGCTGGCGGCGAACACGGCGAGATGGAAGCGCACATCGGCGCTGTAGAAGGCGCGCGGGTCCTCGCCCGCCTTCTCCATCTCGTCCAGCGCCTCCTGGATCAGCGCCCGGTCCTCCGGCTGCGACCGCCGTGCCGCCAATTCGGCCGCCGCCGGCTCGATCGCCCAGCGCAGCTCGACCAGGTCCCGCCGGAAGGTGGGGACCAGTGCCTCGGGCGAATGCCAGCCGAGGATGTCGGGGTCCAGCAGGTTCCAGGCCTCGCGCGGCCGCACCCTTGTGCCGGAGCGGCGCCGGGGCTCCACCAGCCCCTTGGCCGCCAGCACCTTCACCGCCTCGCGGATCGCGCTGCGGCTGGCGCCGTAGGTCTCGGCCAGCTCGCCTTCGCTCGGCAACGTGTCTCCCGGGGGGATCTGGCCGGATACGATCCGGGCTCCGATATCGTGGACCACCCGGCCATGCAGGCCGGCGGAAGGATACCCGTTTTTCTTCATGCCGCGGTCTTCGACCTTCTTTGGATCCTGGGCCATTGTCGCCGAAATCTCCCGCGTTGCAATGATTTGACAAAAAACCGGGGTGTCAGCGCCCCCCCGACACGTCGATCGTGGTCGCCGTCATGTAGGAGGCGGCGTCGGACAGCAGGAACAGCGCCGCCTCGGCGATCTCCTCCGGCCGGCCGATGCGGCCGATCGGGATGCTCGGCGCCACCGCGTCCAGCACCGATCTGCCGCCGATATGGTCGTCGTTGATGTCGGTGTCGGTCAGGCCGGGGCGCAGGCCGACGACGCGGATGCCGTCGGCCGCCACCTCGCGCGCCAGGCCGACAGTGAGGGAATCGACCGCGCCCTTGGACGAGGCATAGGCCACCTCCTGCGGCAGGCCGCCATGCCGGGCCGCGACCGAGGAGATGTTGACGATGACGCCGCCGGGTCCGCCATGCCGCCGCGACATCCGGCGGATCGCCTCGCGGCTGCAATAGAACATGCCGAAGACGTTGATGGCGTAGAGCGCGGCCAGGGCCTGCGGGTCGTCCAGCGCCTCGGTCCGGGTCACCGGCCCGATCACCCCCGCATTGTTGATCAGGGCGGTGACGGGGCCGAGCACCCGGTCAACATCCCTGAACATCGCCGTCACCGCGGCGCTGTCGCCGACATCGGCGGCGAAGGCGGCAGCCTCGCCGCCGGCGGCCTTGACCCCGGCCACCAGCGCCTCCGCCGCGTCGCGCGACCGGCCGTAATTGACCGCCACGCGCCAGCCCCGGGCCGCACCCAGCCGGGCGATGGCGGCGCCGATACCCCGGCCCGCGCCGGTGACGAGCAACACCCCGGCCATGGCGTCCTCCCTCTTGTCCGACGAATGAGCGTAGCAGAGGATAAATGCCCGACCAATGGAGCGCGCGATGGCAATCGATCTCCATGCCGCGGCCGGCATTCTGGCCGCCCACCGGGCACGGCCCGGCGCCTTTCCCGGCCTGCCGGAGGGGCTGCGGCCGGCCGATCTGGCGGCGGCGCGCCGGCTGCAGGACGCGACTCATGAGCGGCTGTCCGCCGCCGGCTGGGGGCCGCGCATCGGCTGGAAGATCGGCTGCACCACCCCGGTGATGCAGCGTTTCCTGGGCATCCCGGAGCCCTGCGAGGGCGGCATCTTCCAGGCCAATGTCCAGGTCGGCCCCGGCCGCTTCCCGGCGGCGGCGCATCACCGCATCGGCGTGGAATGCGAGATCGCGGTCCGCCTCGGCCGCGACCTGCCGCCGGGCGAGCATGGCCGCGAGGCGCTCTCGGACGCGGTGGAGGCAGTGCTGCCGGCGATCGAGGTGGTCGACGACCGCTATGCCGATTTCGCCGCGCTGGGCGCCCCGACCCTGCTGGCCGACGATTTCTTCCAGGCCGGCTGCGTGCTGGGCGCGCCGGTCGCCGGCTGGCGCGGTCTGGACCTGGCCGCGCTGTCCGGCCGGATGTGGGTCGACGGAGCCGAGGCCGGTCGCGGCCATGGCCGCGACGTGCTGGGCCATCCGCTGAATGCCCTGGCCTGGCTGGCCGGAACGCTGGCCCGCCGGGGACACGGCCTGAAAGCCGGCGAGATCGTGCTGCTGGGCAGCCTGGTGCAGACCCAGTGGCCCGCGGCCGGCGCCCGCATCGCCATCGAGATCGAGGCGCTGGGCCGGGTGGATATGGAGACCTAGGCCGGCTCCGCCCTGCGATCCCGCTGGACTTTCCGCCCCGCCGGCCATCGACTCATCGGGGAGGCCAAGAAGAAACCAGAGGGAGGCTGTCGAGATGGAGACCGATCGGATCTTCCAGGGCCCCATTCCCGCCCTGTACGACCAGCATCTGGGGCCGATGATCTTCGCGCCCTATGCCAGCGACCTGGCGTCCCGGCTGACCGGCCTGCGGCGCGGCCGGGTGCTGGAGACCGCCGCCGGGACCGGCATCGTCACGCGGGCCTTGCTCTCCACCCTGCCGGAGGAGGTGTCGATCGACGCGACTGACATCAACCAGGCGATGCTGGACCAGGCGTCACGCGTGATCGCCTCGCCCCGGGTAACATGGCGTCCGGCGGATGCCCAATCCCTGCCCTTCCCGGACGGCACCTTCGACGCCGTGGTCTGCCAGTTCGGCGCGATGTTCTTTCCCGACAAGGTGCGGGCCTTCGCCGAGGCGCTTCGCGTCCTGAAGCCGGGCGGCAGCTTCCTGTTCAACGTGTGGGACCGGATCGAAGCGAACGAATTCGCCGATGTCGTGGTGCAGGCGGTGGCTCGCCTGTTCCCCGACAACCCGCCGCTGTTCCTGGCACGCACGCCGCACGGCCATCACGATGTCGCCGCCCTGGAGGCCCAGCTGCGCGCCGCGGGGTTCGGGTCGGTGACCTCCGAGACGGTGACGCGGCGGAGCGCGGCGCCGGATGCGATGTTCGTCGCCATCGGCTACTGCCAGGGCACGCCGATGCGAAAGGAGATCGAGGATCGCGCCGCCGACCGGCTGTCCGAGGCGACCGAGGCCGCGGCCGCCGCGCTTGCCGCCCGCTTCGGCCCCGGCCCGATCAGCGGGCAGATCCGGGCCCATGTGATCACTGCCGGGCGCTGAGATCCCGGCGGCTTACCCCTCCGACCGGTTCATTCCTCACCGCCCCAGTAGCGCCGCGGCGCAGGCGTCGAGGATGGCGTCGGCGTCCAGCCCGTACGTCTTGTAGAGCTGCGGGATGGTGCCGGACTGGCCGAAATGCTCGACGCCCAGCGGCTTGACCCGGTGGCCATGCACGCCGCCCAGCCAGGACAGGGTCGCCGGATGACCGTCCAGCACCGTGACCAGCGCCGCTTCCGGCGCCAGCGGCGCCAGCAGCCGCCGCGCCAGGCAGGGCTCGACCGCATGGCCGGCGCGCACCGCCGCCAGCTCGGCATGCCAGCCGGCGTTGAGGCGGTCGGCCGAGGTCACGGCCAGCAGGCCGGCGCCGGGGATATCCTCCAGCACCTGCTCGAAGGCGGCGATCGCCTCCGGCGCCACCGCGCCGGTGTAGGCGATGGCCAGCGACGCGCCCGGCGCCGGCTGGCGCAGCCAATAGCCGCCGGCGATCACCGCCTGGCGCAGATCCTCGGTCATCTCGCGCTTGGGCTGCTCCAGCGGCCGGGTCGACAGGCGCAGATAGACCGAGCCGCCGTCATGGTCGCGCACCCAGTCGCCGGCCTTCGGGTCGGACTTGTCGCGCTGCATATAGTCGAAGCCCCAGGCCATGATCGCCGCCAGCTCGTCGACATAGGCGGGCTCGAAGCTGGCCAGGCCGTCCTGGGCCATGCCGATCAGCGGCGAGCCGATCGACTGGTGCGCCCCGCCCTCCGGCGCCAGGGTCAGGCCGGACGGCGTCGCCACCAGCATGAAGCGGGCATCCTGGTAGCAGGCGTAGTTCAGCGCATCGAGGCCGCGGGCGATGAACGGGTCGTAGAGGGTGCCCACCGGCAGCAGCCGCTCGCCGAACAGCGAATGGGTCAGGCCGAGCGCGGCGAGATTGATGAACAGGTTGTTCTCGGCGATGCCCAGCTCGACATGCTGGCCGTCCGGCGACATGCCCCAGCGCTGCGCCGAGACCACCTTCTGTTCCTTGAACACATCGGCGCGGCCGTGCCGGTCGAAGATGCCGCGGCGGTTCACCCAGCCGCCGAGATTGGTCGAGACGGTAACGTCCGGCGAGGTGGTGACCACGCGTTCGGCCAGCGCATCCTCGCGCTTGGCCAGCTCGCCCATGATCCGGCCGAAGCCCTCCTGCGTCGACATCGTCTCGGCCAGGGCGACGTCCAGCGCAGCCGGCACCGGGATCCGCGCCGCCTCGTAGCGGCGGCGGCCCTCGGCGGCGAAGGGCACCTCGGCCAGGAAGCCGCGCAGCTCGTCCGCCAGGTCGTCGATGCCGGCGAAGGGCTCCCACTCCCGCCCCTCGGGCACGCCCTGGCTGGCCTGGAAGGCGGCCATCTGCTCCGGGTTCATCAGCCCGGCATGGTTGTCCTTGTGGCCGGCGAAGGGCAGGCCGAAGCCCTTGATGGTGTAGGCGATGAACACCGTCGGCACGTCGTCCGTAATGCCGCGGAACGCCTCCAGCACCGTTTCCATGTCGTGGCCGGCCAGGTTGGTCATCAGCGTCGCCAGCGCCGCGTCGTCATGGTCGGCCAGGATCTCGGCGATGCCGGCCGTGCCGCCGATATCGGCCTGCAGTTGCCGGCGCCAGGCCGCGCCGCCCTGGTAGACCAGCGCCGAGTAGAGCGGGTTCGGGCATTCGTCGATCCAGCGCCGCAGCGCGTCGCCGCCGGGGCGCTGGAACGCGGCCTCCAGCAACCCGCCGTATTTCAGCGTCACCACGCGCCAGCCCATGTTCTCGAACAGCTTGTCGATGCGGGCGAACAGGCGCTCGGTGACGATCGAATCCAGGCTCTGGCGGTTGTAGTCGATCACCCACCAGACGTTGCGGACATCGTGCTTCCAGCCCTCCAGCAGGGCCTCGTAGATGTTGCCCTCGTCCAGCTCGGCATCGCCCATCAGCGCCACCATGCGGCCGCCGGCCTTGGCGCCGCGGCCCCATTCCTTCAGCGCCACATAGTCCTGGGCGATCGAGGCGAACAGCGTCATGGCGACGCCGAGCCCGACCGAGCCGGTGGAGAAGTCGACGTCGTCGGCGTCCTTGGTGCGCGAAGGATACGACTGGGCCCCGCCGAGCGAGCGGAAGGCCTCGAGATTCTCCCGGGTCTGCTGGCCCAGCAGGTACTGGATGGCGTGGAACACCGGGCTGGCATGCGGCTTCACCGCCACCCGGTCCTGCGGCCGCAGCACGTCGAGATAGAGGGCGGTCATCACCGTGACCAGCGAGGCGGAGGAGGCCTGGTGGCCGCCGACCTTGAGCCCGTCCGGATTCGGCCGGATGTGGTTGGCATTGTGGATCGTCCAGGCGGAGAGCCAGAGGATCTTCTTCTCCAGCGCCTTGAGCAGGCGCAGCCGGTCCGCCGCCGCCGCGCCGTCCGTCTCGATGCGCGTCTCACGCATCCTGCGACCAACCGTCCCCATCGCCCGACACCCTCGCCCTGCTGCAGATCAGCCTTTACCTTAATCAGCACGACAGTGAACCGGACGCAACGGCGGCGCGCTCCCACCGGAACGACGCCGGCCGACGGAATCCCGCCGCCCCGCCGTGCAAGGGGCGGAGGGGGCCGATCGTTCGAAAGCGGGGACGGGAAGCCATGTCTCTGGTCGAGGCGGCGATCGCCGCGAATCGCTTCGGGTTCGGCGCCCGGCCCGGGCAGCTGGAGACCCTCGCCGACAACCCTTGGGACTGGCTGCGGGCGCAGGTGCGCCAGCCCGCCGCCCCGGCCGGCGACATGCCGCTGACCAAGGCGGGAATGGAGATCCTGATCGCGGTGCAGACCGCGCCGGACGAGGAGAGCCGCAAGCCGCCTCAGGAGCGGGCGCGCGTGCTGCGCGACAGCGACCGCGTGGCGCATATCCAGGCGGCGGTGACCAGCGACACGCCGTTCCGCGAGCGGCTGGTCAAGTTCTGGACCAACCATTTCACCGTCGCCTATGTGCAGAGCTACGTCGTTCCCTTCGGCGGCGCCTATGAGAACGAGGCGATCCGCCCGTACGTCACCGGCAAGTTCCGCGACCTGCTGGGCGCGGTGGTGAAGCACCCGGCGATGCTGTTCTATCTCGACAATGCGCGGTCGGTCGGGCCGAACTCGAAGGGCGGGAAGCAGGCCGGGCTGGGCCTGAACGAGAATCTTGGGCGGGAGCTGATGGAGCTGCACACGCTGGGCGTCGACGGCGGCTATACCCAGGCCGATGTGCGGACGCTGGCGATGATCCTGACCGGCTGGACGCCCGGCCGGGCCAAGGACCCGCCCGGCACGGTCTTCGCCTTCCGCCCCGGCGGCCACGAGCCCGGGCCGAAGCGGCGAAGCGGCAAGCCGGTGACATCTACCGCCACAACGGCGGACGCGGCGTGGA
>NZ_JBCNNF010000365.1:0-6874 GCF_039594555.1 Inquilinus sp.
TACCTCAAGCTCGTCGTCGACAGCCTGCGCCGCCACCTCCAGCGCCACCGGGTTGGCGCCCGACCGCCAGATCCGGTCGACGCTGTTGTACAGCAGCACCGCCGCGCCGCCTGCGATCGGCGTGGCCATGGCGCCGAGCCCGGTGCGGTCGGGGTCGAGCGCGCCCGGCGCGTCGATCCGGCGGTCGCCGAGCAGGGCCAGCAGCTCCATCACCGTCAGACCCGGCTTCTTGACGTAGTCGAAGGGCTCCGGGTTGGCGCGCCGGTCGGCCAGGGCGGCGAGGTCGGTGACCCACTCGCGCTGCGCCGCGTCGAACTGGCGGGCGCCGAAGAAGGCCAGGTGGGTGCGCTGGCCCCAGCGGCCGAGGAAGCCGTTGTCGTTGCTGAGGATGTCGTAGTCGACGCCTTCGGCCTCCACCAGCAGCCGCTGGTGCTGGTCGATCACCTTGGCGATCAGCCCGGCGAAATACGGCATCGCGTGCCAGGTGTGGTAGTGCTCCCAGCCGATCTGCGGGTCGCATTCATTGTTGATGAAGGGCAGGTTCGCGAAGCGCGGATGGTGCTCGCGGATGTAGCTGACGGCCTCCATCTCGTGCCGGCAGATGCCGACCGTGTCCGGGGTCAGGTCCTCCGGATGCTTCACCGCCCCCTTCTCATGCACCGAGATGAAGTCGAGCCGCACCCCGGTCTCGCCGGTGAAATAGTTGGTGCCGGTGTCGCAATGCGCCAGGAAGCTGCGGAAGATCGGCGGCACCCGCCGCGCCACGCCCGGCCCGCCCAGGCGCAGCGCCGGGTCTACGGCCTTCAGCCCTTCCGAACACGCGTCGTAGTAGTTGTTGAAGCCGGTCTCGCCGCCCAGCTTCCACCAGATGTCCGGCTCGTTCCAGGTCTCGAAGTACCAGCTGCGCACCTCCTCGGCGCCGTAGCGCTCGACGCAGCGCCGGGCCAGGGCCTCGACCAGGTCGCGCCAGTGCCGGACCTGCGCCTCCTGGTTCAGGTCGGAGTAAAGCTTGCCGGGGTTGCCCATCAGCTCGAAGAACGGCTTCAGCCGGTGGCCGACGATGGCGTCCAGCGCCTGGTCCAGCAGCGTCCAGTCATAGGCGCCCAGCCGGTCCGCCTTCACCAGGTCGAGCATATAGTGGACCCGGAGATACTCGATGCCGCGGTTCGGCACCGCGCCGAGATGGGCCAGCGCCTGCTGCATCTCCGGCTCCAGCAGCAGCTCCGCCGGCGAGAAGCCGGTGCTGCGCCAGAAGCGCTTCCACGGGCGGGCGGGGCCGGTCAGGTCGACCCGGATTGGGGTGGCGGTCACGGCAGAGGTTCCTTATGTCGCCGAATCCTTAAACGGATCGTCATCCCGTGCGCGCTGCGGCGCGGAGTGCCGCTGCGCAGACACGGGATCTCAGAGCCGTTGTCGCGAAGAGATCCCGGTTCTGCGGCGCACCACTTCGTGCTGCGCCGCGCCCGGGATGACGGGAAATGGGAATCATCATTGTCAGACAGCAGCCAGCAGGCCGCCATCGACATAGATGATCTGGCCGTTGACGAAGTCGGAGGCGGCGGAGGCCAGGAACACGGCGGCGCCGCCCAGCTCGTCCGGATGGCCCCAGCGGGCCGCGGGGGTGCGGCGCTTGACGAAGGCGTCGAACTCCGGGTCGTCCATCAGGGCGCGGTTCAGCTCGGTGGCGAAATAGCCGGGGCCGATGCCGTTGACCTGGATGTTGTGCCGCGCGAACTCGACCGCGAGGTTGCGGGTCAGCATGCGCAGCGCGCCCTTGGCCGAGGCATAGGGGGCGATGGTCGGCCGGCCCAGCTCGCTCATCAGCGAGCAGATGTTGATGATCTTGCCGGCCTGGCGCTCGACCATTCCGGGCAGCACCGCCTTGGCGGCGACGACGCTGCCGATCAGGTGGACGTCGAGGATCATCCGCCAATCCTCGATCGCGAAGTCGAGGAACGGCTTGCGCAGCTGGATGCCGGCGTTGTTGACCAGGATGTCGACCGCGCCGACCGTCTGCACCGCCTGGCCGATGGCCGCCGTGGCGGCGTCCGGGTCGGTCAGGTCGAAGCGGGCCGGATGGGCGTCGATGCCTTCGTCGCGCAGCTTGACGACCGCCTGGTTCAAGGGCCCGTCGTCGCGGCCGTTCAGGATCACCGTGGCGCCGTGGCGGCCCAGCGCCGCGGCGACCGAGAAGCCGAGGCCGCGCGAGGAGCCGGTGACGAGGGCGCGCTTGCCGGTCAGGTCGAACAGGGTCATCGGAACTTCTCCCGCATCGCCTGGATGCCGGGGATCCGGTCCATCAGATGGGCGTGCGCGGGATCGAAATACTGCACCAGGCCGCGATGCGTCTTCCCCGCCATCACCGTGAAGATGTAGGCGCGATGGCCGGGCGACGTGACGGTGGGGTGATAGCCGCGGTCGACCGTGAAGGTGTCGCCGTCGCGGGTCAGCCAGGCCTGCGGCTCGCCGCTGTCCTGGTAGATCAGCTGGGCGCCGAAGCCGGAGGGCGGGTCGTAGCGGAAATGGTACAGCTCGTCATGCGCGGTCTCGCGCGGGCCGTCCTGGCCCGGCACGTCGGTGTCGTGCTTGTGCGGCGGATAGCCGTTCCAGCACCCGTCATCGGCATAGAGCTCGCTGACCAGCAGGCGCCCCGCCCGCCCCTGCCCGTTCTGGCCAAGGATGTGGAAGATCCGGCGCCGGCTGTGCGTCTCCGGCGACCCGACCTCGACCATCACCACCTCCTCCGGCGGGATACGGAAGGCGGGGTGGCGCTCGGCGGTGATGCCGCCGCCGATCGCGACCTCGGCCGGCCCGGCGCCGGCGGTGATGCGGATGGTGCTGCCGACCGGGGCGTAGACCGAATCCGCCGGGCCGGACCAGATGTCGGCGCGCCGGCCGACGGCAGTGAAGACCTCGCCGTCGACCGTGATGTCGACCGTGCCGGACAGCACGGCCAGGATCGCCTCATGCTCCGGCAGCCGGGTCTCGAAGACCTCGCCGGGGCCGAGCCGGACCAGGTTGAAATGCACGCTGGCCATGCGGGCGTCGTGATGCAGGATCGGCCGGTTGCCGTTGTCGTGACGGCGGATGATGTCAGGCATGGGCAACCTGCGGGTTCGGGTCGGAGAGGACGCCGCGGAGGTCGAGCTCCTCGGCATGGTGGCAGGCGGCGGCGTGGTCGCCGAAGGCTTTCAGCGGCGGCGCCGTGGTGCGGCAGATGTCGGTGGCGAAGCGGCAGCGCGGGTGGAAGGCGCAGCCGGAGGGGCGGTTGGCGGGGTCCGCCACCTCGCCCTTCAGCTGGATGCGCCGGCGCTGCCGCTGGCGCCGCGGGTCCGGCACCGGCAGGGCCGACAAGAGGGCCTCGGTGTAGGGGTGGCGCGGCCGGGCGTAGAGCGCGTCGATCGGCGCGCTCTCGACGATCTGGCCGACATACATCACCACCACGCGGTCGCAGATGTACTGGATGACGCTGAGGTCGTGGCTGACGAACAGATAGGTCAACCCGAACTCCTCCTGCAGATCCTTCAAGAGGTTCAGGGTCTGGGCCCGGACGCTGACATCCAGCGCCGACACCGCCTCGTCCAGGATCACCAGCCGCGGCCTTGTAGCCAGGGCCCGGGCGATGCCGATGCGCTGGCGCTCGCCGCCGGAGAAGGCGTGCGGGTAGCGATGGGCGTATTCGGGCCGCAGGCCGACCCGCTCCATCAGCCCGGCGACGATGCCGGGGATCTCGCGCCCGGTCGCCAGGCCGTTGACGCGCAGCACCTCGCCGACCAGGTCGACCACGGTCATGCGCGGGTCCAGCGACGCCTGCGGGTCCTGGAACACGAAGCGCAGATCGGTGCAGTAGGGCCGCCGCTGTACCTCGGTCAGCGCCGCCAGGTCGACCACGCGGCCCCCGGGGTCGCGATAGGCGATGGTGCCGCCGGTCGGCTGATGGGCGCCGAGGATGCAGCGGGTGACCGTGGACTTGCCGCAGCCGGATTCGCCGACCAGCCCCAGCGTCTCGCCGCGGCGGATGTCGAAGGACACGCCGTCGACCGCGCGGACCGGGTTGGACAGGCCGGCGCGGAACAGCCGCCGGCGCGGCGCGAACTCCATCTTCAGGTCGCGCAGCTCGACCAGGTTCTCGGGCGCGAGCTCAGGCATGCTGCATGCTCCTCGGCTCCACGGCCGCCGGCTGCTCCAGCAGCACGCAGCGTGCGCCGCGGCCGGGGCCCAGCGGCGTCTCCGGCGGGTCGCGCCGGTCGCACAGCCCGGCCACCGCCTGGTCGCAGCGCGGGTGGAAGGGGCAGCCGGCGGGCCGGGCGAAGGCCGACGGCACCATGCCGCGGATCGCCGCCAGCCGGTGCACGCGCTGCTGCGAGAGGGTCGGCACCGACCGCAGCAGCGCCCGGGTGTAGGGGTGCTGCGGGTCGTAGAAGATCTCCTCGACCGACCCGCGCTCGACCACCCGGCCGAGATACATCACCGCCACCTGGTCGGCGACGTCGGCGACCACGCCGAGGTCATGGGTGATGAACAGGATCGACAGGCCGTGCTCGGCCTGGAGCTTCTTGAACAGGTCGAGGATGTTGGCCTGGGTGGTCACGTCGAGCGCGGTGGTCGGCTCGTCGGCGATGATCAGCCGCGGGCCGCAGGACAGCGCCAGGGCGATGCAGACGCGCTGGCGCATGCCGCCGGAGAACTCGAAGGGATAGCTGTCCAGCCGCTCGGCCGGCTTCGGGATGCCGACATCGGCCAGGCATTCCAGCGCCCGCTCCCGCGCCGCCTTGCGGCTGAGGCCCATATGCTGGCGGATCACGACGCCGAGCTGCTGGCCGATGGTGTGCACCGGCGACAGCGCCGCCATCGGCTCCTGCGACACCAGCGCGATCTCGGCCCCGCGGATGGCGCGGATGGCAGGACCGCGTGGAGGCAGGCCGGCGATGTCCACCACCGGGCCGGCGGCGGTGCGGAAGGCGATGCGGCCGGCGGCGATCTTCATCCGCTCCGGCATCAGGTTCATCAGCGCCCGGCCGGTCAGGCTCTTGCCCGAGCCGGATTCGCCGACGATGCACAGGGTCCTGCCGGCCTCCATCTCGAAGCTGACGCCGTCGACCGGGCGGATCAGCCCGTCATCGGTGCCGATCTGCACCCGCAGGTCCTCGACCTGCAGCAAGGGCTCAGTTGTAGGGGTCGGCGGCATCGCGGATCCCATCCCCCAGGAAGTTGAGCGCCAGCACGGCGACGACGACGGCGATGCCCGGGATGAACAGCCAGGGCGCGGTGGTGACGGCCAGCAGGTTCTGCGCGTCCTTCAAGAGCACGCCCCAGCTGATCACCGGCGGCTTCAGCCCGATGCCGAGGAAACTCAACGCGGTCTCGGCCAGGATCATCGACGGGATCGCCAGCGTCACCGAGGCGATGATGTGGCTGGTGAAGGACGGCACCATGTGCCGCCAGATCACCCGCTGGCGCGAGCAGCCGTCGAGCCGCGCGGCCAGCACGAAATCCTCGGTGCGCAGCGACAGGAAGCGGCCGCGGACAACGCGCGCCAGCTCGGTCCAGCCCAGCAGCGACAGGATCACGGTGATCCAGAAATAGACCATCAGCGGGTCGATGTTGGTCGGGATCGCGGCGGCGAAGCCCATCCACAGCGGGATGGTCGGGATCGACTTCAGGAAGTCGATGGTCCGCTGCACCACCTCGTCGACCCAGCCGCCGCAATAGCCCGAGATGCCGCCGAACAGGATGCCGAGGAACAGGCTGATCGCCACCCCGACCAGGCCGATCGACATCGACACGCGGGCGCCGTGGATGGTCAGGGACAGCACGTCGCGGCCCAGCCGGTCGGCGCCCCACAGGTAGAAGGGCTGTTTCGGGTCGACCGGGCCGATCAGGTGCCGGTCCCACGGGATCAGGCCCAGCAGGTGGTACGGCTCGCCCTTCACGAACAGCCCGACCGGGATCACCGCTTTCGGGTCGCTGACATAGACGCGCTGCACCGTCAGCGGGTCGACCGTGCTCCTGATGCCGTTGACATAGGCCAGGGCGAAGTTGCCTTGCGCGTCATGGCCGAAGAACTTCAGCATCTGCGGCGGCGCGTAGGTGTAGCGCGAATTGTAGGTCTCCGGCCCGTAGGGGGCGACGAATTCGGCGAAGGCGGCCACGAGGTAGATCGCGATCACCACCACCCCGCTCCACCACGCCAGGCGGTGACGGCGGAAGCGGCGGTAGATCAGCGCCCACTGCCCCTTCTCCGCCGTCGTGGCGCGGCGCGGGGTGGGGATCGCGGTCGGGTCGGCGACGGTCATGGCGTCCTCCTCACCCGTGCCGCACGCGCGGGTCGAGCCAAGCCAGCAGCAGGTCGGAGATGAAGCTGCCGAGGATGGTCAGCGCGCTGAGCAGCAGGATGAAGGACCCGGCCAGGTACATGTCCTGGGTCAGGAGCGCGCCGAGCAGCAGCGGCCCCGCCGTCGGCAGGCTGAGCACGACGCCGACGATGACGGTGCCCGACACCAGCTCCGGCAGGATCCAGCCGATGGTGGAGACGAAGGGGTTCAGCGCCACCCGCACCGGATAGCGCAGCAGCACAATCCGCTCCGGCAGGCCGGCGGCGCGGGCGGTGGTGACATAGGGCTTGTTCAGCTCGTCCAGCAGGTTGGCCCGCATGATCCGGACCAGCGAGGCGGTGCCGTGCACGGCCAGGACGAAGACCGGCAGGTACAGATGCGCCGCCAGGTCGGCGACCTTGCCCCAGCTCCATGGCGCATTGATGTATTCGGCCGAGAAGAAGCCGCCGACATCGGCGCCGAAGCTGCGCGACAGCACGAACATCAGCACCAGGGCCAGGAGGAAGCTGGGGATGGCGAGGCCGAGGAAGCTGAGGAAG
>NZ_JBCNNF010000366.1:0-6846 GCF_039594555.1 Inquilinus sp.
TCGACATGCTCGTCGCTGTCGCGCCGGGCCAGCAGGCCGCCATGGATCTTCGGATGCAGGGTCTTGACCCGGCCGTCCATGATCTCGGGGAAGCCGGTATGGGCCGACACCTCCTTCACCGGGATGCCGGCATCGGCCAGGGCCTTGAAGGAGCCGCCGGTCGACAGGATCTCGACCCCGCGCTCGGCCAGGAACCGGGCGAAGTCGACGATGCCGGTCTTGTCGGAGACGGAGATCAGCGCGCGGCGGATCGGCAGGGCGGCTTCGGTCATCATCGGCGGGGCTCCAGGACGGCAATGCGCCCGTCTTTAGACCTGACGGGGAGGGATGTCGATCATTGGATCGCTCGGAAACCGGGCCGGTCGGGAGCGGATACAGAGGCCGGATCTGCGTCGCGACCTTATCCCATTTCCTTCCCGCCGCTGCCGCCACGGAGCACCCGCTGCGAGCGTTCGTCGTACTCGCGGTAACGACACCGAAGCTCGGCGGCGCCTGCCGCAAAGAAGATGGCGAGGCCCGCGGGCACCATGATCCTGGAGATCGCCTCGACCCGCTCCTGCCAATCATTCAGGAATCGAAGCTCGCCCTTGAACTGGTAAGGGTGGCGATGGCCGCCGTCGGCGACCGAAGGTGCGGAGCGCGCCATGTTGTTGATCGCGCCGGCCCCCACGATCCCGCCGACGCCGATCAGCCAACCCAGGAAGCCGAGCCGCAGCAGGAGCCGCTGCGACGATGCCAACTCTCTCAGGACGATACGCAACCAGCCAAGATCCATGACCGAAGAGGCCTTTCCTGCCCGATCCCCTGCCGGCCTGGCCGACGGGTGTGCGATGTCCGGGAGGATAGCATGACGACGGAACCGCCGCGATCAGTCCAACCGGCTCATCTCCGCATCGGCTGACAGCGAGCGATCAAGGCCGGCTCAGCGCCGGTCCGAGACCGCACCGGCGCTCCAGCCAGCGCACGGCGAAATCCGTCATCTCCGCCGCCGGCACCAGCACCGACGGGGCGTCGCCGACGGGGCCGCGGGCACCCCGGCCGGTGGCCAGGAAATCCTCGACCACGGTGGCGAAATAGCCCTCCGGCAGGCCGTCGACGACAGGATCGGAGGTGTCGAATTCCTCGATCCGGCGCCAGACCGTCCGTCCATCCAGCAGCAACGGCACCTCGGCGCGGACGACGCGCTTGCCGGGGATCGGCGCGAGGTGCTCGGCATGGTGCAGCAGGCTCATGGCGTCGAGCGGGGCGCCCAGCATCAGCACCTTGCCGCGGGCCTCGACCAGCCTGGCGAAGGGCGACCGCTCGCCATAGCCGTAGTCCAGCGCCTGGCCGGCCGTGAACCAGTCGGCCCGGCCGCCGACCGCGGCGCAGGACGCACCGGGATTGGTGCTGCGCTTCGCGCCGGGCCGGGTGCGTACCAGCTCGGCGATGGCGCCGTTGAAGCGGCGGGCGCGGGACGCGGCCGGGTCGAAGGGCGGGATGTCGTCGCGCAGCGCCGCCGGGACATGGCCGTCATCGTCCAGCAGGTCGTGGTAGTCGTCGCTCCAGTCGGTGTAGACCAGGATGGTGCCGTCGGGGCCGATCGCGTCGTGCAGCGCGTCGATCAGCGCGTCAGGCCCGCCGAGGATGCGGCCCGTGGAGCGCAGCGCGGCATGGACCATCACCGGATCGCCGGCCTCGAGGCCCAGCCGGCGAAGCTGCGCGGCCAGCGTCCGCCGGGTGTGGATCTGCTCAGACAATCGGGATCTCCGTTCGGTCATACCAACTGGCTTTGAGATCGGCTCACCCTTTTCTCCGTCATGGCGAGGCGCGGAGCGCCGTGGCCATCCAGGGGCCGATGCGAGCCGCCCTGGATGGCCGCGCCCCTTCGGGGCTCGCCATGACGAATCGATGTTGAGCCTCTACGCCAGCCGTCGTTCCCGGCGCAGGATCCACTGCACGCCGGTGCTCTCGGCCCCGACCTCGCCCCAGATCACCACCTGCGTGGTCTTGCGCCGGTCGGTGCCGCGGCCGGCATAGATGCCTTCCTCCAGCGCCACCTGGCCGCCATAGCCGCGCAGGCGCCAGCCGTCGCCGCTGGGCAGGCGGATGATCACCGAGCTGCCGCCCTGCACCGGCGACAGCTGCAGCGCCGGGTGCAGGTGGAAGCGGATGGCGAAGGGCAGGCCGCGCGCCGCGTCGGACTCGGCGAACAGGATGTCCTCGCCGCGCAGCTCGTCGCCATTGGCCGACAGCTCCAGCCGCCGCCGGTGGATCAGCCCCAGCGCCTCGCGATAGCCGTCATGCCAGGCGTCGATCAGCACCGATTGCGGCGTCTCCTGCCGGTCGACCTCGATGCTATGCGGCCGCTTGCCGATGCCGGCGTCGCGCAGCACCTCGGCCGAATCGCGGCCGGCGACGCTCAACGTGGAATGGGCCGGCGTGCCGCGCAGGGCGGTGTGCCAGGCGCTGTCCTCGGCGCTGCCGCGGCCGGGCCAGGCGCCGCAATTGACGATCATGCGCTCGCGCCCGACCGACAGCTCGAAGGACAGCAGCCCGGCATGGGCGCCGTGGTCCGCGCCGGCCGGCGGCGGCGCGCCGACGTCGAGCAGCAGCAGGGTGCGGCCGGCCATCGCCCGCTCGAAGCCGCTGTGCCGCGCGCTCTTCGGCGCCCGGGCCTTGGAATCGGCCTGGGACAGCACGGCGTCGATCAGCACCGGCTCGCCCTCCTGCGCGTCGTTGAACAGGGCGAAGCCGCCATCGCCATGGCGCAGCAGGCGCAGCGCCGGGGCCATCCGGTCGATCGCCAGGTGCAGCGCGTCCGGCACATGCGCCTGGGCGGCGCGGAAGGCGGCGCGGATGTCGATCAGCTGGCGCAGCACGGTCAGGTGCACCGCCGGGTTGCGCTGGATGTGGCCGCCATCGGGCAGGATCTGGCGCGGCAGGCACTTGCCCAGGATCCGCTGGGCCTGGTCCAGCCGCGGCCGGCCCTGGGGCAGGGCGACGGCCCCGTAGACCAGGCCGCGCACGGTCTGGATCTGGCGCGGGTCGACCGGATCGCCGTCGGCGACGCGGGTCAGGTGGCGCAGCTGCCGCGACAGGCTGGCGAAGACGCGGGTGCGGAAATCGTCGTCGGCGCTGGCGCAGAAGAAGTCGTGGGCGCCGAGCCAGCTGGCGATGCGCTGGCCCAGGATGTCCGGCCGCCAGGTCAGCGGGTGCCAGCGGTCGTAGCGCTCGATCCAATGGTCGATCAGCCGCCGCGCCGCGCGCCGGGCCTGGTCGCCGCCGGCGGCGCGCAGGTCGCGCAGCCATTCGAAGCCGTGCAGCGCCTCGATGAACTCCGGCGCGGCGCCGAACGGCTCCCACGGCGCCGCCGCCGCCGCCTCATAGGTCTGGCCGCCCAGCCGGTAGGTGCCGGCGATCAGCGCCGTGCCGCGCTCGGCATCGCCCGGCCAGGGATCGGGCGGCACCATCAGCAGGTCGCGCGGCCCCTTGCGCCCCAGCGCCACGGAGTAGAGCGGGTTCGAATAGGCGAACCGCGCGATCTGGTCGTGGACGTTGCGGGTGAGGCTGCGCGGGTTCCGCATGTCTCAGCGTTTGCCGCGAATCGCGGCGATGTTGCCGGCATAGGCGCCCGGGCCGCCGCGGAAAGCGGCGGTGCCGGCCACCAGCGTGTCGGCGCCGGCGGCGATCACCCGCGGCGCCGTCTCCGGCGTCACGCCGCCATCGACCTCCAGCCGCACGTCGCGGCCGCTCTTGTCGATCATCGCGCGCAGCCGGGCGATCTTGTCGAGCTGGCTCTCGATGAAGCTCTGCCCGCCGAAGCCGGGATTGACCGTCATCACCAGCACCAGGTCGATGTCGCCCAGCAGCTCCTCGACCATGGCGATCGGCGTGCCGGGGCTCAGCACCACCCCCGGCGCCTTGCCCAGCGAGCGGATCAGCTGGACGGTGCGGTGCGGGTGCGGCCCGGCTTCCGGGTGGAAGCTGATGCGGTCGGCCCCCGCCTCGGCGAAGGCCGGGATGTAGGGGTCGGCCGGGCCGATCATCAGATGGGTGTCGAAGGGCAGGGCCGACCAGGGCCGCAGCGCCTTCACCACGGTCGGACCGAAGGTGATGTTGGGCACGAAGTGCCCGTCCATGATGTCGAGATGGAGCCAGTCGGCCCCCGCCTCGGTCATGGCGCGGGCCTCCTCGCCCAGGCGGGCGAAATCGGCGGACAGGATGGAGGGGGCGATCAGGACCGGTTTGACCATGACCGTCCTCATAACAAGGGACCGGCCGCGTCACAACCGTGACGAAACCATGTCGTCGACAGGGCCGGCCGGGGCGGCGAGTCCACCCCGGCCAAGCCCATTGTGCGGCGCTTACTTCGCCTTGGCCAGGAACTCCTTGACGTTGTCCGGCGTCACCGTGTCGAGGCCGACATAGGTGATCTCCTGCACCTTCTCGCCCTTCTTCAGCTTCTGCAGCATCTCCATCGCCAGCGCGCCCATCTCATAGGGCTGCTGGCCGATCAGGCCGTTGGCGTAGCCGTCGCGCAGCAGCTCCAGCTCCGACTTCAGCGTGTCGGCGGAGACCAGCACGATCTCCTTCGACGCCAGCTTGGCCTTGATCGGCTCGGCGAAGTTGCGGAAGGCGTCGGGCACGAACAGCGGCCAGCCGCCGACCGGCAGCAGCGCGTCGATGTCCGGATGGGCGGTCAGCGTGTCCTGCAGCTGCTGCACCGCCAGCGCGGCGTCGTCGTTGCAGTACAGCGGCGACCCGGCGACCTGGGTCCAGCCGGCGCCCAGCCCGTCGATGGTGCCGCGCACCCGGTCGTTCAGGTTGGCCGCGGCCGGGCCGCCGGACACCAGCGCGAAGGTACCGCCCTTCGGGTGCAGCTTGGCCGCCATCTCGCCGATCGCCTTGCCCATGGCGTAGTTGTCGGTGCCGACGAAGGCCTGGCGCTTCGACCCCGGCGCGTCGGCGTCGAAGGTGATGGTCGGGATGCCGGCGGCGACCGCCTGGTCGATCACGTTGGTCAGCGCGTCGACATCGGCGACCGAGATCGCGAGGCCGTCGATGCCCTGGGTGATCAGGTCCTGGACGATCTGCGCCTCGCTGGCCGGTTCATGCTCCACCGGGCCGATATAGACGCATTCGACGCCCAGCTTCTTGGCGGCGTCCATGCAGCCGTCGCGCGACAGGTCGAAATACGGGTTGTTCATGGCCTTCGGCACCAGGGCGAAACGCAGCTTGTCCGCCGCGTTCGCGCCGCCCGCCATGGTCATGACGGCGCTCAGCGCCACCGCGGCCAGAAGAAGCTTTTTCATGATCAATTGTCCTCCCCTCGTTGAAAAACGCGTTTTACGCCGCCCGTCGGGACCGGATGCGGTCCAGCAGCACGGCCAGGATGATGAACACGCCGACGAAGAAATCCTGCCAGTAGGGCTGCACGCCGCCCAGGATCAGCCCGTTGCGGATGACCTCGATCAGCGCCGCGCCGGTGACGGCGCCCAGCGGACCGCCCAGGCCGCCGGTCAGGTTGGCGCCGCCGATCACGGAGGCGGCGATCACCCGCAGTTCGTAGCCGACCGCGGTGTTGGCGGGGGCGGAGCCGAGCCAGGCCAGCAGCAGCACGCCGGTGAAGCCGGCCAGCGCGCTGCAGAAGACATAGACCGATATCTTCACCCGCTCGACCGGCACGCCGGTCAGCGCCGCCGCCTTCTCGTTGCCGCCGATGGCGAAGACGTGCCGGCCCCACTGCATGTGGCGCAGCAGGTACCAGATCATCACCGCCAGCACCGCCATGTAGATCAGCGACGGCGGCAGCAGGCCGAAGAGCGGGTCGTTGCCCAGCGACCGGAACAGGTCCTTGGCCGGCCCGGCGGTGGGCGACCCGCGGCCCTGGGTGACGACATAGACCAGGCTGCGGCAGACGCTGAGCATGCCCAGCGTGGTGACGAAGGGCGACAGGCCCAGCCGGGCGATCAGCACGCCGTTGATCAGCCCGACCACGCCGCCCGCGGCCACCCCGGCCGCCACGGCGACCAGCAGGGCCAGGCCCGGCCAGTCGATGAACAGGCCCCAATCGGCGGTCGCGTCCATCGCCAGGCTGGTGGCGACGGCGCCCAGCGCCATGACCGAGCCGACCGACAGGTCGATCCCGGCCAGGATGATCACCAGCGTCTGCCCCAAGGCCGCGATGGCGATGTAGGAGAAGTTCTGGGCGACGTTCTGCAGGTTGCGCTCGGTCAGGAACTTGTCCGAGGCGATGGCCATGACGATCATCAGGATCACCAGCGCCGCCAGCACATAGGTGATCTGGGACGCCAGGATCCGGTGCAGCGTCCCCTGCCGCCGGACATTGTCGAAGGTCATCGGGGCGGAGCCGGTCGCCTGGGTCGCCATCACGCCGCCTCCAGCGCGCCGGTGATGAGGCCCGTGACCTCCTCGGGCGAGCTCTGGGCGATGCGCTTGTCGGCGACCTTGCGGCCGCGGCGCATCACGATCACCCGGTCGCACACCTCGAACACGTCGGGCATGCGGTGGCTGATCAGGATCACGGCGATGCCGCTGTCGCGCAGGCGGCGGATCAGCTCCAGCACCTCATGCACCTGGCGCACGCTGATGGCGGCGGTCGGCTCGTCCATCAGGATCAGCTTGGCGTTGGACAGGCGGGTGCGGGCGATGGCCACGGCCTGGCGCTGGCCGCCCGACATCAGCCGCACCAGGTCGCCGGCGCGGGTCTCCGACTTGAGCTCGGCGAACAGCGCCTGCGCCTTGCGGTTCATGGCGCCGTGGTCCAGCCGGCGCACCGGCCAGACGCCGGTCTTCAGCTCGCGGCCCAGGAAGACATTGGCGGCGGCGGTCAGGTTGTCGGCC
>NZ_JBCNNF010000367.1:0-6840 GCF_039594555.1 Inquilinus sp.
CGTAGTCGGAGGTGGTTTCCTCGATCTGCGCCCGGATCTGGGCGATGCGGCCCTCGATCTCCTTCTTGCCGCCGACCCGGATCACCGCGACGCCGCCGGTCAGCTTGGCCAGCCGCTCCTGCAGCTTCTCGCGGTCGTAGTCGGAGGTGGTTTCCTCGATCTGCGCCCGGATCTGGGCGATGCGGCCCTCGATCTCCTTCTTGCCGCCGGCCCCGTCCACGATCGTGGTCTCCTCCTTGGCGATGCGCACGCGCTTGGCGGTGCCGAGATAGTCGAGGGTGACGTTCTCCAGCTTGATGCCGACATCCTCGGAGACGACCTGACCCCTGGTCAGGACGGCGATGTCCTCGAGGATCGCCTTGCGCCGGTCGCCGAAACCGGGCGCCTTGACCGCCGCAATCTTGAGGCCGCCGCGCAGCTTGTTGACCACCAGCGTGGCCAGCGCCTCGCCCTCGACATCCTCGGCGATGATCAGCAGCGGCCGGCCGCTCTGCACCACCGCCTCCAGCAGCGGCAGCAGCGGCTGCAGGGCCGTCAGCTTCTTCTCGTGGATCAGGATGTAGGGGTTGTCGAGCTCGGCGATCAGCTTCTCGGCATTGGTGATGAAGTAGGGCGAGAGATAGCCGCGGTCGAACTGCAGGCCCTCGACCACGTCCAGCTCGGTCTCCAGGCTCTTGGCCTCCTCGACCGTGATCACGCCCTCGTTGCCGACCTTCTTCACCGCCTGGGCGATGATGCGGCCGATCTCGCCTTCGCCATTGGCGGAGATGGTGCCGACCTGCGCGATCTCGTCATTGGTCGAGATCTTCTTGGCCCGGCCCTCCACCGCCTTGACCACGACCTCGACCGCCTTGTCGATGCCGCGCTTGAGGTCCAGCGGGTTCAGACCGGCGGCGACGGCCTTGGCGCCCTCCTTGACGATCGCCTGGGCCAGCACGGTCGCGGTGGTGGTGCCGTCGCCGGCAAGATCGTTGGTCTTGGACGCGACCTCGCGCACCAACTGGGCGCCGAGATTCTCGAACTTGTCCGAAAGCTCGATCTCCTTGGCCACGGTCACCCCGTCCTTGGTGATGCGCGGCGCGCCGAACGACTTGTCGATCACGACATTGCGGCCCTTGGGCCCGAGCGTGACCTTGACCGCGTTGGCCAGGATGTCGACGCCGCGCAGGATGCGGTCGCGGGCGTCGGCGCTGAACTTGACGTCTTTGGCTGCCATGATGGGGTTCCTTCAGCTCTGTCGCGGTCTCAGGCGGCCTTCTTCGAGGGGCGCTTGGCCGCCTCGAACACGCCGATGATGTCGGATTCCTTCAGCACCACGTAGTCGGTGCCCTCCAGCTTGATTTCGGTGCCCGACCATTTGCCGAACAGCACGCGGTCGCCGGCCTTCACGTCCGGCGGCTGCAGCTTGCCGGCCTCGTCGCGCAGGCCCGGGCCGACGGAGATCACCTCGCCCTCCTGCGGCTTCTCCTTGGCGGTGTCGGGGATGATGATCCCGCCCTTGGTCTTGTCGTCCTGGTCGATGCGGCGGATCAGGACACGGTCGTGCAGGGGGCGAAAGGACATGGGTGTGCTCCTCGGATCGGGGAAGGCGCGCAGACGCGGCGGCCCGCAGTCGGGCGGCGCCTCCGGTTCAGGCTGGAAATGAAGGGATGGTCGGCGGATCAGGTCGGGCGACAGCGGCCGCGACACCACCGGCGCCCGGAGGCGGGCGGGGTCAGCTCATGCGGGCTGGCGAAAGCGGTCATCAGGCGGATCCGGCCGACGGCAAGGTGCCGATGAAGATCGGCATGTAGATACCATAGAAAATATCATTTAACTCAGTCAATAAGATTTTAATACAAAATATAGTAGTTAATTAGTTTTATAGACGAGCTGCGAGGCCCGAGCCTAGGTGGGAGAGACGGGGATCGCATCCCGCGGGATCGGCGGCATTGCCCTGGGACGCTTGGCGCCCAGCGGGCATGCGGCTAGCCTTGCGCTCCCCCCGAGCGTTGCCCTCCGGCGCGCCGCGCATGACCGAAGGACAGGCCGATGAGCAGCCCGTATCCCGAACTCACCCTCGTCCGCCACGGGGAGACGGAGTGGAGCGCCACCGGCAAGCACACCGGCCGGTCCGACATCCCGCTGACAGCGACGGGGGCAGAGGCGGCGCGCCGGGTGGCCGACCGGCTGCAGGGCCTGTCGGTCACCGCCGTCTGGACGTCCCCGTCGCAGCGCGCCCGCACCACCTGCGAACTGGCCGGCTTCGGCGCGCGGGCCGTGGTCAAGGGCGACCTCGCCGAATGGGATTACGGCGCTTATGAGGGGCTGACCACGAAGCAGATCCTGGCTGACCGCCCCGGCTGGCAGCTGTTCCGCGACGGCTGCCCGCAGGGCGAGGTCGCAGCCGATGTCGGGGCGCGGGCGGACCGCATCATCCGCGAATTCCGCGAGGCCGGCGGGTCTGTGCTGGCCTTCTCCAGCTCGCATTTCCTGCGGGTGCTGGCGGCGCGCTGGCTCGGCCTGCCGCCCGAGGGCGGCGCGAACTTCGTCCTGGACACCGCCAGCATCAGCGTCCTCGGCTATGAACACGACCTGAGCGAGCCGGTGATCCGCCGCTGGAACCTGAAATAGCCTGATGGCCGCAGCCGACCTCGACGCCTGCCGCGCCGCGATCCTGCGCGCCTTCCCCGACCTGGCCGCGTCCCGCTTCCGCATCCTGGCGGAGAGCTGGGATTCGACGGCGGTCGAGGCGGAGGGCCGGCTGATCTTCAAGTTCCCGCGGCACGACGCGGCGGCGCAAAGGCTGCGCAAGGAGGCCGCGCTGCTAGTCCTGGTCCGGCCCGCGGTCTCGCTGCCGGTCCCCGACCTCGCGCTGGTGGAGGGGCCGCCCCTGTTCTCGCGGCACGCCAAGATCCCGGGCGAGCATCTGCTGGCGGAACACTATGCCGGGCTGCCCGACGACGCGCGCCGGCGGCTGGCTGAGGACCTGGCCCGCTTCCATGCCGGGCTGCACCGGCTCGATCCCGGCCGGATGGCCGCGGCCGGCGCCGGGCCGGTCGAGGCGTGGGGCGGGGCGGACCGGATCGGCGCCCGCGCGCTGCCGGCCTTGCCACCGGAGCTGCGCCCGGCGGCGGAGCGGCTGCTCGACGCCTATGGCCGGCTGCCGCCCGAGCCGCATGCGCCAGTCTACGGCTTCTTCGACGGCCATGGCTGGAACATGGCCTTCGACCATGCCGGACAGCGGCTGAACGGCATCTACGATTTCGCCGATTCCGGCGTCGGGCCGCTGCACCAGGAATTCGTCTATTCGGGCTTCGTCTCGGCCGACCTCACCGCCAGGCTGGCGGCGGCCTATGAGGCGCTGACCGGCGTCGCGCTGGACCGCCGGCGGGTCGCCATCCTCACCGGTACGCACCGGCTGTGGGAGCTGGCCGAGCTCGCGGACGACCCCGAGCATATGCCGATGATGGTGCGCAGCTTCGCCGACTGGGTGGCGACGGGGGGCCGGATCTAGCAGAAGCCGTCAGGCCGTGGCCCGGCTGGGCTCGCCGGCGCGGTCGGCACGCGCCGCCGCGGGCGGCAGCGCTCCATACTGGCCGATCAGCAGCGCCGCCTGGGCGCGCACCGCATCGCTCAGCTGCGCCGCGCCCTGGTCCATCTCCTCGGTGGCCCGGAACAGCAGGCGCTCGATCGTGTCGAGATGCTTCGTCCGCAGCGTGCCGGCGGCATGCGCCTCCTGCTGCCGAGGGTCGAGAAGCCGGTCGTACAGGGCATCGAGATGCTCGACCAGCGCACTCGCGACGGTGATCGATGCTTCGTCATCGGCAGTCGAGGTCAGGCGGATCGGTGGAACGATACGCGTCGGCCGATCCATCGTGCGACCTCCCGAGAAATCAACGGTCCACGATCCCTCGGATCCCACCGTTTGGCAACCCGGAAGCTCATCATCAAAAGCTAATTTATCTTACGGATTTTTCAGGGATTTTAGTGGTCGTCGAGATATCGCGCATGGAAGGCGGAGAGGTCGCGACGGAAGCTGTCGAGACTGTAGTCCCCCGCATCTGCGGGAGGCGCCTGATCCCTCAGGATCGCATGCAGAATGCATTCCTGGCTGCGCGCCAGGCTGCCATGCCGCGCCGCGGCCAGCGCCTGGCTGATCCAGGCCGTCTCATCCGGGCTGGGCGGGAATCCGTCCTCCCAGTTCTGGCCCTGGATGCGGAACCAGAAGTGCAGGGTCTGGGCGAGGCTCTGGCCTTCGGTCATCATTCGGTCTGCCGTCAGCATGATGACCAATCAAGACGCGGGCCGGCGATTTGTTCCGGTTCCTCGCAACAACCTGCCCATGCAGCAAGACACAGCGATGCCGGGGGCACGGTCCGGTTCACCCTTTGGGATCAAGCACGAAAGAAAATATTCTTATTTATAAATGCAATCCATTCTCATTTGCATTTCTCGATTGACTCAGTGACCGTCGGTCAGTCATCAATAATCCGCCGACGGTGCGGGAGCGGCTTCATCGGATCGCGGAGGTATGGCCGTCATGATGATCAACCGGACGATGCTGGCCCTGGCCGGGCCGGTCGGGGGCGAGGTGGCGCTGGGGGCCGGGCTGGGGCTGGCCGTCACCGCGGCCAATCTCGGCCAGGGCGTGCTGCTGGCGCTGGTCGCCGGCGGGCTGCTGCGGGGTCAGGGACTGGCGCCGGTGCTGCCCTGGATCGGGCTGCTGGCGGGCCTCGTGCTGCTGCGGGCCGGGCTGGTCTGGCTGGCCGAGCTGGCGGCCCAGCGCGCCGCGCAGCGGACCAAGCTGGCGCTGCGCCGCCGCCTGTTCGAGCGGCTGCTGCAACTCGGCCCCGGCTTCGCCACCGAGCGGCGGACAGGCGAGATCCAGGCGACGCTGGTCGGCGGGGTCGAGGCGGTCGAGGCCTATGTCGCGCGCTACCTGCCTTCGGTGATCGTCGCGGTGCTTGGCCCGCTCGCGGTGCTGGCCTGCCTGGCGGTGCTGGACCCAACCTCGGCCGCGATCCTGGCGGTGTTCGTGGTGCTGGCGCCGCTCGCCAACTCGCTGTGGCTGGCCTGGCGCATGCCGCGCTCCACGGGGATCTTCGCCGCGATGGCCGTGTTCGGGGCCTTCCTGCTGGACAGCATCCAGGGGCTGGTGACGCTGAAGGCGTTCAACGCCGTCGGCCGGCGGCGGCAGGAGCTGTCGCAGCACGCCGCCCGGCTGCGCCGGGAATCGATGCGCGAGCTCAGCGTCACGCTGATGCGCGACGGGGTGACGACCCTCTGCTCGCTCGGCGGCGTCGCCGCGGTGCTGGCCTGGGGCGCCTGGCGCGTCTCGGCGAGGGAGCTGGCGCCGATGGCGCTGCTGGCGGCGCTGTTCCTGGCGCGCGAGGCGTTCCGGCCGATCGAGCGCATGGACCAGGCGCTGCACGCCGCCTGGGCCGGCGTCGGGGCGGGGAAGGAGATCGCAGCGCTGCTGGCGGCGCAACCGGCGGTGATCGACGCGCCGCGCCTGCCGACCCCGGCGCCGCTGGCCGCCAGCCTCGCCTTCGACCGCGTCGGCTTCGCCTATGACGGGGCGGAGGAGCCGACGCTGGACGAGGTGTCGCTGCGGGTGGAGGAGGGCGAGATGGTGGCGCTGGTCGGCCCGTCCGGCGCGGGCAAGTCGACCATCGTCGCCCTGCTGCTGCGCTTCTTCGACCCGGCGCGCGGCGGCATCCGGGTCGGCGGGATCGACATCCGCGACCTGCCGCTGGCCGCGCTGCGCGAGAAGATCGCCGTGGTGTCGCAGGACACCCACCTGTTCCCCGGCACGGTCGCCGACAACCTGCGCATCGCCCGGCCGGAGGCGGGGCTTGACGAGCTGGTCGACGCCGCCCGCGCCGCCAACGCCCATGACTTCATCCAATCCCTGCCCGAGGGCTACGACACCGAGGTGGGCGAGCGCGGCGCGCTGCTGTCCGGCGGCCAGCGCCAGCGCATCGCCATCGCCCGGGCGCTGCTGAAGAACGCGCCGATCCTGGTGCTGGACGAGGCGACGTCCAGCGTCGACGCCGCCAGCGAGCAGGCGATCCAGGACGCGCTGGAGCGGCTGTTCCGCAACCGCACCACCCTCGTCATCGCCCACCGCCTGTCCACCATTCGCAAGGCCGACCGCATCCTGGTGCTGGGCGGCGGCAGGGTGGTGGAGGAGGGGCGGCACGAGGCGCTGCTGGCGGATGGCCGTCGCTACGCCCGCCTTGCCCAGGCCCAGGGAGCCGTCGCATGACCGCCATTGATCTCTCCGCCCCACGCCATCGCCTGCGCGACCTGCTGCCGGTCGCCGCCCGCCGGCCTGCCGGGCTGGCCCTGACCGCGCTGTGCGGAACGCTGGCCCAGCTGGGCATGCTGGCAACGCTGGCCACCGGCGCTTGGCTGGTCGGCGGTGCCATCACCGGCACCGCCGGGCCGATGCTGGGCCCGGCCGCCTGGGGCCTCGCCGCCGGGGTGGTGGTCACGGCGCTGGCGCGCTGGGGCCAATCGTATTTCGGCCACGACCTGGCCTTCGCGCTGATCGAGCAGCTGCAGCTCGGCCTGTTCGACGGGCTGGAGCGGGCGGCGCCCGGCTATGTCCTGGGCCGCCGCACCGGCGACCTGGCCGGCACCGCCACCGGCGACGCCGAGATGCTGGAGAGCTTCTTCGCCCATCTGCTCGGCGACTATGTCGGCGCCGCGCTGGTGCCGCTGGCGGCGCTGGCCGGGCTGGCGCTGATCCACCCGCTGCTGGCGCTGGTGCTGGCGCCGTTCCTGCCGCTGGTGGCGTCGATCCCGTTCTGGCTGGCGCGCCGGGCCGGGCAGCAGGGCGAGGCGCTGCGGGCC
>NZ_JBCNNF010000368.1:0-6834 GCF_039594555.1 Inquilinus sp.
CAGCTCGCCCTTGTGTTCGAAATCCCAGGTGGGCATGGCGCCGCCGGCAAAGCGACCGCGCAGGCAGGCATGCTCGAGCAGGTCGCGCGGATGCTGCGGGCGACCATGGACGTCCAGATAGGCAGGTGAGGCGGCCGTGGCGAAGCGCTGCACGCGCGGGCCGATCGGCGTGGCGATCATGTTCGGCTCCAGGCGCTCGTCGTAGCGGATGCCCGCATCGCAACCGGCCGATGGAAGATCCACGAAGCTGTCTTCGACGGTGATCTCCACGCGGATGTCGGGGTACTGCTTGAGAAAGCGAAACAGGATCGGCGGCAATACCGTGCGTGCAACGCCGGCCGGCACGTTCAGGCGCAAGCTGCCCGCGGGGCGATCGCGAAAATGATTGAGCACGTCCAGTGCCGCTTCCATGTCGGCAAGCGCGGGCATCAGTCGTTCCAGCAGTCGCTCGCCGGCTTCGGTGGGCGCGACGCTTCGGGTGGTGCGATGGAGCAGCCGCACGCCAAGGCGTGTCTCCAGCCGCCGTACCGCCGTGCTGAGCGCCGAAGCGGAAACGCCGCTGGTACGCGCCGCGTCGCGGAAGCCGCCGGCGCGGGCCACCGCCACGAATGCGGCCAGATCGTTGATCTCCACGGTCATTGTTTAATCCCTTGCACAGCCCGTGCATATTGCGGGGGATTATCTAACAGGCGAGTGGCGCGCATAGTGGCTGGTGCCCCTTCCAAGGAGACTTTCATGTCAAAGCTTGCTTCCGCCGCAGGTACGTTTCCGCTCGCCGGCCGCCATGTGAATCGCATGGGATACGGCGCCATGCAACTGGCCGGCCCCCGCGTGTTCGGTCCGCCCAAGGACCGCGACGCGGCGATCGCCGTGCTGCGCGAGGCCGTGGCCTCCGGCGTCAATCACATCGACACCAGCGACTTCTACGGCCCGCACGTCACCAACCAGATCATCCGCGAGGCGCTGCACCCCTATGCGGACGGCCTGACGATCGTCACCAAGCTCGGCGCGGTCCGCGGCGATGACGGCTCCTGGATCCCGGCGCAGGAACCGGCCGATCTCCAGCGCGGCGCGCGGGACAATCTGCGCAATCTCGGCCTCGACGTGCTGGAGATCGCCAATCTCCGGATCATGGGCTCGATCCACAGCCCCAGCGAAGGCTCGATCGAACCGCAGGTGACGGCGATGGCCGAGCTGCAGCGCCGCGGACTGATCCGCCATGTCGGCCTGAGCAATGTCACCTCGGCCCAGCTGGCCGAGGCGCGGCGGATCACGCCGATCGTCTGCGTCCAGAACCAGTACAACCTGGTGCAGCGCGAGGATGAGGCTCTGGTCGACGAGCTGGCGGGGCAGGGGATCGCGTATGTGCCGTTCTTCCCGCTGGGCGGCTTCACGCCGATCCAGTCCGTGGATCTGTCACGGATCGCCGAGGGGCTGGGCGCGACGTCGCGGCAGGTGGCGCTGGCCTGGCTGCTGCACCGCGCGCCGAACATCCTGCTGATCCCCGGCACCTCGTCGCCCGCCCATCTGCGCGAGAACCTTAAGGCGGCGGAGCTGGTGCTTTCGGATGAGACCATGGCCGAGCTCGACGCCATCGGCCGGGCCGGGTAACGGTCAGGGCCGCGACGCCGCCGGCAGGCCCTCGCGCAGCACGGCGATCGCGGCCTCCACCACCGAGGGCCGGCGGTCGCGGGCGAACAGGCCGTACTGGGCGGCCAGCGGCCCCGGCACTCCGGCCTTGAGCAGCTTCATCGAGCCTGGGCGGATGGAATCGGGCGGCAGCACACCGACGCCCAGCCCGTTCTCCACCGCCGCCTGCAGCGCCGTGACGCTCTGGCTGGTGAAGGTGACGCGATGCTCCCGCCCTGCCTCGGCCAGCGCCTCCAGCATGCGCCGGCGCCACAGGCAGGGCGCGGTGAAGGCCACCAGGTCGAGCGGCCGGTCGGGATCCGGGGTGACGTCCGGGGCGCAGACCCATTGCAGCTCGACCGTCCAGGTGACCAGCGCATCGGCCGTCACCACCGATGTCGGTCCCAGCATGATGTCCAGCCCGTCCTCGCCCCACAGCTTGCCCAGCGCGACGGCGTGCTCGACCACCACGTCCAGGCGGATGTCGGGATAGGCGCGGTGCAGCCGGCCCAGCGCGGCCGGCAGCGCCGTGGTGGCCACCTCCTCGCACAGGCCGATGCGCACGCTGCCGCGGAGCTCCTTCTGCTGCAGCCGGGCCGCGGCCTCGTCGCCCAGCGCCAGCATGCGGGTGGCGTAGCCGAGGAAGATCTCGCCCTCCGCCGTCGGCACCACGCCGCGGCCGGTGCGCTGGAACAGGTGCCGCTCCAGCAGTCCCTCCAGCCGCCGCATCTGCATGCTCAGCGCCGACTGGGTGCGGCCGGTGTGGGCCGCGACCTTGCTCAGGCTGCCCTGCCGGCACACCGCGACATAGGTGCGGAGGAGGTCGAGGCCGATCTGCTCGGATATCATCTTCGCTGAACTCTGATGTTGCCGATATCAGGCTACAACCATATCCCGGCGCGAGCCATCTCCCGGGCATCCGCAACGCAGCGAGATGTCCATGAAAGCGATCCGCGTTCACCGCCACGGCGGCCCCGAGGTCCTGAGCCATGAGGAGGTCGGGATCGGCCGGCCCGGCCCGGGTGAGGTCCTGGTCCGCAACCGGGCGGTCGGCCTCAACTTCGTCGACACCTATTTCCGCAGCGGCGCCTATGCGCCGCCGGGCCTGCCCTTCATTCCGGGCAATGAGGGCGCCGGCGAGGTGCTGGAGGTGGGGCCGGGCGTGACCGGCTTCGCGCCGGGCGACCGCGTCGCCTATGTCGAGACCCTGGGCGCCTATGCCGAGCAGCGCATCGTGCCGGCGCATTTCCTGGTGCCGCTGCCCGACGCGATCGATTTCGAGACCGGCGCCGCGATGATGCTGAAGGGCCTGACGGCGCAGTACCTGCTGCGCCGGACTTTTCGGGTCGGGCCCGGCCACACCATCCTGGTGCATGCGGCGGCGGGCGGGGTCGGGCTGATCCTGACGCAATGGGCGAAGCATCTCGGCGCCACGGTCATCGGCACCGTCGGCTCGCCGGAGAAGGCCGCGCTGGCGCGTGAGGCCGGCGCCGATCATGCGATCGGCTACGAGGGCTTCGTGGCGCGGATGCGCGAGATCACGGGCGGGCGGGGAGCCGACGTGGTCTATGACGGCATCGGGCAGGCGACCTTCGAGGGCTCGCTGGACAGCCTGCGGCCCTTCGGCACCTTCGTCAGCTTCGGCTCGGCCTCCGGCCCGATCCCGCCCTTCGACATCACCCTGCTGATGCGGAAGGGCTCGCTCTTCGCCACCTGGCAACTGCTGTTCGAGCATCTCAAGAAACGCGAGGACGTGCTGGCGATGAGCCGGGAGCTGTTCGACGTGGTCGCGAGCGGCGCGGTGACGGTGCCGGTCCATGCCCGCCTGCCCCTGGCCGAGGCCGCCGAGGCGCATCGCCGGCTGGAAGCGCGCGAGACCACCGGCGCGACGGTGCTGCTGCCTTAGGGCTGCCGCCTGATCCTCGCCGTCATCGCGAGGAGGCGAAGCCGACGAGACAATCCAGGGCTGATGCGAGTCCCCTGGATTGCTTCGCTTCACTCGCGATGACGGGTGCTGGATTCCAAGGGCTTGCAAATGTTCTTGTTATGTTCTAATTTCTTTTCAACATCGATAACCAAGGGAAGCGGAAGGCGAGCTCACTCCAGGAGGCTGGATATGCAGCACGTCTTCGATTTCTACGATCAAAGTGGCCTGAACCGGGATCGGTTATTCTTCTGCATGATGCCGGACGAGGTGGCTGGCGGCAGGGTCATGCGGTTCGGCGACCACATTTTCCTCCAGCATCGCCTGAACGGATCACGGCTTAGGCGAGACCGCCTGCACATGTCGTTGCACCATGTCGGCGACTATCCGCACCTGCCAAGCAAGGCGGTCTATGCGGCGCGCCTGGCTGCGAAGGCCGTGATGTCGACACCGTTCGACATCTGGCTCCGCGCCGTGCACAGCTTCGAACCCGCGCCGCATAAGCAAAACCGGCGGCCGCTGGTTCTGCTCGGCGACGGCGGCGAGGCCCTGATGATGCTGTTCCGCACCCTCGGCGCGGCCATGCTTCGGAACGGCCTGAAGGCGGCAGCCACGTTCACGCCGCATGTGACCCTGTCCTATGGCCCGCAGCCGGTCCCGACGCAGCCGATCGAGCCGATCGGTTTTCAGGCGAAGGACTTCGTCCTGATCCGCAGCCGGCTCGGCCTCACCCAGTATGAGGTGATCGACCGCTGGCCGCTGGGCACCTGATGCTCCCGCCGAACGCCCGGGACCATGGATGGTCCCGGGCCGGCTCCGGTCAGCCCGGGTGGGACGTCAGCACCACCGCGCCGGTCTCCAGCAGCGACTTCAGGTTCGACAGGATCAGCGGCCAGCCGCCGGAGATGGCCTCGATCAGCTTCGACCCCTCGCGGTCCATGCCGTGGGTGACGGTCAGCTTCACCGCCTCGCCGGCCGGTTCGATCTCCATGGTGCAGCGGGACCAGCCTTCTTCCTTCAGCTCCGGCCGGAACTCGTTGCGCCAGCGCAGCGCCAGGCGTTTGGGCGGGTCGAACTCCAGCACCTCGCCGGTGTCGCCCACCCGGCCGTCCGGAAGGATCAGCCTCCACGCGCCGCCGACGCGCCACTCCGCCTCCTGATGCACGCCCAGCCAGAAGCGGGGCGTGAACTCCGGGTCGGTCAGCGCCTGCCACAGCGCCTCCGGGGTGGTGCGGATGAAGGTGACGTAGACGAAGGTGCTTCCGGCCATGGTGTCGCTCCTTGTTGTGTCGGTTGTTCCGGACCGGCGTCAGGCGTCGCCGCCCGGCCGTTCCAGCCGCTGCTTGAGTTCCGACAGCGCGTCCAGCGCCGGCTGCTCGAACTTGCGGATCCAGCGCTCCGCGATCGCGGCGATCGGCACCGGGTTGATGAAGTGCAGCTTCTCCCGGCCCTGCCGTTTCGAGGAGACGAGGTTGGCCTCCTCCAGGATCGCCAGGTGCTTGGTCACCGCCTGCCTTGTCATCGCCAACCCGCGGCAGAGCTCACCCAGGGTCTGGCCGCTCTCCGCATGCAGCCGGTCCAGAAGCTCCCGGCGGCTGGCGTCCGCCAGGGCCCGGAACACGGCGTCGTCGTCACTCTGCATCACCCTAATATGCAACCTTTAGGTTGCATGTCAAGCTCGGGAACCGGGGTCGCCGGGATGCGGTTAGGATCGAGAGCCGGAGAGGAGGCGCCGCCATAGCCCGTCCCCGCTACGCGATCGTCGAGGCGCCCTCGGTGTTGGGGCTCTTCCCGAAGGGAGTCGAACGGCTGCCCGAGGCGCTGCTGGGCGCCGGGCTGGCCGACCGGCTCGGCGCGCGCCGGGCCGGGCGGGTCGAGCCGCCGCCCTATGACCCGCGGCGCGACCCGGCGACCGGGCTGTTGAACCCGGCCGGCATCGCCGCCTATTCGATAGCGCTGGCCGACGCTGTCGGGCTGGTGCTCGGGGCGGGGGAGGTGCCGGTGGTGCTGGGCGGCGACTGCTCGATCCTGCTCGGCTGCCTGCTGCCGCTGCGCCGGCGCGGCCGCTTCGGCCTGCTCTTCCTCGACGGTCATGCCGATTTCTACCAGCCGGAGGCCGAGCCGAATGGCGAGGCGGCGTCGATGGACCTGGCGCTCGCCACCGGCCGCGGCCCGGCCCTGGTCACGGATCCGGAGGGGCTGCGGCCGCTGGTCCGCGACGAGGATGTGGTGGCCTTCGGCATCCGTGACGCCGAGGACGCCGCGCGGTTCGGCAGCCAGCGGATCGAGGACAGCGGCATCGAGCTGCTCGATCTCGCCGCGATCCGCCGTTCCGGGCTGGAGGCCGGGCTGGAGCGGGCGCTGGACTGGCTGACCCGGCCCGAGCTGCTCGGCTTCTGGCTGCATCTCGACGCCGACGTGCTCGACGATGCGGTGATGCCGGCGGTGGACTACCGGATGCCCGGCGGCCTGTCCTTCGACGAGCTGGCGATGGTGCTGTCCGCCGCGGTGGCGAGCGGCCGGCTGGCCGGGATCGACATCACCATCTTCAACCCGGCGCTGGACCCCGACGGCACCATCGCCGCGGCCTTCGCCGACGCCATCGCCCGGGGGCTGCGCTCCTAGGCTCGGGCAGTCTATGCTCAGGGCATGCCGCTCCGCCTGCCGCCGCTCTCGTCCCTGCGCTTCTTCGAGGCGGCGGGGCGCCATCTCAGCTTCAAGCTCGCCGCCGCCGAGCTCAACGTCACCCCCAGCGCCGTCAGCCACGGCATCGTCGGGCTGGAGCAGGCGCTGGGTGTCGAGCTGTTCGTGCGCGAGCCGAGGCGGCTGTCGCTGACGGCCGAGGGAGCGGACTACCTGCCCTATGTCGCCGAGGCGCTGTCGCTGATCGCCATCGGCACCCAGCGCCTGCCGCATCATCGCGGCCGGCGCGCCATCACCGTCAGCTGCGCCCCGACCTTCGCCTCGCGCTGGCTGCTGCCGCGGCTGCATCGCTTCGGCGAGCGCTGGCCGACCATCGCCGTGACCGTCGACACCTCGCGCCGCCAGGTCGGATTCCCGGTCGACGGCTTCGACTTCGCCATCCGCATGAGCCGGGCGACCGCCCCCGGCGCCAGCTGGACCCGGCTGTTCGGCGAGCGTCTGGTGCCCGTCTGCAGCCCGGCCTATCGCCGGCGGCTGGCGGGCGAGGGTGGGGCGGTCGACCTGCGCCGGGCCGCGCTGATCCATGTCATCCCCGCCAGCGAGGACTGGCAGGCCTGGCTGGAGCGGACAGGCATCGA
>NZ_JBCNNF010000369.1:0-6817 GCF_039594555.1 Inquilinus sp.
AGCACCACTTTTGTCCCGTCATGGGCCGGGTCGTGCTGCACGAGGGCCCCCAGCTTGCTGGCCATGGCGGAGATGATCTTCTGGCCCAGCCCGGTCGATCCCGCCGCGGCCGGGCCGATGCCGACGCCGTCATCCTCGACCGCGACCTCGATCTGCCCGTCCGCCAAAGCCTTCTGCCGCACCCGGACCGGCCCGCCCGATCCGGGATACGCGTATTTCAGCGCATTCAGCACCAGCTCGGTGACGATGACGCCGAGGGCGATGGCGCGGTCCGGATGGATGGTCACGGATTCGGTCGCCAGCTCCAGCACCGAACGGGTCTCGCGCCCCTCGGCGGAATCGCGCAGGCCGCCCATCAGCTCCTCCAGGTAGCGGTCGACCTCGATCGCCTTGACCGTGTCGGAGGTGTAGAGGCGGCGATGCGCCTGTCCCACCGCCATCACCCGCTTCTCCGCCACCGCCAGCGCATCCTTGATGTCCGGCGCGGACGAGGCGCCGGACTGCAGCCGCAGCAGGGAGGCGATCAGCTGCAGGCTGTTGCTGACCCTGTGGTTGATCTCGCGCATCATCAGCGCGCGCTCTTCGGCCAAGGCCTCGAAGCGGTCGCGCGCAGCCCGGATCTCCGCCTGGATGCTCTCGTTCTCGCGCCGCAGCCGTGCCGCTTCCAGCGCCGCCTCGATCGCCGCCTGCAGCAGGGCGAAGAACTCGCCGTCGGCGGATTTGATCACGTAGTCGGCGGCCCCGATCTTCAGCGCCTTGACCGCCACCCGGCCGTCTTCGTTGCCGGTGGCATAGATCACCGGCGGCGGGTCGTCGCGGCGGCGGATCTCCGCCAGGGTGGCGAGGCCGTCCTGCCCCGGCATGGCGTGGTCGAGCACGACGGCGTCGATCCCGCCCTCGGCGATGCGGGCCAGGCCGGACGGGCCGTCGGTCGCGATCTCGACCGTGAAGCCGGCGCGGCCCAGCGTCCTCTGGGCCAGCCGCGCCAGCCCCGGATCGTCGTCGATATACAGGATACGGATGCCGGCTTCGGCCATCATGCGGTCTCGGGCACCTGGATCACGGCGAAGAACAGGCCCAGCTGACGGATGGCGTTGGCGAAGTTCTCGTAGTTCACCGGCTTGGTGATGTAGACGTTGCAGCCCAGATCGTAGCAGCGCTGGATCTCGACCTTGTCGTCGGTGGTGGTCAACACCACGACAGGCGACAGCTTCAGATGCTCGTTCTCCTTGATCCGCTGCAGGATGTCGGTGCCGGAGATGTCCGGCAGGTTGAGGTCCAGCAGGATCAGCAGCGGCTGGCCGCGATGGACCTCGCCCGATCCGTCCGGCCCGAACAGGAACTGCAGCGAACTGGACCCGTCGCGGAACGACAGCAGCTCGTTGTGCACGCCGGCACGGCGCAGGTTCTTCTCGATCAGCTTGGCATGCCCCTCATCGTCCTCGACCATGACGATCCGGACCTGCCGGCTCTGCTCACTCATCTCGCTGTCCTCTGGCTGCTGTCGGCCCAGGTCCTGGGCAGGGTGATCCGGAACACGCTGCCCTGGCCCAGCGCGGATTCCAATGCGATGGTTCCGCCCAGGCGGCGGACCAGGGCGCGGACATGGGCCAGGCCGATGCCTTCGCCCGGCCGGTCCTGCACGCCGGAACGGCGGAACAGCTCGAACACCCGGCCGCGGTCCTTCGGGTCGATGCCGCGGCCATTGTCGCGCACCTCGTAGACATGGCCGGTCGCCGTGACGCGCCCGCTGACCTCGATTTCGCCGGGCGTGCCGTCGCGCAGGTATTTCAGGGCGTTGTCGAGCAGGTTGGAGAAGATCTGCTCCAGCGCCAGCCGGTCGCTGGTGAGGGGCGGCAGCCTGCCGATCCGGATCTCGGCCCCACGCTCCTGCGCCTGATGGGCCATGGCGTCGGCCATGCGCTGCAGCAGGGCGGTGGTGTCGATCGCCTCGGCCTTGAACTCCCGCCGCCCCTGCCGCGCCAGCGTCAGGATGGCGTGGATCAGCCGGTCCATCTTGTCGATCGAGGTCTTGATGAAGCCCAGCGCCTCGGCGAAATCCGCCTTCAGCGTCTCGTCGGCCTCGGCGGTCTCGTCCGGCACGCGCTCGCGCAGGCTGCCGAGCCGCTCGAACACGGCGTCGCGCAGATGCTCCAGCTCGCTGGTGAAGCCCATGATGTTGACCAGCGGCGACCGCAGGTCATGGCTGACGATATAGGCGTAGCGCTGGATCTCGTCATTGGCCTCCTGCAGGTCGGCCGTGCGCTCCGCCACCATCGCCTCCAGCCCCTCATTGGCCAGGGCCAATTCCCGCTGCATGGCCTGCATCGCCGCGGTGGACCGGCGGACCATCAGCACCGCGACCGCAGCCACCAGGGCGATGGCCAGCAGGCCGGCGATGGTGATCGCCACGAGCCAGAGCTGGGTACCGCGCGAAGCGGCGGACCGCTCGGCCAGCAGCCGCTCCTCCTCCGCCTTCATCCCGCGCAGGATGTCGTCGACCTGCTCGCCCAGCTCGCGCCCGCGGCCGGTGCGAACCTGCTCCATGGCCCCGGCACGGTCGCCGGCATCGGCCATGCCGATGGCATTGCGGAAGTTCGGCAACCGGTCCAGCAGTGGCCGCAGCTGGTCGATCGCGCGCTGCTGCGCCGGATTGTCGGCGGTGCGATCCGCGATCTCCGCCGCCAGCGGCGGGATGTCGGCCAGCGCCTTGTCGAAGGTCTCGAGGTATTCCTTGTCGCCGGTCAGCAGGTAGCTGCGCTGGCTGCCTTCGACCGACCGCACCATGAACTGCAGCTGCGTCATCCGCGCCTCGAGCTCGAGCGAATGCGCCACCCATTGCTGGTCCTGGCGCGATTGCTGGGCCAGCCACACGGCGGCGATGCCGATCAGAAGCAGCACGGCAAGGCCGAGGCCGCCGAGCGTCAGAAGGCGGGGTTTGATCATGCGGGACGAGTGCGGATGCGGGCGGCCTGGAGTCGGAAACCACCGACCTTATCCAGGCCTCGCAGGATTTGCCAGATCGGAGTGATTACCTCGATCCCATGGCTCCGTACTTCCGGAATGAAGATCTGCCCAATGACGTTCCGGGAGTCCAGAATATCGGGATAGGAATAACAAATGTTAAAATGCAGGAGACACTGCGGAGCTGCCGGCGTCGTCGAACCCGCCGGCTTCCGGGATCATGGGATCTCGTAGAGCGTCACCTCGTTCTCGATGCCGCGCAGCGTGTGGCGCTGGGCCACCGGTTCGATGCCGCTGCTCTGCAGCAGCCTTGCGGTGCCGGAATCCTTCACCACCGGCTCGGTCGCGAAGATGGCGCGCGAGTTCACCAGGGTCTGCACCCGGGAGGCGATGTTGACGGTCTGGCCGAAATAATCCTGCCGCTCGTTGAGCGAGACCGCCAGGCACGGCCCTTCATGGATGCCGATCTTCAGCACCAGGTCCTCGCTGGCATGGGCGTCGTTGAGGCGGCCCATCGCGTCGCGCATGCGCAGCGCCGCGGCCACGGCGCGGTCCGGCGTCGGGAAGGTGGCCATCACCGCGTCGCCGATGGTCTTGACCACGGCCCCGGCCTCGGCCGCGACGATCTCGTGCAGCACGCGGAAATGGGCCCGCACCAGATCGAACGCCGCCAGATCGCCGACGCGCTCATACAGCGCCGTCGACCCTTTCAGATCGGTGAACAGGAAGGTCATGCTGGTGATCTTCAGCCGCTGGTCGACGTCCAGCGTGTCGGTCCGGTAGATGTCGCGGAAGGTCTGGTTGGTCAGCAGCCGCTTGGCCGTCAGGAACGGCTTGCGCCGGCCCAGCAGGTCGTGCAGCGCGTGCCCGGCGATCCAGATGCCGGCCAGCACCCGGCGATCGGTCCGGTTCTCGACCGAGAGGCGCAGCGGGCCCGGCCGTAGCGACAGGGTCTCGTTCAGCCGATGCACCGGATCGATGATGAAGGACAGCGTCTGGCGGTCGCGCGTCGGCTCGCCCTTGACGTCGATGAACTGGGTCGCGTGGCTGACGGGGTCGAAGGCGATCAGGAACTCCGCCGGCAGCTGCAGCGACAGGATCGCCTTCTCCCCGGCCGGCAGTTCGACGAAATCGATCGTGATCTCGTCGATCAGCTGCTCGAAATTCGCCGGCAGGTCGACGCCCGATCCCCAGAACACCTGGCGGCAATACTCCACCGGCGGCAACGTGTCGGGGTCATGGGCGCCGATCCGGCGCACCCGCGGGCTGACGGTGAAGGCCACCTCCACCATCTCGTCGAGCGTCGGCTCGTAGCCCGCGGCGCACAGGGCGCAGTGGTATTGGTCGTGATCAAGGGATTTCAGCGTGGCGTTGGCGTCCAGGACGCCGCCGCAGCCGGGACACAGCACGTTCCAGGACAGCTCGAACAGCCCGAGCCGCGCGGCGTGCAGGAACACCGCGATGGCGCGCTCGACATCGATGCCGGTTTCGGCCGCGAAATCGAAGACGTTGACGCGACACAGCGCGCGGTCCGGCCCTTCCTGCACCAGCCGCTCCACCGCTGCCGCGGCCTCCCCATCGGCAAGCTGCCGCAGGGCCGCGAACAGGGCTTGGGTTTCGCTCATGCGGCGATTTTACGCCAAAATCGATGAAAACGCCAAAGCGGCGTGCAGCCACGCCGCCCCGGCGTCCCGGTCACCGCCGCAGGTTGGACCGCGCCAGCTCCACCACCTCGTCGACCCGGCCGTTGAGCACGGCCTTCAGCATGTAGAGGCTGAAGCCCTTGGCCATCTCGGTGGTGACCTTGGGCGGCATCGCCAGCTCCATCCGGTTGACCACGGCGTCGATCAGCACCGGGCCGGGATGGGCCAGCGCCTCGGCGATCCGCTCCTCGACCTGGGCCGGGTCGTCGATCCGCACGCCCTTGATGCCGATCGCCTCGGCCATGGCGGCGAAGTTCGGGTTCTGCAGCTCGGTCCCGGTGTCGAGGAAGCCGGAGGATTTCTGCTCCAGCTCGATGAAGCCGAGGGCGCCGTTGTTGAACACCACCACCTTCACCGGCAGGCCGAGCTGCTTGAGGCTGAGCAGGTCGCCCATCAGCATGGTGAAGCCGCCATCGCCGGACAGCGAGACCACCTGCCGCTTCGGGTCCGCCGCCTGGGCGCCGATCGCCTGGGCCAGGGCATTGGCCATCGAGCCGTGCCAGAACGAGCCGAGCAGCCGGCGGCGGCCGTTCATCGCCAGGTAGCGCGCCGCCCACACGGTCGGCAGCCCGACATCGCAGGTGAAGACGGCGTCGTCGGCCGCACGCTCGCTGATCACCCGGGCGATGTGCTGCGGGTGCAGCGGTCCGCCCGCGCGGCCGGTGGCCAACTCGTCCAGCCCGCGCCGCGCCTCCTTGTAGCGCTGCACGGAGTCGTCGAGATGCGCCCGGTCGGTCTTGGCCGTCAGGCGCGGCAGCAGCCCCTTGAGGGTCGAGGCGACGTCGCCGATCACGCCGAGATCGACCGGCACGCGCCGGCCGATCGCCTCGGCCCGCAGGTCCACCTGGGCGATGCGCGCGCCCTTCGGGTAGAACTGGCGGTACGGGAAGTCGGTGCCCAGCATCAGCAGCGTGTCGCAGGCCTCCATGGCGTAATAGCCGGAGGAGAAGCCGATCAGCCCGGTCATGCCGACATCGTAGGGGTTGTCGTACTCGACATGCTCCTTGCCGCGCATGGCGTGGACCACGGGCGCCTTCAGCGTCTCGGCCAGCTGGATCACCGCATCATGCGCGCCGGCGCAGCCGCTGCCGCACAGGATGGTGACGCGCGAGGCGCCGTTCAGCAGCTCGGCCAGCCGGTCCAGCGCCTGGTCCGGCGGGGTCACCGTCGGCCGATCCGGCAGCAGGCCTAGCGGCTTCGGCGCCGGGGCATCCGGGGCCGGCTTCAGGGCGATGTCGCCCGGGATCACCAGCACCGCCACCCCGCGCTCGGCCACCGCGCGGCGGACCGCGATCTCCAGCGCGCGCGGCATCTGGTCGGGGTTCGACACCAGCTCGCAATACAGGCTGCATTCGCGGAACAACTGCTCCGGATGCGTCTCCTGGAAATAGCCCGAGCCGATCTCGGGCGACGGGATATGGGCGGCGATGGCCACCACCGGCACCCGCGACCGGTGGCAGTCGAACAGGCCGTTGATCAGGTGCAGGTTGCCCGGGCCGCAGCTGCCGGCGCAGACCGCCAGCCCGCCGGTGACATGCGCGTCGGCCCCGGCGGCGAAGGCCGCCACCTCCTCGTGCCGGACATGCAGCCAGCGGATGCCGCCATGGCGCCGCAGCGAGTCGGTGAAGCCGTTCAGGCTGTCGCCGACGATGCCGTAGATGCGCTCGACACCGGCGGCGGCGAGGGTCTCGACCATCTGGTCGGCAACGGTTCTGGCCATGATGCTCTCCTGTCTGTCCGCATAGTGGCGCCCCGGCTCCATCCTCCGCGACGACGCCAGCCGTGTCGATGCGCGGTATGGCCGCCGGGCCGGCAGGAGAGACGGCGCGCCCTACCGGTCGATGCCGGCGATGAAGCTGCGGACGCGCGCCGGGTCGACCGGGTTCCACCACACCCCGTCGCGCTTCAGCGCGCTGGCGACGATCACCGCGTCGACCACGCCGAGGATGGCGTTGACGTTGTCTGGCGTCACGCCGCTGCCGACCAGCGACGGCAGGCTCGTGGCGCCGGCGATGGTGCGGATGTAGTCGAGATCGGCGGCGTGGCCGGTGCGCTGGCCGGTGGCGATCACCGCGTCGGCGTCGAAGAACTCGACATCGCGCACCAGCTCCTCCACCGGGCGGTCGCCGGTGATGGCGTGGGCGCCGTGC
>NZ_JBCNNF010000037.1:0-28405 GCF_039594555.1 Inquilinus sp.
CGCAGCACGAAGTGATGCGCTGCAGACCCGGGATCCCTCTCCGGACTGCGCGAGATCCCGTGTCTGCGCAGCGGCACTTCGCGCCGCAGCGCGCACGGGATGACGGCGGAATCCTCGGACCAATCACGCGATAGATTGTGGTGCGCCCACAACGGATGGTATCCATTCGCTGTGGGCGAACCATTTCCGGGGGAACCGATGCGCTGCCCGTTCTGTGGCCACGACGACACCCAGGTGAAGGACTCGCGCCCCACCGAGGACAATTCGGCCATCCGGCGGCGCCGCTTCTGCCCGGCCTGCGGCGCCCGCTTCACCACCTTCGAGCGGATCCAGCTGCGCGAGCTGACGGTGATCAAGTCGACCGGCCAGCGTGAGCCGTTCGACCGCGAGAAGCTGCTGCGGTCGATGCGCATCGCCCTGCGCAAGCGCGACATCGACATCGAGCGGCTGGAGCGGATCGTCAACTCCCTGGTCCGCCAGCTCGAAAGCTCGGGCGAGAGCGAGATCCCGTCCAAGGCGATCGGCGAGATGGTGATGAAGGCGCTGAGCGGCGTCGACAAGGTCGCCTATATCCGGTACGCGTCGGTCTACCGGGATTTCCAGGAGCCCGGCGCGTTCAGCGATTTCGTCGACCAACTGCGCGGCGAGCGCCCCTGAGCGGCCGCACGGCTCGGTTCGGCTGGTTTCAAGACAGGCTCTGACAGAGAGGGCTTGCGTCACGCGCAATGTGGTTTCGCTGGAAACCACAGCGCGTCCGGCATAGGGTGCCCGCCATGTTCAGCGGCATCATCACCGATGTGGGGCGCGTCGCGGCGATCGAGCGGCGAGGCGACACCCGCTACATCATCGAGACGGCCTTCGACACGGCGTCGATCGAGATCGGCGCGTCCGTCGCCCATAACGGCGTCTGCCTGACCGTGATCGAGACCTGGCCCGGCCGCTTCGCGGTCGAGGCCTCGGCCGAGACGCTGTCGCGCAGCACCCTGGGCGACTGGCAGGTCGGCACCGAGATCAACCTCGAGCGCTCGCTCAAGCTCGGCGACGAGATCGGCGGCCACTTGGTCTACGGCCATGTCGACGGCGTCGGCACCATCGTCGACCGCCGGCCGGAGGGGGACAGCGTCCGCTTCACGGTCGAGGCCCCGGCGGCGCTGGCGGACTACATCGCGTCCAAGGGCTCGATCGCGATCGAAGGCGTCTCGCTGACCGTGAACGAGGTTGCCGACACCCCGTCGGGGACCTGCCGCTTCGGCGTCAACATCATTCCGCACACCCAGGCATGCACGACCTTTCGAAGCTTAAGCACGGATCGCCGCGTGAACTTGGAGATCGACATGCTGGCGCGGTACACGGCGCGCCTGCTGCGCGATCGCAAGACAGCCGGCTGACCGACGAGGACCAGGCGCTTCTCTCGCCGATCTCCGAGATCATCGAGGAGGCGCGCCAGGGCCGCATGTTCATCCTGGTCGACGACGAGGACCGGGAGAACGAGGGCGACCTGGTGATCCCGGCGCAGATGGCGGATGCCGAGGCCATCAACTTCATGGCCCGCTACGGCCGCGGCCTGATCTGCCTGGCGATGGAGCGCAAGCGGATCGACGAGCTCGGCCTGCAGCTGATGACGCGCAGCAACGCCTCGCGCCACCAGACTGCCTTCACCGTCTCGATCGAGGCGCGCGAGGGCGTGACCACCGGCATCTCGGCGGCCGACCGGGCGCGCACCGTGGCCGTCGCCATCGACCCGGCCTGCGGCCCGGCCGACGTGGCCACGCCCGGCCATGTCTTCCCGTTGGTCGCCCGCGACGGCGGCGTGCTGGAGCGCACCGGCCACACCGAAGCGGCGGTCGACATCTCGCGCTTGGCCGGGCTGTACCCGGCCGGGGTGATCTGCGAGATCATGAACGACGACGGCAGCATGGCGCGGCTGCCGGATCTGGTGAAGTTCGCCCAGTTCCACAATCTCAAGATCGGCACCATCGCCGACCTGATCGCCTATCGCCGCTGCCAGGAATCGCTGGTCGAGCGCAAGCTCGAGACCACGATCGAGAGCCGCTGGGGCGGCGACTGGCGGATGCTGGTCTATGTCAACAAGGCGCGCTACGCCGAGCATGTCGTGCTGGTGAAGGGCGACATCTCCGGCGACGAGCCGGTGCTGGTGCGGATGCACGCGCTGAACGTGCTGGACGACGTGCTCGGCGACGTCCATGGCGGCAATGCCGGCACGCTGCACGCGGCGATGGCGGAGATCGGGCGCGAGGGCAGGGGCGTGGTGGTGCTGATCCGCGAGCCGCAGCCCGACAGCCTGAGCGAGCGGCTGCGGCGGCGGCTCGAGGGGCAGCCGGCGAAGGAAAGCGGGCACGAGCTGCGCGACTACGGCGTCGGTGCCCAGATCCTGCTCGATCTCGGCGTCAGCCGGCTGGTGCTGCTGTCCAACCATCCCCGCACCATCGTCGGCATCGACGGCTACGGCCTGACCGTGGTCGAACAGCGCGCCATCGCCGGCATCCAGGAGGACTGACATGGTCGCCAAGACCGAACAGCGGCCCGTGTCCTTCACCGGTCCGGCGCCGCACATCATGATCGTCGAGGCCCGCTTCTACGAGGACATCACCGACGAGCTGGCGCGCGGCGCCCTGGCGGTGCTGGAGCAGATCGGCGCCACCTGGGAGCGCTTCGCCGTGCCGGGCGCGCTGGAGATCCCGGCGGCGGTGCAGATCGCCGCGGCCTCGGCCCGCCGCTTCGACGGCTATGTCGCGCTGGGCTGCGTCATCCGCGGCGAGACCTCGCATTACGATACGGTCTGCAACGAGAGCTCGCGCGGCCTGCAGGACCTCGCCCTGCGCCATGGCCTGGCCATCGGCAACGGCATCCTGACGGTTGAGAACGAGGCCCAGGCCTGGGCCCGCGCCAAGGTCGCGGAGATGGACAAGGGCGGCGGCGCAGCCCGTGCCGCGCTGGCGATGATCGAGCTCAAGCGGCACTTCTCGCAGGTCGCGGCCGGCCGATGACCACGCAGAAGCCCTCCGCCAAGGCCCGCCGCAGCGCCGCGCGCCTCGCCGCCGTCCAGGCGCTGTACCAGCTCGAGCAGTCGGGCACGCCGCTCGACAAGGTGATCGCCGAGTTCGTCCACCACCGCTTCGGCGAGGAGGTCGAGGGCGAGGCGATGGTCGAGCCCGACGCCCCGCTGTTCGGCGACATCGTCCGCGGCACTCGGGTGCGCAGCGAGGAGGTCGACGCCCTGGTCGCCGGCGCGCTGGACAGCCAGTTCGCGCTGGCCCGGCTCGACCTGCTGCTGCGCTGCGTGATGCAGGCCGGTGCCTGGGAGCTGCTGGCCAACCTGCATGTGCCGGCGCCGATCGTGATCTCGGAATATGTCAACGTCACTCGCGCCTTCTTCGGCGGCAAGGAGCCGGCGATGGTGAATGCGGTGCTGGACCGCATCGCCCGCGAACGCCGGCCGGACGAGCCGCGCGCCGGCTGACACGGGAATCGCCATGGGCCTCGGCGAGTTCGAGCGCATCGACCGCTACTTCCGGCCGCTGGCCCGGGCCACGCCCGGCGCGCTCGGCCTGGCCGACGACGCGGCGCTGCTCGACCCCGGCGAGGGCCGCGACCTTGTGGTCACCGCCGACGCCATGGTCGAGACCGTGCACTACCTGCCGGACGAGGACCCGGCGCGGGTGGCCCGCAAGCTGCTGCGCTCCAACCTCTCCGACCTTGCGGCCAAGGGCGCCGAGCCTCTGGCCTACACCCTGACCCTGGCGCTGCCGGCGCAGCCGGACGAGAGCTGGATCGAAGGCTTTGTCGAAGGGCTGGCGGCCGACCAGGCGGAATACGGCATCGGCCTGCTCGGCGGCGATTCGGTGCGGACCCCCGGCACCGCGGTGCTGTCGGTCACTGCCTTCGGCACCGTGCCGCAGGGCGCGATGCTGCGCCGTTCCGGCGTCCGGCCGGGCGACGACCTCTATGTCAGCGGCACGCTGGGCGACGCCGCGCTCGGGCTGCGCGCCATCCTTGGTCAGTTGCCCGGCCTAGCGCCGGATGCGGCCGAGGCGCTGGCGACCCGCCATCGGGTGCCGGAGCCGCGCATGGCGCTCGGCCGGGCGCTGCTCGGCCTGGCCCATGCCGCGATGGATGTGTCGGACGGGTTGCCCGGCGACCTGCCGCATCTCTGCGATGCCTCCGGTGTGTCGGCGGAGGTCGAATTGGCCATGCTGCCGCTCTCCGACGCCGCCCGCGCCGCGATCTCCCTCGACCCGGCCTTGCGTGATGTCGCCTGGGGCGGCGGCGAGGATTACGAGCTGCTGTTCAGCGCTCCGGCATCGGCCCGGGCCGCGATCGAGGCGGCGGCCGCGGCGGCGGTGACGCCGGTGACGCGGATCGGCCGGATCGGGGCAGGGCAGGGGGTTCGCCTGCTCGACCCGCAGGGCCGTGCTGTCGAGTCGCTGACCGGCTGGCGGCATTTCTAGAGGCGTCCGCCCGACCAAATCAGCAGATTTCGTCGGGCCGGAAGCACGGGCCGACCAATGGCGCATCCGGCAGCGACGTCGCTCGTCTGGGCGCTCTCGCCACTCTCCGCCGGCCCGCCTGGAGCAATGGTAGGCCGTCCGATTTTTGCCATAAAGCAAAAATATTTCGCGCTCATTGCCCTCCCCATCCTGGTCTGGCATCGTTTCCCCGCAAAAGAAGCGGAGCCGGCCTGAACCGGGCCGGTACGTCATCAACAGGGGCGAGGGACTCAAGAATGATGTCAGCGGTCCTTGTCTTCGTGCTGGCCTGCGGCCTCGGCGCGTTAGCCTATGGCGTGTGGGCTTCACGGAGCGTGTTGTCGGCCAGTCCGGGCGATGAGCGGATGCAGGCCATAGCCGCCGCGATCCAGGAGGGCGCGGGCGCCTATCTGAATCGCCAATACCTCACCATCGGCGTGGTCGGCGTGGTCATCGCCATCATCGTCTCGCTGCTTCTCGGCATCTCGGTCGGCATCGGCTTCATCATCGGCGCGGTGCTGTCGGGCGCCGCCGGCTACATCGGCATGAACATCTCGGTACGCGCCAATGTCCGCACCGCAGAGGCCTCCCGGCAGGGCCTGGCCGCCGGCCTCGCCATCGCCTTCCGCTCCGGCGCCGTCACCGGCATGCTGGTGGCCGGCCTGGCCCTGATCGCGGTCGCCGGCTACTACACCATCCTGCTGGCCTCCGGCGCCAGCGGCCGCGGCCTGATCGACCCGCTGGTGGCGCTCGGCTTCGGCGCCTCACTGATCTCGATCTTCGCCCGCCTCGGCGGCGGCATCTTCACCAAGGGCGCCGATGTCGGCGCCGACCTGGTCGGCAAGGTCGAGGCCGGCATCCCCGAGGATGACCCGCGCAACCCGGCCGTGATCGCCGACAATGTCGGCGACAATGTCGGCGACTGCGCCGGCATGGCCGCCGACCTGTTCGAGACCTATGCCGTCACCACCGTCGCCACCATGGTCCTGGCCTCGATCTTCTTCGCCGGGACGGCCGAGATGGCGGCGATGATGGTCTACCCGCTCGCCATCGGCGGGGTGTGCATCCTGGCATCGATCGCCGGCACCTTCTTCGTCAAGCTCGGCGCCTCGAACAACATCATGGGCGCGCTGTATCGCGGCTTCGTGGTCTCCGCCGTGCTGTCGCTGGTGGGGATCGCCCTGGTGACCGCGGTGGTGATCAAGTTCGGCGGCACCTACACCGTCGGCGGCAGCAGCTTCAGCGGCCTGTCGCTGTTCCTGTGCGGCGTCGCCGGGCTGGTCGTCACCGGCCTCCTGATCTGGACCACCGAATACTACACCGGAACGAATTTCCGCCCGGTGCGCTCGGTCGCCCAGGCCTCGACCACGGGGCACGGCACCAACGTGATCCAGGGGCTCGCCATCTCGATGGAATCGACGGCGATCCCGGCGCTGATCATCTGCGTCGCCATCATCGTCACCTACCTCCTGGCCGGCCTGTTCGGCATCGCCATCGCGGTGACCAGCATGCTGGCCCTGGCCGGCATGGTGGTAGCGCTCGACGCCTACGGCCCGGTCACCGACAACGCCGGTGGCATCGCCGAAATGTCCGACCTGCCGAAGGAGGTCCGGGTCACCACCGACGCGCTGGACGCCGTCGGCAACACCACCAAGGCCGTGACCAAGGGCTACGCCATCGGTTCGGCCGGTCTCGGCGCGCTGGTGCTGTTCTCGGCCTACACTTCCGACCTCAACTTCTTCTCGGCCAATGCCGCCCAGTACCCGTATTTCCAGGGCATCGGGCCGATCGCCTTCTCGCTGACCGATCCTTTCGTCGTCGTCGGCCTGCTGATCGGCGGCCTACTGCCCTATCTGTTCGGCGCGCTGGGCATGACCGCGGTCGGCCGTGCCGCCGGATCGGTGGTGGAGGAGGTGCGCCGCCAGTTCCGCGAAAATTCCGGCATCATGGCGGGAACCAGCCGGCCGGACTACAAGCGCGCGGTCGACATGCTGACCCGGGCGGCGATCCGCGAGATGATCATACCGTCGCTGCTGCCGGTGCTGGCGCCGGTGGTGCTGTACTTCGTGGTCGAGGCGATCGCCGGCCGCTCCGCCGCCTTCTCGGCGCTCGGGGCGATGCTGCTCGGCGTTATCGTCACCGGCCTGTTCGTCGCCATCTCGATGACCTCGGGCGGCGGCGCCTGGGACAACGCCAAGAAGTACATCGAGGAGGGCAATCACGGCGGCAAGGGGTCGGACGCGCACAAGGCGGCCGTTACCGGCGACACTGTCGGCGATCCCTACAAGGACACCGCCGGCCCGGCGGTGAACCCGATGATCAAGATCACCAACATCGTCGCCCTGCTGCTGCTGGCCATCCTCGCCCACTGACCGACGGGCCAATAGCAAAAACCCCGGCGCCGTCGGCGCCGGGGTTTTTCATGCCCGCGAGGCGGGGCTAGTAGTTGCCGCCGGCGACCGAGCTGGCGACGCCGCCGGTGCCGACCGGCCCGGCGCGGGTGGCCGCGGTGGTGCTGCCGTCGTTGTTGAAGCGGCCGATATTGCCCAGGAACTGCTCCAGGATGCCGATGCGTCGGCCCAGCGTCGGCGTCTCCCGCGACACCAGGGCCACCTGCTCGCCATCCTCCAGGTTCAGCTCCTTCATGTCGGTCAGGGTGCTGGTGGTCGGGTCGAACTGCATGCGCAGGACCCGGCGCTTCGTCACCTCAGGGGCGAAGAAGGCCACCGTCTCGACCCGCTGGCCGATATAGTACCAGGTGTTGTCATCGAAGGTGGACACCGTGGTCGGGCTCCCCAGGATCGTCGCCACATCCGACTTCGTGCTGGTGCCGGTATGCACCTGCTCGAGCCGGTAATCCTCGACGAGGTTGCCGCGCGTCGCCACCCGCGGCGTGCAGGCCGACAGCGCCGCCGCCACGAGCAGGCCGGCCGCGATGGTCCGGACGACCCTTGCTCTTTCCGTCATCGACTCATCTCTCCACGCCCCGCGGGGCTGCCCATTGAAGGCTACCCTCTAGCACACCAGTTCGAGTTCGACCAATATCGCCGTCCTTTGCGCAAATCCGATCGGTCCCGTGCTGTCCAAGCTGTTCAACCGCCACCGCCGCGAACGCGTCGCCGCCGAGCTCTACGTCAAGCTGGTGGAGCAGGCGCGCAGCCCGGCCTTCTACACCGCCTGCGGCGTGCCGGACACGCTGGACGGGCGGTTCGAGGCCGTGGCCCTGCACGCCTTCCTGGTGCTGCACCGGCTGAAGCGCGAGGCGCCGCCGGCGCCGGACTTCGCCCAGGCCCTGTTCGACCACATGGTCAGCGACATGGATCTCAGCCTGCGCGAGATCGGCGTCACCGATTTCAGCATCGGCAAGAAGGTGAAGGCGATGGGCCGCGGCTTCTACGGCCGCGTCGTCGCCTATGATCGCGGCCTGGCCGCGGCGGAGCCGGGGGAACTGGAGGCGGCACTGCGCCGTAACCTCTACGGTACGGTCGAGCCCGAAGCGGGGCAGGTGAGGGCGGTCGCCGCCTATCTGCGCCGCGAGGTCGCCGGGCTGGCGGCGCAGCCGGCAACGGCATTCCTGGCCGGGGAGGTCCGGTTCGGCCCCGCGCCCGAGATGGTGGAGGCAGCCTGATGACCACCCCCGAATTCAGCCGCCCGATCCGCGTCAACACCCTGCCGCGTGACGGCCGGACCATCGCCATCGAGGCCGACGAGGCCGAGCGTGCCGCGCTGGCCCGTCGCTTCGACCTGTTGGCGCTGGATGAATTCAAGGCCCGATTCACTTTGACCCAGGGGCGCGGCGACACGGTGGTCGTGGCCGGCACGCTGGCCGCCGCGGTCGTGCAACGCTGCGTCGTCACGCTGGATCCCGTGCCCGCCACGGTCGAGGACGAAATCGAGGCCGTCTTCGCCGCCCGGGACGGCCGGGACGAGGCGGAGGTCGAGGTCGACCCGCTGGCGGCGGAGGTCGAGCCGCTGGTCGACGGCCGCATCGACCTGGGCGAACTGGCGGCGCAGCACCTGTCGCTGGCGCTCGATCCCTATCCGCGCTCGCCCGACGCGCCCGAGCCCGCGACCGAGCCGCCGGAGCCCGGGACGGAGACGCGCCGGCCCTTCGCCGTGCTCAAGGGCGGCGCGACGGACAAGGCGGAGGACTGATCGCTTTTCCTTGCTCCGCCGGACCTTTTCCATTAAGTAACGCCGGTCTGAGGCGGCTCCCCCCGGTGCCGCCTTTTCGTATCGAGAGTTCAAGCAAATGGCTGTTCCGAAGAAGAAGACGTCGAAGTCGCGGCGCGACATGCGGCGTTCGCACCACGCTCTGGCCGGCTCGACCTATGTCGAGTGCGCGAATTGCGGTGAGCTGGCTCGTCCGCACCATGTCTGCGACTCCTGCGGCCACTACCACGGCCGTGAGGTGGTCAGCGAGACGACGGCGACCGCCTGATCGACTGCGCCCGCATAGGGAATGTCCGACCCGGCGGCCTCTGGCCCAGTGACGATTGCGCTCGACGCCATGGGGGGCGATCGGGCGCCGGAGATGGTGCTCGAAGGGGCTGAGATCGCCCGCACGCACCATCCCGATGTGCACTTCCTGATCGTCGGTGACGAGGCGCGGATCGCGCCGCTTCTGGCGAAGCGGCCGGCACTCGCCGCGGTGTCCACGATTCGGCACACGGCAGACGTGGTCACCAACGAGGACAAGCCCTCCGCTGCGCTGCGCAGCGGGCGCAACTCCAGCATGCGTCTGGCCATCGACGCTGTGGCCGCGGGCGAGGCGCAATGCGTCGTCTCCGCCGGCAACACCGGCGCGCTGATGGCGACCGCGAAGATCGTGTTCAAGACGCTGCCGGGCATCGACCGGCCGGCGATCGCGTCGTTTTTTCCGACGCTGCGCGGCGAGAGCGTCATGCTCGATCTCGGCGCCAACATCGAATGCGATGCCGAGAACTTGGTCCAGTTCGCGATCATGGGCTCGGTCTTCGCCAAGGCGGTGCTGGGCCTGGTCGACCCGACGGTCGGCCTGCTGAATGTCGGCTCGGAGTCGCTCAAGGGCCCCGACCCGGTGCGCGACGCCGCCGCCAGGCTGCGCGAGCTCGAATTTCCGGGCCGGTTCGAGGGCTTCGTCGAGGGCGACGACATCCCGGCCGGGAAGGTCGATGTGGTCGTGACCGACGGCTTTTCCGGCAACATCGCGCTGAAGACCGCCGAGGGCACGGCCAAGCTATACGCCACCTGGCTGCGCCACGCCTTCCGCTCTTCCTGGCTCGCCTCGCTCGGCTACCTGCTGGCGCGCGGCGCCTTTCGCCAGCTGCGGCACCGCACTGACCCGCGCCAGTACAACGGCGCGCTGTTCCTCGGTCTCAACGGCATCTGCGTGAAAAGCCATGGCGGCACCGACGGCGAGGGGTTCGGCCATGCCATCGATGTCGGCGTCGATCTGGTGATCCACGGCTTCAATGATAAGGTGAAGCAGGAGTTCAGCCGTTTCGAAGGCGCTCGGAACGGCGACGACACTGCTTCGACGGGACCAACGACTGCTCCGATCGGGATCGAACAACCGCAATGACAGTCCGCCGCGCGCGCATCATCGGATGCGGTTCTGCCCTGCCTGACCGGGTCGTCACCAACGCCGAGCTGGCCCAGAAGGTCGACACCTCGGACGAGTGGATCGTCCAGCGCACCGGCATCAGCGTCCGCCACATCGCGGCGCCGGACGAGAAGACCTCCGACCTGGCGCTTGCCGCCGCCCGCAAGGCGCTGGCCATGGCCAAGGTGGAGGGCAGCGACCTCGACCTGATCGTCCTGGCCACCACCACGCCGGACCAGACTTTCCCGGCCACCGCCGTGCGGGTCCAGGCCGCGCTGGGCATGACCCGCGGCGCCGCCTTCGACGTCCAGGCCGTGTGCTCCGGCTTCGTCTATGCCCTGGCGGTCGCCGACAACATGATCCGCCTCGGCCAGGCGCGCACGGCCCTGGTGATCGGGGCCGAGACCTTCTCCCGCCTGCTCGACTGGACCGACCGCGGCACCTGCGTGCTGTTCGGCGACGGCGCCGGCGCGGTGGTGCTGCGCGCGGTCGAGGGCGGGGGCAGCACCGACGACCCCGGCATCCTGTCGACCCACCTGCATTCCGACGGCCGCCACGAGGACAAGCTCTACGTCGATGGCGGCCCATCCTCGACCGGCACCGTCGGCCATGTCCGGATGGAAGGCCGCGAGGTGTTCAAGCACGCGGTCATCAACCTCGCCGAGGTGGTGGAGGAGGCGCTGGCGGCCAACGGCCTGTCGCCGTCCGACATCGACTGGCTGGTGCCGCACCAAGCCAACAAGCGCATCATCGACGCCACCGCCCGCAAGCTCGATCTGCCGGCAGAGAAGGTGGTGCTGACGGTGCAGAAGCACGCCAACACCTCCGCTGCCTCGATCCCGCTGGCGCTGGCCGAAGCCGTCAATGACGGCCGCGTCAAGGCCGGCGACCTCGTGCTGCTCGAGGCCATGGGCGGCGGGCTGACCTGGGGCGCTGCCCTGGTCCGCTGGTAGTCTGCCTATAAGCAGTTAGCAGGCCTCGCCTGAGGGGTCCGTTAGGAAATCCGCCCAACGCTTTGGAATTGACGGATTATTTTGTGGAGGGTACCGTCCTTCGACGGTCTTCTTCGCAATTGTCCGTCAGGGGGAGGCGGCATGGCGGAAACGGTGACACGAGCCCAGCTCAGTGAATCGCTCTATCAGGAAATCGGCTTGTCTCGGAACGAGTCCGCCGATCTTGTTGAGACGGTACTTGAAGAAATCTCCGAAGCGCTCGAACGCGGCGAGACGGTGAAGATCTCGTCCTTCGGCACCTTCGGGGTGCGCCAGAAGGGCCAGCGAATCGGCCGCAACCCGAAGACGGGGCAGGAGGTGCCGATCCTGCCGCGCCGCGTGCTGGTGTTCCGCGCCTCGCATGTGCTCAAGGGGCGCATCAACGGCACCGATCCGCTCCCGGACGACGACGAGTAAGCCATGGCCGGAATCGGAGGATCGGAGGCGAAGCCCGCGCCGCTGCGCAAGTCGGCGACGGCCTATCGCACGATCAGCGAGGTGTCCGACGACCTCGCCGTGCCGCAGCATGTGCTGCGGTTCTGGGAGACCAAGTTCTCCCAGGTCCGCCCGCTCAAGCGCGGCGGCGGCCGCCGGTACTATCGCCCCGAGGACGTCCAGTTGCTGCGCCGGATCCAGCGCCTCCTCTATGAGGAGGGCTATACGATCAAGGGCGTGCAGCGTCTGCTGAAGGAAGGCAAGTCGGCCGAGACCGAGGCGCCGGCCGCGGCGCCGTCCGGTGACGAGGCGGCTGCCCCGTCCGGCCCCGCCCGTCCGGTCCCGGTCACCCGGGCCAAGCCCGCCGCCAAGCCGCGCGAGGAAGCCCAGCTCTCCCTCCTGGCCGGTGCCGGGCGCGATGGCCGCGCCCAGGGCATCTCGGCCGAGCTGCGCGACGAGCTGACCGTGCTTCTGGCCGAGCTGAAGCGCCTGCAGGCCGCCCTGCGCGGCGACGCCTGAGGCTCAGCCCGCTTTCCGTTCCAGCGCGTCGCGGCGGATCAGCAGCAGGGCCGCGACAGCGCCGAGGCATTCCCCCAGCCCCCCGACCAGGAGCGCCGGCCCCAGGCCGCCGATCAGCCTGTCCGGCGGGGCGGTGACGTCGCCGCCATGGGCGGCGAAGACGGCGCCGAGGATCGCGACGCCCAGGGTGGCGCCGACCATCCGGGCCGTGTTCACCAGCCCGGCCGCCGTGCCCGACCGGGCTTCCGGCACGCTCGACACCGCCACCGCCATCACCGGGCCGGTGTTGAGGCCGAGCCCGATGCCGGTCACCAGGAAGGCGGCTTCGATGAACACCAGGCTCGTGTCGGCGGAGATCCGCGCCAGCAGCAGCAGCCCGGCGCCCATCAAGGCCATGCCGGCCGTCATCACCGTCCGCGGACCGAGCCGGGAGGCCAGCCGGCCGGAGGCCTGAGCGACCACGAAGAAGCTCACCGACATCGGCAGCAGCTCCAGCCCGGCTTCGACCGGCGAGGCGCCGCGCACGGTCTGCAGATAGACCGGTAGCAGGAACAGCATGGCGTACATGCCGAAGGTCATCAGCAGCGCCGCGGCCAGCGAGCCCGACAGGGCCCGCCGGCCGAACAGCTCGAGCGGCACCAGCGCCCCGCGGGTGCGCGCTTCGACGGCGAGGAACAGCGCGGTCGCGACCAGGCCCAGGACGAGGCCGCCCAGCGTCGCGGTGGAGGTCCAGCCCCAGCGGTTGCCCTCGATCGCCGACACTGTCAGGGCGCCGAGCGCCAGGATAGCCAGGACCTGGCCCGGCAGGTCGAGGCGCCGCCCTTCCGGATGGGCGGATTCGGGCACCGACCGCATGGCGAGGAAGGCACCGAGCACGGTCACCGGCACGACCACGAAGAACAGGCTGCGCCAACCGGCGCCTGCGACCAGCACGCCACCGAGGGTTGGGCCGATGGCGAAGGCCAAGCCGTTGCAACTGGCCCAGACGCCGATGGCATGGGCCCGTTCCTTCGCATCGGGATAGGTCGCGGACAGGATCGAGAGGGAGGAAGGCAGCAGCAGCGCCGCGCCCAGCCCGGTGAAGGCGCGCCCGGCGATCAGCACGGCACCGTTCGGCGCCAGCCCGCAGGCCAGTGACCCGAGGGTGAACACAGCCATGCCGGCGGCGAAGACCCGCCGCCGGCCGAACAGATCGCCCAGCAGCCCGCCGGTCAGCAGCAGCGTGGCATAGACCAGGTTGTAGACGTCCAGCACCCATTGCAGCGCGCTGACGCCGAGGCCGAGGGCGCCACCGATGGCGTGGGCGCCGAGATTGACCACCGAGGTGTCGAGCTGGGCGACCAGCACGCCGAGACACATGGTGAACAGGACGAGGCCGGGCCGCATCTGCGCCCGGGGCGTGTCGATGATGTCGGCGGATGGCATGTCGGCTGCTCCCTTTTCCGTGGAAACAGCCGCTGTCTGGAGGAGGCTCCCGGTGAACGCTTCGGTCCCGGTCGAAGCGTCCGGACCTGGAGCCCTCAGTAGTCGGTGATGCCGCTGCGCGGGATCCGCACCTCGCGATGGATCCAGACGCTGAGCAGGATGCCGCAGCCCATCAGCAGGGTCAGCATCGCGGTGCCGCCATAGGACACCAGGGGCAGGGGGATGCCCACCACCGGGATCAGGCCGGTCACCATCGCCACATTGACGAAGACGTAGAGGAAGAAGGTCGTGGTCAGGCCGACGCCGACCAGCCGGCCGAAATGGCTGCGGGCGCTGAGCGCGATCATCAGCCCGTAGACGAACAGCATGGTGTAGAGGAACAGCAGGATCAGCGCCCCGACCATGCCGAACTCCTCAGCCAGCACCACGAAAATGAAGTCAGTGTGCTTCTCCGGCAGGAACATCAGCTGGCTCTGCGTGCCGGCAGTGAAGCCCTTGCCGAACAGGGCGCCGGAGCCGAGCGCGATCTTCGACTGCATGATGTTGTAGCCGGCGCCCAGCGGGTCGCGCTCCGGTTCCAGGAAGGTGTAGACGCGGTTCTTCTGGTAATCGTGCAGGAACTCCCAGCCGATCGGGATCGCCGACAGGCCCAGCGCGATCGCCACGGCGAACTTCCACAGCCGGACGCCGGTGGAGAACAGCACCGCGCCGCCGGTCATGATCAGCAGCAGGGCGGTGCCGAGATTGGGTTGCATCAGCACCATCCCGACCGGCGCCAGGATCAGCAGCAGCGGCACGATCAGGACCAGCGGGTTGCGCACCTCGACCAGCGAGAAGCCGTGGAAATAGCGGGCGAGGGCCAGGACCAGCGCGATCTTCATCAGCTCCGACGGCTGGATCACCAGCGGCCCGAGGTTGATCCAGCGCTCGGCGCCCATGCCGACATGGCCCATCGCCTGCACCACGATCAGCAGCGCGAAGACGATGGCGTAGACCGGATAGGCGATCTTCATCCAGATCCGGATGTCGATCATCGCGAAGACCAGCATGACGACGAAGCCGCTGCCGAAGCGGCTGAGCTGCCGGCTGGCCCAGGGCTCCCACGACCCGCCGCCGGCGGAGTAGAGCAGCATCACCCCGACCGCGGCGATGGCGCAGACCAGGATCACCAGGCCCCAGCTCATCAGCTGCAGCTTGGTCAGCAGGGTGTAATGCGGGGCGTCGTCGCGAATCCGGAAACTGCTCATGAACCAGGACAATCCACCGTCGCCGTGACGGCGGCCGGACTATGCGCCGGAGAGCCCGGAGGGGCAAGAATGGAGGGCGGCGGCGAAATAGCCAGCGCTATCACCCCTCACCCGCATTGCGAGGAGGCGAAGCCGACGAAGCAATCCAGGAGGCTCGCCAAACGGCCCTGGATTGCCTCGCTGCGCTCGCAATGACGGTGTTCGGAGGCGGAGGGCGGCGCCCGCTCAATAGGGCGAGTCGACGTCCCCAGTCTCGACATAGACGCTCTTCAGCTGGGTGTAGTGCTCCAGCGCGGCGAGGCCGTTCTCGCGGCCGAGGCCGGACTGCTTGTAACCGCCGAACGGGATCTCCACCGGGGTGATGTTGTAGTTGTTGATCCAGCAGGTGCCGGCCTGCAGCCGGGCCACCACGCGGTGGCCGCGGGCCAGGTCGCGGGTGAACACGCCGGCCGCCAGCCCGTATTCGGTGGCGTTGGCGCGGCGCACCGCCTCGTCCTCGTCGGTGAAGGTCAGCACCGTCATCACCGGGCCGAAGATCTCTTCCCGCACGATCGACATGTCGTCGTGGCAGGCGTCGAAGATCGCCGGTTCGACGAAATAGCCGCCGGCCAAGGCCGGGTCGGCCGGGGCGCGGCCGCCGCAGACGAGGCGCGCGCCGGCCTTCACCCCGGCCTCGACATAGCCCAGCACCTTGGCCCGGTGATCGGCCGAGATCAGGGCGCCGACCTGGGTCTGCGGGTCCATCGGGTCGCCGATCCGCATCTTCTGGGTGCGAGCCACGAGAGCGTCCATGAAGCGGTTGTGCAGCGACGCCTCGACGAACACCCGGGTGCCGTTCGAGCAGATCTCGCCCTGGGTGTAGAAGTTGGCCATCATCGCCGCCTTCACCGCGTTCTCGACATCGGCGTCGGCGAAGATGATCAGCGGCGACTTGCCGCCCAACTCCATAGTCACGTGCTTCATCGCCCCGGCGGCGGCGGCGGCGACCTTGCGGCCGGTCGGCACCGACCCGGTCAGCGACACCTTGGCGACGTCAGGATGGGTGACCAGGGCGTGGCCGACATCGCCCTTGCCCTGGACCACGTTGAACACGCCGGGCGGCAGGCCGGCCTCGGCGAAGATCCCGGCCAGGGCCACCGCGGTCATCGGCGTCAGCTCCGACGGCTTGAACACCATGGTGTTGCCGCAGGCCAGGGCCGGACCGGATTTCCAGCAGGCAATCTGGATCGGGTAGTTCCAGGCGCCGATGGCGCCGACCACGCCCAGCGGCTCCCGCCTTGTATAGGCGAAGGCGCGGCCGAAATCATGATGCGTGCCGTGCAGCGACGGCGCCAGCCCGGCGAAATACTCGATCGCGTCGGCGCCGGAATCGATGTCGACCGACAGCGCCTCGGCGATCGGCTTGCCGGTGTCCTCGACCTCCATCTTCGCCAGCCGGTCGCGGTTGGCGCGCAGCAGGCGGACCGCCTCGCGCAGGATGCGGCCGCGCTGGGTGCCGGTCATGCCGGCCCAGCCGTCGAAGGCGGCCTTGGCGGCGGCCACGGCGCGGTCGACATCGGCGGGGGAGGCGGCGGCGACCCGATTGATCACCTGCCCGGTCGCCGGGTTGATGGTGTCGAAGGGCGTGCCGTTTCCTTCGACCGCGCGTCCGCCGATATGCAGCCCGATGGCCATGTCTCTCTCCTGCTTCAGCGCTGCGCCGTGCGCCAGTTCGGCGCTTCGTAGACCGGGGCGTTCGACGGCGGCAAGGGCGTGCGGCCCAGGATGATGTCGGCCGCCTTCTCGCCGATCATGATGGTCGGCGCGTTCAGGTTGCCGCTGACGATCGACGGCATGATCGCGGCATCGACCACGCGCAGCCCCTCGAGCCCGCGCACCCGGGTCTCGGGGTCGACCACCGCCATTTCGTCCACCCCCATCTTGCAGGTGCAGGACGGGTGGTAGGCGCTGTCGGCCTTGGCCCGGATGAAGGCGTCGATCTCATCATCGGTACGCACCGACGCCCCGGGCGCGATCTCGGCGCCGCGATAGGGGTCGAAACCGGCCTGGGCGAAGATCTCGCGGGTCAGCTTGACGCAGGCCCGCATGTCCTCGCGGTCGTCCTGGGTGGTCAGGTAGTTCGGCTGCAGGATCGGCTTGGCCCGCGGGTCGGCCGAGCGCAGCTCGACCCAGCCGCGCGAGGTGGCGCGCATGGTCCCGGCATGGGCCTGGAAGGCGTGGCGGTCGCCCGGCTTGCGGCCATGGTCGTTCACCACCGACGGCAGGAAATGGTACTGGATATCGGGGTGCCGGATGCCGGCGCGCGAGCGGATGAAGCCGCCGGCCTCGAGATGGGCCGAGGTGGTCAGGCCGCTGCGGAACAGGAACCATTCGACGCCGACCCTCGCCTTGTAGAGCGGATTCTCGACGCTGTAGAGCGTGATCGGCTTGGTGCATTCGTACTGGATGTACATCTCCAGATGATCCTGGAGGTTGCGGCCGACGCCCGGCAGGTCGTGCACCACCGCGATGCCGTGCCGGCGCAGCTGGTCGGCCGGGCCGACGCCGGACAGCATCAGCAGCTGCGGCGAGTTGATGGCGCCACCGCACAGGATCACCTCGCGCGCGGCGCGGGCGACACGGACCTGGCCCGCCTGGGCGTATTCGACGCCGACGGCGCGGGTGCCCTCGAACAGGATCCGGGTGCTCAGCGCTCCAGTCTCGACCGTCAGGTTCGGCCGCGACCGGACCGGCTTCAGATAGGCCTTGGCGGCCGACCAGCGTTCGCCCTGATGGATCGTCATGTCCATCTTGCCGAAGCCTTCCTGCTGGTAGCCGTTCATGTCCGCGGTGAACGGGTAGCCGGCCTGCTGCCCGGCCTGGATGAAGGCGTCGAACAGCGGGTTCGGCTGGCTGCCGGTCGAAACCTTGAGCGGCCCGTCGGAGCCGCGGTAGTCGTCGCCGCCCTTGGCCCGGGTCTCGGCGCGGCGGAAATAGGGCAGCACCTCGGCATAGGACCAGCCGGCCGCGCCTTCCTCGGCCCAGCGGTCGTAGTCATAGGCGTGGCCGCGGATATAGACCATGGCGTTGAGCGAGGAGGAGCCGCCGAGCACCCGGCCGCGCGGCCAGTACATGCGGCGGTTGTCCATCGCCGCCTGCGGCTCGGTCTCGTAGTACCAGTTGTACTTGTCGTCGCCGAGATTGTAGGTCAGCGCCGCCGGCATGTGGATCTTCCAGGTCCGGTCCTCCGGCCCCGCCTCCAGCACCAGCACGCGGAGGCCGGGGTCGGCCGACAGCCGGTTGGCCAGGACGCAGCCGGCCGATCCGGCGCCGACGATCACATAGTCGAATTCTGTCGTCATTGCTTCCGCTCCTCCGGGCCGCGGCGCATGCTAGCGGCGGTGGGCCGCGCGATGAGTCCGGTTTGCGTCACGCCATGCCGGAAATCGGCCAGCGGCGACGCGCAAGCCGTCGTTAGACTCGCGCAGAGGCGCTCTGCCGTTGGTCCAGCGGCGGATGCCGTCCGGAAATGAAAGAAAATTGTCAGACAGGCGGGCAAACAGGAGAGTCGCATCATGATGTCGAGGCGTATGGGCGGGCTGGTGCTGGGTCTGGCGCTGGCGGCCGGGACGGCCCAGGCGGCCGATCCGGCGAGCTGCAAGAAGGTCCGCTTCTCGGATGTCGGCTGGACCGACATCACCTCCACCACGGCGCTGACCTCGGCGGTGCTCAAGGGGCTGGGCTATGAGCCCTCAGCCGAGCTGCTGTCGGTCCCGGTCACCTACGTCTCGATGAAGAACAAGAACATCGACGTCTTCCTCGGCAACTGGATGCCGTCGATGGCCGGTGACGCCAAGCCTTACTTTGACGACAAGTCGGTCGTCAGCCTCCGCGCCAACCTCGAGGGCGCGAAATACACCCTCGCAGTGCCCGACTACGTCTACCAGGCGGGGGTCAAGGATTTCGCCGACCTGGCCAAGAACGCCGACAAGTTCGGCGACAAGATCTACGGCATCGAGCCGGGTAATGACGGCAACCGCCTGGTGCAGAGCATGATCGACAAGGGCGCCTTCGACCTGAAGGGCTGGCAGCTGGTCGAATCGAGCGAGCAGGGGATGCTGTCGGAGGTCGACCGCGCCATCCGCCGCAAGACCTGGATCGTGTTCCTCGGCTGGGCGCCGCATCCGATGAACAAGCAATACCCGATGCAGTACCTGACCGGCGGCGACGACTATTTCGGGCCGAACTTCGGCGGCGCCACCGTCTACACCAACGTCCGGGCCGGCTATGTCGACGAATGCCCGAATGTCGGCAAGCTGCTGCAGAACCTGACCTTCACCCTCGACATGGAAGCCGCGGTGATGGAGGCCATCACCACCGGCGGCGAGGAACAGAGCAAGGCGGCGGCCGAATACCTGAAGGCCCATCCGGACGTGCTGGCCCCCTGGCTCGCCGGGGTGACCACCTTCGACGGCAAGGACGGGCTCGCCGCGGTCAAGGCGTCGCTCGGCCTCTAAGTCCATCTGACGGGCGCGCCGCCGCACCGGCGGCGCGTCGTCCGAACGGCCAGAACAAGAAGGACGCCGCATGGACGAAGTGAGCGCGCTGCTGTCCCAGAAGATTCCGCTCGGGCTGTGGATCAAGCACCTGACGGACTTCCTGACTGACAATTTCGCCAGCGTCTTCGACGCCATCTCGATCGGGCTCGGCACCGCGATCGAATGGCTGATCGACGTCTTCCTGTGGCCGCCGCCGCTGGTCTTCATCGCCATCATCGCCGTGCTGGCCTATGTGCTGCACCGGCGCTGGCAGCTGGTCGTGCTGGTGCTGGTCGGCCTGCTGCTGATCTACAATCTCGGCTACTGGACCGAGACGATGCAGACCCTGGCGCTGGTGATCAGCGCGACGATCCTGTCGCTGGCGATCGGCATCCCGATCGGCATCCTCTGCGCCCACCGGCCGCTGGTCTATGCCGTGATCCGGCCGATCCTCGACCTGATGCAGACCCTGCCGACCTTCGTCTACCTGATCCCGACCCTGATCCTGTTCGGCCTCGGCGTGGCGCCGGGCCTGATCTCGACCGTGGTCTTCGCCGTGGCCGCGCCGATCCGGCTGACCTATCTCGGCATCCACGGCGTGCCCAGCCCGCTGCTCGAGGCGGGCGAGGCATTCGGCGCCACCAAGCGGCAGCTGCTGTTCAAGGTCGAGCTGCCGCACGCCCTGCCGACGATCATGGCCGGGCTGACCCAATGCATCATGCTGTCGCTGTCGATGGTCGTGATCGCTGCGCTGGTCGGGGCCGATGGCCTGGGCAAGCCGGTGGTGCGCGCCCTCAACTCGGTGAACGTCCCCATGGGCTTCGAGGCCGGCCTCTGCATCGTCATCCTGGCCGTGATCCTCGACCGCCTGGTGAAAAGCGAACGGCCCGTCGGAGGGGCGCATTGATGTCCGACATGCTTCCCGCCGTCCATTTCAACGCCGTCGATGTGATTTTCGGGCCGACGCCGAAGCGGGCGCTGGGCCTGCTGGACCAGGGCCGGACCCGGGCCGAGATCCTGGCCGAGACCGGCGACACCCTGGCGGTGGCGGGCGCCGAGCTGTCGGTCCCGCATGGCGAGCTGTGCGTGCTGATGGGCCTGTCCGGCTCCGGCAAGTCGTCGCTGCTGCGCTGCGTCAACGGCCTCAACAAGGTCACCCGCGGCCGCATGCTGGTGCGCTGCGACGGGCAGGAGGTCGACGTCGCCAGCTGCGACGAGGCCACGCTGCGGAAGCTGCGGGCCGACTGGGTGTCGATGGTGTTCCAGCAATTCGCGCTGATGCCCTGGCGCACCATCCGCGAGAATGTCGGCCTGGGGCTCGAGCTGCGCGGCGTGCCGAAGGCTGAGCGCGACCGGGTGGTGGACGAGAAGCTGGCGCTGGTCCATCTCGACAGATGGGCAGGAAAGTATCCGCGCGAGCTGTCGGGCGGCATGCAGCAGCGCGTCGGCCTGGCCCGCGCCTTCGCCACCGACGCCGACATCCTGCTGATGGACGAGCCGTTCTCGGCCCTGGACCCGCTGATCCGCACCCATCTGCAGGATGAGCTGCTGGAGCTGCAGCGCCGTCTGAAGAAGACCATCATCTTCGTCAGCCACGACCTGGACGAGGCGCTGAAGATCGGCAACCGCATCGTGATCATGGAGTCCGGCCGCATCGTCCAGGTCGGCACGCCGGAGGAGATCGTCACAAAGCCAGCCGACGACTATGTCGCCAACTTCGTCGCCCATGTGAACCCGCTCAACGTGCTGCGGGCCGAGGCGCTGATGACGCCGCTGGACCTGCTGCCGCGGGAGGGCGATTCGATCCTGGTCGACAAGGCCCGCACCTGCCGCTGCCGGGTCGACGGTCTCGGCCGACCAGTCGCGGTGACGCAGGAAGACCGGCCGCTGGAGATCGCCGACGGCATCATCAACGGCGTGGTGCCCGGGCAGATCGCGACCATGCCGGTGCATGCCTCGATGCGCCGGTTCATCGCCGCGCATGAGGCGACGCGCCAGCCGATCCTGGTGCTCGACGATGACGGCCGGCTGGTGGGCAAGGTGGGGGAAAGCGAGCTCGTTGCCCGCCTGCTTCGCGGGAAAGAGGCGTAGAAACAGGAAGTTATATGACGTAGCTCACTTATCGATTTAGACTCTTGGTCTCCGGCATTGATCTGGGCGCCCTCGGGGCAGCAACAGACAGCAACAAATGGATTGTTTCCCGAAGCGGCTTCCGATATACATGGAAAGCACATTCAGTGGTCACTAGACCACGCTAAAAATTGCCACTTTCAGGCAACAGTAATGTGCCAGTACCCTAGCGATTAGGGGGCGGGGAGTCAGACAAAATTCGGTTCTGGAGTGTTCTGCTGGTTGCGGCGGCGGGACAGTCTTGCTCCTTTGTTTCAGTTTCTGGGGGTATCGGAATATGCAGTCCGACGGCTTTGTCGATGCTGCCGCTGTCGACATTTCCGCAGAGGTGCCGATCCGCAAGGCTCGGCTGGGCCTTGCGGCGAAGCGGTTGATGGATATCGCCTTGTCGATCGTGTTCCTGATCCTGTTCTCGCCGCTGTTCCTGGTATGCGCGGCGATGATCCGGCGTTCGGGGCGGGAGATCTTCTACAGCGATCGGCGCGTCGGGCGTGACGGCAGGATCTTCTACTGCCACAAGTTCCGGACCATGGTTCCCAATGCAAACAAGCTGTTGGCGGATCTTCTTCAGAAGAACCCTGAGATGCGGCGCGAATGGGAATCCGGCTTCAAGCTGAAGAAGGACCCGCGCGTCACCGCGATCGGCCGGTTCCTGCGCAAGACCAGCCTGGACGAGCTGCCGCAGCTGTTCAACGTGCTGAAGGGCGAGATGAGCCTGGTCGGCCCGCGGCCGATGTATGAGGAGGAGCAGGAGCGCTGGGGGGCGGCGATCCGCTACTATCACAGCACCCGGCCCGGCATGACCGGGATCTGGCAGATCTCCGGCCGCAACGACACCAGCTACGAGACCAAGATCCGGCTGAATGTCGACTATGTGCGGAACTGGACCTTCTGGCGGGATGTCGTGATCCTGTTCAAGACCCCGAAGGTGTTCCTGCCCGGCGGCGGCGCCTACTAGCCGATCCAGGCCCGGCGGCGCCCGGCCGTCCACAGAACCACCAACATGGCCCCCGCTCGCGGGGCCATGTTCGTTTCCGGCATCCGCCGCTTCCGACTCACTCCGCCCGGGGCTATAGGAGGGCGCGACGCGATGCGGAGGATGCCGGCCCGTGCCCCTGACCAGATTGTTCCGCCTGTTCCTGCTGCTGGTCCTGGCGGCCGCCCTGCCGGCCCAGGCGGCCCTGGCCCAGGCCGGCGCTGCGGCGACCCGCACCGGCCTGCCGGCCGGGGACGTCGCCTATATCGTGTTCGACGCGCAGAGCGGCCAGCTGATTGACAGCGCCCAGGCGGCACGGCCGATGATCCCGGCCTCGACCATGAAGGTCGCCAGCATGCTGGCGTCGATCGAGATCCTGGGCGTCGACCATCGCTTCACCACCTTCGTCACCGCCAGCGGCTCCATTGCCGGCGGCGTGCTGAACGGCGATCTGGCGCTGATCGGCGGCGGCGACCCCACCCTCGACATCAATGACCTGGCGGATCTGGTCGGCCAAGTTCGCCAAGCCGGCATCACGCGGGTGACCGGCCGCTTCATCGTCGACGACACGGTGCTGCAGGCCCTGCCGTTCCTCGACCGGCTGCAGCCCCTGGCGGCCTCGTACAATCCGGGCCTCACCGGCCTGGCGGTCAATTTCAACGCGCTGCGGGTGAGCTGGCAGACCCGGCAGGGGCAACTCCAGGCCCGGGCCGACGCCGTCGCGGACGGGCGCAACGTCACTCTGCCCTGGGTCGACATCAGCGAGGGCGCGGCCACGCCCTATCGCCCGGTCGACGGGCGTGAAGGCTGGGTCCTGTCGTCGCGCCTGCCGGACAAAGGCTCCGACCTGCTGCCGATCCGCTATCCGTCGGCGACCGCGGCCGAGATCTTCCGGTCCTTCGCGCGCGACGCCGGCATCGCGCTGCCGGCGCCGTCGATCGGGCCGCGCACGACGGAGGGAACGATCATCGCGCGGCACGACAGCGAACCGCTGCCGGCGATCGTCACCCGGGTGCTGAAATACAGCAACAACCTGTCGGCCGAGATGATCGGCATGATGGCGGCGCGCCAGCTGCTGGGCCGCGCCAGCATCACCCAGGGCGAGGCCGGCCGCGCGCTGGCCGCCTGGTGGGCGCAGAAGCTGCCGCAGATCGACTGGAGCGGACTGTCGATCCCAGGGGCTTCGGGCCTCAGCACCAATGCCCGGATCTCGCCGGTGCAGATGGCCGCGGTGCTGATCGAGGGCAACCGGATCGGGCTCCCGGCGCTGATGCCGGAGCGGCCGGATGGCGGGGGCGAGGCCGACGCCGGCGATCCGCCGCCGCTGCCGCCCGGCCGGCTGCGCGCCAAGACCGGCACCATGGGCTATGTCTGCGGCTTGGCCGGATATCTCACGGCCAACAGCGGCCGGCAGCTCGGCTTCGCCATCTTCGTCGTCGACGAGCTGCAGCGCGCCGCGGCCGATGCGGCGACCGACCCCTATGTCCTGACCGTGTCGCAGCCGGCCCGGCGCTGGATCGGCCGGGCCCGGGCGGCGGAGCGAGAGCTACTGCGGCAGTGGGCCGCCGCTTATTAGCAGCTCCTAGACCAGATCGCGCAGCCGGTACCAGGCCATCGCCAGCACCAGGGCCGGCATGCGCAGCAGCCTTCCGCCCGGGAAGGGCTGGTGCGGGATCCGGGCGAACACGTCGAAGCGGTCGGCCTGGCCGCGGATCGCCTCGGCCATCACCCGCCCGGCCATGCCGGTCAGCAGCACGCCATGGCCGGAGAAGCCCTGGGCGAAGAAGATGTGCGGCGCCACCCGGCCGAAATGCGGCGTGCGGTTGATGGTGATGCCGACATGGCCGCCCCAGCAGAACTCGACCGTCTTGCCGGCCAGGCGGGGCAGGGTGCGCACCATCGTCCGCCGCATGGTCTCGGCCAGCCGCCGCGGCTCATAGCCTGAATAGCTGACGCCGCCGCCGAACAACATCCGGCCGTCATGGCTCAGCCGGTAGTAGTTCAGCACGAAGTTGATGTCGGCCGCGGCAAAGCCGGACGGGACGGTCTGCTGCGCCAGTTCCTCGCCCAGCGGCTCGGTGGCGATGATGTAGGTGCCCACCGGCATGACCCGCGAGCGGATGGTACGGTCGACCTCGGCCGACAGCGCCGGCAGGTAGGCGTTGCCGCACAGCGCAACGAAATCGGCGGTGATGCGCCCCTTCGGCGTCGTCGCCACCGCCGGCTTGGCCTGATCCAGCCGTGTGACCGGCGTGTCCTCGAAGATCCGAACGCCCAGCGCCCGCGCCGCATCGGCCAGGCCGAGCGCGTAGTTCAGCGGGTGCAACTGGCCGCTGCCGCTGTCGAGCAGGCCGCCGACATAGCTGGGGGCGTCGACCAGCGCCCGGATCTCGGCCCGCGACAGCATCCGGCCCTGGTGGTAGCCGAGCCCGTCCCATTCGGTGAGATGGGCCTCCAGCTCCTCCATATGCCGGCGCTTCAGCGCGCCCAGCACATAGCCCCAGCGCAGGTTGCAATCGATGCCGTACTGCTCGACGCGCTGGCGCAGCAGCGTCTTGGCCTCCTCCGACATGTCCCACAGCTTGCGGGCGTCGTCGCGGCCAACCCAGCCGGCGATGGTGCCGATGCCCTTGTTGAAGCCTGTCACCGCCTGGCCGCCGTTGCGGCCGGAAGCGCCCCAGCCGACCCGATGCGCCTCGACCAGCACGACGTCCAGGCCGCGCTCCCTCAGCTCGATCGCGGTCGAGAGGCCGGTATAGCCGCCGCCGACGACCAGCACGTCGCAGCGCAGATCCCCCTCCAGCGCGGAGAAGCGGAGATCGCGGTTGGCGGTGGCGGCGTACCAGGAGCGGACATGGCCGGCTGCTTGCATGACACGGTTGATCTGGCCTCGGATGGCGCCTTCAATAGCTTGGGCGGGGCCGGGCCGGCCAGCCGGGCGGACGCCCGGTCCGTCATGTCCTGCCCGCATGACGGACGCCGAAACCGAACGGATGGCTGTTTGCTTGTCCCGGCCGGGGTGACGGGCGAGAATAGGACCATATGCCGTGACCCCGGGGTGTGCACCTTTGCCGGAGCGCATGCAGATTCGCGACGCCGTGGAGGCGATGGTCCTGACCTTCGTGCTGGCGGTGCTCGGCATCGCCACGAAGGGGCTGGAGCCGCTTGCCCTGTTCTGGCCGGCGAACGGTGCCCTGATCGGCTGGTTCCTGCGTCGGCCGACTCGTCTCGACCCGATCTGCTGGGTCGGAGTCAGCATCGCCTTCATCGCCGCCGACCTGTCCTACGGGCGCAGTATCGAACTGGCGCTGGTTCTGCTGCTGTCCAACCTGGCCGAGATCGCGGCGGGGCTGGTCGTGCTGGCGCCGCTGGGGGTGGAAGGCCGGACGCTGGACCAGCCTGCCGCCGTGCTGCGCGTCGGCGTCGCCTGCATCCTGTCGGCCCTGGCCGGCGGCATCGTCTCGGCGCTCGGCTTCGCCCTGCTCGGCGACTCCTCGATCCTGCTGAACACCGCGACCTGGTGGATGTCGGAGATCGCCAGCCTGGCGGCGGTGCTTCCGGTGGCGCTGACTCTGCCGCAGCGTCCCTGGCCGGCGGGCTGGGTCTCGCGCCTGACCCGGCAGGAACTGCCGGAGCTGGCGGGGCCGGTGATGCTGCTGGTCCTGATGGCGGCGCTCGGGATCGCCACCGGCGGCATCGGCACCACGGGCTATCTGCTGCTGCCGCTGATCTGGTCGGCGATGCGGTCCGGCATCTTCGCCACCACCGTGATGGCGGCGCTGGTGGGGCTGTGGATCTTCGCGGCCCTCGGCCTCGGCCTCGACCGGCTGCCATCGCAGACCGTGGCCGAGGACCCGCTGCGGATTCTGCTGTCGACCCGGCTTTCGGTTGCGCTGATCTCCCTCGCCGCTGTTCTGGTCGCCAGCATCATGGCGACGCGCCGCCGGATCGAACGGCGCCTGGCAGAAAGCGAGAACCGGCTGGCCCTGGCCTTCGAAGGCACCAATGACGGCATCTGGGACCTGGAGGTACCGTCCCGCCGGCTCTCCGCCCTCGATGCCGGCTCGCTGGCCGCGCGGGCCGATGTGGCGCCGAGCCTGCCGTTCGACGATTGGCTGCGCAAGATCCACCCGGCGGACCGCGAGGCCGTCTCGACGGCGCTGGAGGACCATCTGGCCGGCCGCTCCGCGACCTGTGTCGCCGAATACCGCTGGCCCGCACCGGGGGGCGGCTGGCTCTGGCTGCTGGCGCGGGGCCGGGTGGTCGAGCATGACGCCGACGGAAAGCCGCTGCGCGTCGTCGGCTCGTTCATGGACGTTTCCGCCCGCAAGACGCTGGAGCAGAAGATCGAGTATATGGCCAATCACGACGCCCTGACCGGGCTGGCGAACCGGCATGCGCTCGACGCCGCACTACGCGACCGGATCGCCGCCTGGCGCCATCGGTCGGAAGGGGCGGTGCTGATGGTGGTCGATCTCGACGGCTTCAAGGCGGTCAATGACGGCCACGGTCATCTGGCCGGCGACACCGTGCTGCGCGCCCTGGCGCAGCGCTTGGCCGCGGCCCTGCCCGATGGGATGACGCCGGTGCGGACGGGCGGCGACGAGTTCGCCGTGATCGGCGATGAACTCGGCGCCGCCGAGATCGAAGCGCTGGCCGGCCGGATCGGGGCGGCGCTGGCCGCGCCCATTCCGGTCGGGGACGGGACGGTGTCGGTCGGCGCCAGCATCGGCTGGGCCTTCCTGCCCCGGGATGCGGAAGACGAGCACGGGCTGGCCGCGGTGGCCGACGCCCGGCTCTACGCCGCGAAGCAGCGGCTCCATGGGCGCAGCGCCGAGCCGGAGCCGCCGTCGCGCGCCTCGGCGTAGGAAAGCCCGGCTACGCAGCGCGGCGCCAGGCAGGGAAGGGGTCGGGCAAGTCGGCCCAGCGTGCCGGGTCGAAGCTGCCGCCGGCCTGCGGATCGAGCAGGCAGGCATCGAGGTCGCGCCGGATCTCCGCCTGGTCCATGCCGATGCCGATGAACACCAGCTCCTGCCGCCGGTCGCCGAACACCGGGTCCCAGCGGGCCTCGATCATGCCGCGCATCTCGATGTCCTTCGGCCAGCGGTCCCGCGGCACCGCCGCCCACCAGAAGCCGATCGCCTCGTGCCGCAGCATGGCGCCGGCCTGGCTCATCTCCCCGACCCAGCCGGGCCGGGTCGCCAGCCAGAAATGGCCCTTGGAGCGGATCACCCCGGGCCAGGGGCGCTGGAAGGCGGCGTGCAGCCGGGCGGGGTGGAAGGGGCGGCGGGCCCGATAGACGAAGCTCTCGACGCCGTATTCCAGCATCTCGGGCTTGTGCTCCGCGAACTGGTACAGTTCCTTGAACCAGAGCGGGTGTTCGCGGGCCCGGTCGAAGTCGAAACGGCCGGTGCCGAGAATCGAATCCAGGGCGACGGCACCGAAATTCGCCTCGACGATCGCGGCCTCCGGGTTCAGCCCGGCGATGACGCTGCGGACCATCCGCCGCTGTTCCGGCGTCGCCGCGTCGATCTTGTTGAGCACCACCACATCGGCGAACTCGATCTGGTCGACCAGCAGGTCGACTAGGGTGCGGCCGTCCTCGTCGCCGGCAGTCTCGCCGCGGTCACGCAGGAAGTCGGTCGAGCCGAAATCGGCCAGCAGGTTGGCGGCGTCGACCACCGTGACCATGGTATCGATGCGGGCGACGTCGCCGAGCGAGGCGCCGTCCTCGTCGCGAAAATCGAAGGTGGCGGCCACCGGCAGCGGCTCGGAGATGCCGGTCGATTCGATCACCAGGCAGTCGAACCGCCCCTGCTCGGCCAGGTGACGGACCTCGCGCAGCAGATCGTCGCGCAGGGTGCAGCAGATGCAGCCATTGGTCATTTCGACCAGGGTCTCGCTGGTGCGGCTGAGACCGGCGCTGCCGGCCCGGACCAGCTCGGCGTCGATGTTCACCTCGCTCATGTCGTTGACGATGACCGCGACCCGGCGGCCTTCCCGGTTGCGCAGGACGTGGTTCAGCAGCGTCGTCTTGCCGGCGCCGAGGAAGCCTGAGAGGACGGTGACGGGTAGGCGGGCGTCGGGCCGCAT
>NZ_JBCNNF010000370.1:0-6815 GCF_039594555.1 Inquilinus sp.
GTCGGTCGAGCGGTAGGCGTCCTCGCGCAGCAGGCCCGGCGTCCGGGGCGGTTGACACCGACCCGTCTCGCCGGGTCATCTGCGGGCCATGACCACGGCCCGACGCACCCTGCCGCGCCTGCTGCACCGCGCCCACAACGCCTATCTCAGGCTGCGCAAGCCGCTGACCCTCGGCGCCCGCATGGTGGTGCGGGACGGGGAGGGGCGCTTCCTGCTGGTGCACCACACCTACCGCCCCGGCTGGTTCTTCCCCGGCGGCGGCGTGAAGAAATGGGAGAGCTTCGAGGCCTGCGCCGTGCGCGAGGCGCGCGAGGAGGCGGCGGTCGAGGTCGAATCGGTCGACCGGCTGTTCGGCGTCTATGCCCATTTCGACAAGCTGCGCTGCGACCATGTCGCGCTGTTCCTGGCCGACCGCTGGCGCCCGTCCGGCGGCCGCCTGTCCTTCGAGATCGCCGAGGCCCGGTTCTTCCCGGCCGACGCCCTGCCGCGCGACATCCACGGCGCCACCCATCGCCGGATCCAGGAGATCCTGGGCCAGCGCAGCATCGACCCCGTCTGGTGACGAACATGACCGAAACCGCCGCCCCTACCCCTGGCGACCGCCTGGCCCGGATCCAGGAGTTCCTGCTGGTCTGCGACCAGTTCAAGCAGATCACCCGGCAGAACTACCTGACCGACGGCAGCCGGCGCGAGACCGATGCCGAGCACACCTGGCACATGGCGCTGTACGCCCTGCTGCTGAAGGATGAGATCGGCTTCGAGGTCGACATCGCGAAGGTGCTGTCGCTGGTGCTGACCCACGACCTAGTCGAGATTTATGCCGGCGACACCTTCGCCTATGACGATGTCGGCCGGCAGGACCAGGCGGCGCGCGAGGCCGAGGCGGCGGTGAAGCTGTTCGGCCTGCTGCCGCCGGACCTGCGCGACAAGGTGCATGGCTGGTGGACCGAGTTCGAGACCGGCGAGACGCCGGAGGCGCGCTACGCCCGCGCGCTCGACCGGCTGCAGGCCTTCGCCCAGAACGTGATGAGCGGCGGCAAGTCCTGGCACGAGCACGGCGTCACCCGCACCCGCACCTTCAGCCGGATGCAGGAGGCGCTGGACGCCGACCCGACGCTGCGGGTGCTGGTGGAGCGGCTGTACGGGCATGCCGACCGGGAAGGCAGCTGGGTGCCGGAGCCGGCTGCCAAATCAGGCGGATAGGCCGGGGCCGCCCCCTCACCCGAATCGCGATGCGATTTCGACCTCTCCCCAAGGAGAGGTGATGGGACCGCTACATTCTATTCCCTCTCCTCGGGGAGAGGGAGGGGCCCATCGCGCAGCGATGGGAGGGTGAGGGGGAGAGCCGCCGTCGAGCGAGTGTCCCGGACTAACTCTGAACCCCCTCCAGCCTCTCCCGATCCTCGGCCAGCGCGGCGGCCAGCCAGTCGGCGACGACCCGGATGCGCGGCACGTCCTTGGCCGGAGCCGGCAGGACGATCCACAGCTCGCGGCTGGCCACCGGCACTGGGCCGGACAGGCGGCGCAGGCCGGGGGCGGAGTCCGCCATGTAGCAGGGGATCACGGCGCGCCCCAGCCCGGCGCGCACCGCGGCCATCAGCTCCGGCCCGCCGGTGACGCGCAGCACCGGGTCGGTGCCGCCGGGCTGCTCGCGCAGCCAGACCATCTGCGGTACGGCGTCCAGCGCCGGCTCCAGCGCGATCCAGCCCTCGACCCCGCCATCCTCGGGCCCATAGACCGCATGGCCGATGCGGACGCCCAGCCGGGCCGCGAGGTCGCCGGAGCGCGGCCGGGCCTGGCGCAGCGCGATGTCGGCGTCCCGCCGCTCCAGGTTGGTGTTGACGTCGGTGCTCCGCACGGTCGGCCGCAGCCCGGGATAGCGGCGCCGCAGGTCGCCCAGGCGCGTGATCAGCCATTCGGCGGCGAAGCCGGGCAGGACCGAGATCGTGACCGGGCCCGACAGCGCCGCGTCGCGGTCGCGCGCCGCGTGCTCGATGGCGATCGCCGCCCGCTCCATCGTCTCCGCCTCGGCGGCCACCGCGGCGCCGACTGGGGTCGGCCGGAAGCGGCGCTCGACCCGTTCGAACAGCGGCGTGCCGAGGACATCCTCGGCGGCGGCCAGGCGGCGCGACACCGTGGTCTGGTCGACCCCGAGCGCCTGCGCCGCGGCCGACGCGGTGCCGTGCCGGGCGAGCGTCAGGACGAAGCGGGCGAGGTCCCAATCCATGTCTGCAGTATTGCAGAATATTCCGGCGGAATCTCGGCTTTCCTGCAGGATCGGCGGCAGCCAAATCTGGGCGCGTGATCCGCCGCGCTCCCTGCGGCGGCCGGATGCCGGAGTGTTCGATGAAGCTGTACTACGCCCCCGACACCTGCTCGCTGTCGCCGCATATCGTGCTGCGCGAGCTGGGCCTGCCCTTCACCCTGGTCCGGGTCGACAACCGGACCAAGACAACCGCCGATGGCGGCGACTTCCTGGCGATCAACCCCAAGGGCTACGTCGCCGCGCTGCAGCTCGATGACGGCCAGGTGCTGACCGAGGGGGCGGTGATCGTGCAATACCTCGCCGACCTCAAGCCCGAGGCCGGGCTGGCGCCGGCGAATGGCACCTGGGAGCGGGTGCGGCTGCAGGAATGGCTGAGTTTCATCACCAGCGAGATCCATGCCGGCTTCAGCCCGCTGTTCAACCCGGCGCTGCCGGAGGAGGCGAAGGCAATCCTGCGTGACAAGCTGTTCCGCCGCCTCGCCGTGGTCGAGGATGCGCTGCAGGCGCGGGACTACCTGCTCGAAGGCGGCTTCAGTGTCGCCGACGCGTATCTGTTCACGCTGCTGGGCTGGGCGCGGTTCTTCGCCATCGATCTCGGCCGCTGGCCGGCGATCGCGGCCCATCATCGGCGCATCGGCGCCCGCCCCTCGGTGGCGGCCGCGCTGGCCGCCGAGACGTCGGCGCAGGCCGCCTGATTCCCTCCATTCGGGAGACGATCCATGCATCCCAAGACCCTGCTCGACCATGCCGGTGCCCGGCTGGAACCCGCTTCCCTGTCGGAGTCGGTCCTGTTGCTGATCGACATGCAGCGCGAATACAGCGATGGCGGGCTGGCCCTGCCGGGCGTCGGTCCTGCGGTCGAGGAGGCCGCGGCCCTGCTGGCCCGGGCGCGGCGCCTTGGCGCGCCGGTCATCCATGTGCTGAACGAGCGCAAGGGCGGGCTGTTCGATGTCGACGGCCCGTTTGTCGCCCCGATCGCGGCGGTGGCGCCGGCGGCCGGCGAGGTGGTGGTGAAGAAGAGCCTGCCCAATTCCTTCGCCGGCACCGATCTGGCGGACCGCATCGCCGCCACCGGCCGCAGGAAACTCGTGACCATCGGCTTCATGACCCATATGTGCGTCGACGCCACCACCCGCTCGGCGGTGGATCACGGCCTGTTCTCGACGGTGGTGGCCGCGGCCTGCGCCAGCCGCGACCTGCCGGACCCGCTCGGCGGCGTGCGGCCGGCGGCGGAGGTGCATCGTGCGGCGCTGACCGCCCTGGCCGACCGCTTCGCCGTGGTGGCGGCGCGGGGGGATGCCATCCGCGACTGACGCGCTATTCTTCCGGAAAGGGGCGGCCGCCGGGGCCGCCCGTCCCACCGGGAGGACCGAAATGGCCGCGAAACCGCATGCCTATCCGCCCGCAGAGGTCGAGACCCGCCTGGCCCGCGACCTGCCGCGCTGGCGCCTGCAGGACGGCAGCCTCTACCGGCGTTACGAGACGCATGGCTGGAAGGGCACGATGCTGGCGATCGGCGCCATCGGCCATCTGGCCGAAGCCGCCTGGCACCATCCGGAGATCGCGGCCTCCTGGGCCTGGGTCGAGGTGCGGCTGAACACGCATGACGCCGGCGGCGGCATCACCGACCGCGACTTCGCCCTGGCCCGCAAGATCGAGGAGGTGGTGGCCTGGCAGCCGGCCCAAGAGGGCACGGGGCTGGACGGCACCCCGTCCGACCCGGGCTTCGCTTACATCAAATACGACTGAGCCTCAGCCCTCGCGGCGGCGCTCGAAGCGGACGCCGATCGACTGGGCCTCGGGGAAGACGTCGAGCTTCTCGACCTCGGCCACCGCGCGCAGCACCATCGGATGGGCCATGGCGAGGTCCAGCACATGCTCGGCGACGGTCTCGATCAGCCGCACATGCTCGCGCTCGGCCAGGGCCTGCAGGCCCTGCACCAGCCCCTCATAGGAGGGGACGCGGTCGATGTCGTCGCCGATGCCGCCGGCCGGCAGCTCGACCTCCATCTCGACGCTGATGCGGACGCGCTGGCGCCGCTCCTCCTCATGGGCATAGACGCCGATCGACATCGGCACGACGAAGTCGCGCAGCCGGATCAGATAGGTCGCCGGGCGGGCGGTCTCGGCGGCCGGAAAGGCGGTCGGCTTCGATCCGGCGCGCGTGACGAGCGGAATCGGGGAACGGTGCGGGGCACTCATGGATCAAGGCTGTCCGATTGGCGGATCCAGGCCGTGGCTCTGCCGGCCGAGGGTCCGATGACGAGGCACGGGCGGTCTGGCCGTGCGATGGCCTCAAGGCCCATCGTGCCGCGATCGGCCGGGGAAGGCGAGAGGAAATGCACGCGCTGCGTGCATGGCTCCCGCCACCCCGGCGAGGCGGATCCGGACCCGATCAGGTCGTCAGCAGGATGGCCCCGCGGCCCTCGATCGGCTCCGCCCCGGCGATCTTGGCGACGATGTCGCCCGGCCGCACCAGGCGGTGCAGCCCCTGCGACCACAGCACCCCGTCGACCCCGGCATTCAACGGCGTGCGCGCCTGCGCCGGGTCGGCCGCGGTTGGGTCGACAATGTCGGCGACATGGTCGCCGCGGCGCAGCCGCGCGCCGAGCGGCTGGGAATAGGTGACGATGCCGGCGACCGGGGCGCGCAGCATCTCGTTGCCGGCCAGCGGCGTCGCCTCGCACCGTGCCGCGGGCAGCGGGCCGGGGTCGCCCGCCACCACGCCGCGGCGCTGCAGGAAGCGGATCAGCGCGTCGGCATCGGCCCCGGCGGTCTCGTCATCGACATCGGCCTGGCCGCGCAGCTCGATCGTCGCCGCCAGGCAGGCGGGCGGCAGCGTCCGCCCGTCCCCGAGCAGTCGCGGCAGCACCCACCAGGGCGAGGAGTTGGCCTCGTCGAACGGGTTGTCGCCGGATTCCTCGGCCAGCAGCACGACCTCGGCCTCGAACTCGCGGGCCAGGTCCTCGGCGTCCGGCCACAGCGGGGTGCCGAGATAGACATGCACCGGTGCCCGGTTGTCGCAATGCAGGTCGAGCACGAGATCGGCGTTGATCGACAGGCCCAGCAGCGTCTTGCGCAGGGCCGCGGTCTCGTCGGCCGGCTGCTGCTCCGCCAGCGCGGCCAGCAGGGCCGCGCGGACCAGCCGGACATCGCGCCCGGCATCGCCGGTCAGCTGGCCGGCGATGCGCGGCGCCACGATCGGCGCCAGATCGGGATAGTGCCGGTTGAAGTTGCCGCGGCCGTCCAGGGCGAAGCGGCCGACATGGTATTCCAGCACCGATTGCGACAGGCCGATCGGGTTGGCCGCCGGCACCACTACGATCTCGCCTTGGATTGCCCCGGCAGCGTCCAGTGCGTCCAGCCGGCGCAGCAGGTGATGCGCGGCCAGCATGCCCGGCAGCTCATCGGCGTGCAGCCCGGCCTGGACATAGGCCTTGGGGCGCGCGCCGGGCTGGCCGTAGCGGTGCACCGTGACGACGCGGCTGGTGCCGAGGGACGGGGAGGGCAGCGGGATCCGGGTGACGCTCTTGCTCATGGCGGCTCTCTGGCTAAAGGCGCGGCACCCTAGCGCGGTCGCGGCCGGATGGCACCCATGCCGGATGGTTAAATTTTAACCAACGTCGAAACCTCTGCTCAAATTTCGGTCAATGCGGGCGTCGTCCGGGCGCCGCGGCCCGGTTCCGCCGGTCTCCGGCAAAATCGGCACGGCACTTGCTTTACCCCTCGGCGAAAGGGCGGTTCGTGCCGGTGCCGAACAGGGCGGCTGCCGACCGTCAGCCGGAAGGACGAAGGCTGGAGACAACTCAATGAAGCGGACGTTTTGGGGACTGGGAGGCGCAGTTTCCGCCTTGCTGATGGCATTGCCGGCGATGGCGCAGGATGCGGCGCCCGCCGCGGCCGCAGCGACACCGACCTTGAACTCAGGCGACACCGCCTGGATGCTGACCTCGAGCGCGCTGGTCCTGATGATGACCATCCCGGGGCTGGCGCTGTTCTATGGCGGCATGGTGCGCAAGGCCAATGTCCTGGCCATGCTGATGCAGTGCTTTGCCATCACCTGTCTGGTCAGCATCATCTGGATGGTGCTGGGCTACAGCCTGGCCTTCGGTCCCGGCGGCTCCTATGTCGGCGACCTGTCGCGGGGCTTCCTGAAAGGCCTCGAGGTCGGCGCGCTGAGCGGGACGATCCCCGAAAGCGTGTTCATGATGTTCCAGATGACCTTCGCGATCATCACCCCAGCGCTGATTGTCGGCGCCTTCGCCGACCGCATGAAGTTCTCGTCGCTGCTGGTCTTCATCACCCTGTGGTCGATCATTGTCTACTCGCCGATCGCGCATTGGGTCTGGCAGTCGAATGGCTGGCTGTTCGGAGCGGGCGTGCTCGACTTCGCCGGCGGCACGGTGGTGCATATCAATGCCGGCATCGCCGGCCTCGTCGCCTGCATCGTGATCGGCAAGCGGCACGGCTACGGCGCCGGCGTGGTGCATGCCTTCGCGCCGCATAATCTGGTGCTCAGCGTCATCGGCGCCTCGCTGCTGTGGGTGGG
>NZ_JBCNNF010000371.1:0-6791 GCF_039594555.1 Inquilinus sp.
AGCGCGACGTGTCCTACGACATCGAGCTGCCGATCCCGACCCTGTGGCGCCCCGCCGGCTCCACCGTGTCCCAGCCGGTGCCGGCTGGGGCGGTGCTGAGCGCGATGAACGATCAGCACGCCTATCTCAGGCTGCCCGAGGGCTTCGACCCGCAGGTCGGCGACCTGGTCTGCTGCGGCATCTCCCACCCCTGCACCACCTTCGACAAGTGGCAGGTGATGATGGTGGTGGAGGACGACTACCGCGTCTCGGGCGCGATCCGGACCTTCTTCTGATGGCCTATGTGGTCGACATCGTCTCGCGCCTGCGCCGCATGGAGGCCTCGCTGCGGCCGTCCGAGCAGCGCGTGGCCGAGACGGTGCTGGCCGATCCCGGCTTCGCCACCCGCGCCAGCATCGCCGAGCTGGCGCGGCGGGCGCAGGTCAGCGAACCCTCGGTCACCCGCTTCTGCCGGGCGCTGGGCTGCGACAGCGTGCGCGACTTCAAGGTGCGGCTGGCGCAGAACCTGGCCGTCGCCAGCCCTTATCTGGAGCGCCGCCCGCAGGCGGGGGCGCCGGACGACGTCGCCCAGCTGGCCGACCGGGTGCTGGACAGCGTGATCGAGGCGGTGACCGCCGTGCGCAACCAGCTCGACCCGCAGCCGCTGCGCCAGGCGATCGAGGCGATCGCCAAGGCCCGCCGGCTCGACATCTACGGCGTCGGCGGCGGCTCTCACGCCGTCGGCCACGACGCCTATCTGCGATTCTTCCGCCTCGACCTGCCGACCGATTTCCACGCCGACGCCCAGTTGCAGCGCATGTCGGCGGCGACGCTCGGCCCCGGCGACTGCGTGCTGGCGATCTGCAACTCCGGCCGCTTCCGCGACCTGGTCGAGAGCGTCGAGATCGCCCGGCAATACGGCGCCACCATCGTCGCCCTGACCCGCCCGGACACGCCGCTGGCCCGGGCCGCCGACATCGTGCTGGCCGCCGCCCCGCCCGAGGACAGCGACATCTTCAAGCCGACCGCGTCGCGCCTGGCCCATATGGCAGTGATCGACGTGGTCGCGACCGGCGTCGCCATGCGCCGCGGCCCGACCGCGCTGGAAAGCCTGCGCCGGGTCAAGCTCAGCCTGAGCCAGATCCCCACCATCGATGAGCCGGCGCCCCCTGCGCCGCCCCGCGACTCGTCGCCCCGCCCCGCCCGACGGAAGACCATCCATGCCTGACCGCGCTCCCTACGACCTGCTGCTCCGCAACGGCACCGTGATCGACGGCTCCGGCGCCCCCCGCCGCCAGGCCGATGTCGCCATCCTGGGCGACCGCATCGCCGCCGTGGCCCCGACCGGCAGCATCGCCCCGGCCCAGGCGCGGGACAGCATCGACGTCGCCGGCCGCGTGGTGGCGCCCGGCTTCATCGACGTGCACACCCATGACGACCGGGCGGTGATCGACGGGCCGGACATGCTGCCGAAGATCAGCCAGGGCGTGACCACGGTGGTGGTCGGCAATTGCGGCATCAGCCTGTCGCCGCTGACGCTGAATCGCGCCCCGCCGCCGCCGCTGAACCTGCTGGGCGACCAGTCGGCCTATGAGTTCCCGAGCTTCGCCGACTACCGCGCCCGGCTGGGCGAGGTGGTGCCGGGTGTCAACGTCGCGGCGCTGATCGGCCATTCCTCGCTGCGCATCGGCACCATGGCGGATGTCGGCCGCAAGGCGAATGGCGGCGAGATCGACGCCATGCGGCGCCTGCTGGCCGACAGCCTGGATGCGGGCGCCATCGGCTTCTCCACCGGCCTCTACTACAAGCCGAACGCGGCGGCGGATGCCGACGAGGTGGCGGCGCTGGCCGAGCTGCTGGCCGATCGCGGCGGCGTCTATGCCACCCATATGCGCGACGAGCACGACAAGGTGCTGGAGTCGCTGGAGGAGAGCTTCTCCACCGCCCGCCGCGCCAAGGTGCCGGTGGTGATCTCGCACCACAAATGCGCCGGGCCGCACAATTGGGGCCGCAGCCGCGAGACCCTGCCGGTGATCGAGGCGGCCAGCCGGAACCAGCCGGTCGGGCTGGACGCCTATCCCTACACGGCGGGTTCTACGGTGCTGGACCCGGACCATGTCACCGGCGATATCCGGATCATGGTCGCCTGGTCGAAGGCCAAGCCGGAGATGGCGGGCCGCGACCTGGCCGACATCGCGGCGGAATGGGGCTGCACCGAGAAGGAGGCAGCGGTACGGCTGCACCCGGCCGGCGCCATCTATTTCCAGATGGACGAGGCCGATGTCCGCCGCATCCTGTCCTTCCCGCTGACCATGATCGGGTCGGACGGGCTGCCGCATGACAGCCACCCGCATCCGCGCCTGTGGGGCACCTTCCCGCGCGTGCTGGGCCATTACAGCCGCGACCTCGGCCTGTTCCCGCTGGAAACGGCGGTGCACAAGATGACCGGCCTGTCAGCGATGCGCTTCAACCTGCCGGACCGCGGCCTGGTGCGCGAGGGCCACGCCGCCGACCTGGTAGTGTTCGACCCGACCCACATCGCCGACGCCGCCACCTTCGAGGCGCCGAAGACCCCGTCCAAGGGCCTCGATTTCGTGCTGGTCAACGGCCGGATGTCCTGGCGGGCTGGCGAGACCGAGGTGGATCGGGCGGGACGGTTGCTGGCGCGGGGGTAAGGATCCCCTCGGCCCCCCAAACTGTCATCCTCGGGTTTGACCCGAGGATCCAGGGGCTTTCAAGAGCCGCTCTTCGTGGCCCCTGGATTGCCGGGTCAAGCCCGGCAATGACAGTATGGGATGGGGCAGGACCGGAGGGCCGGCCGCAGATGTACCATGTCTACATCATGGCCAGCGGCCGGAACGGAACGCTTTACATCGGCGTGACCGGTGATCTCGCCCAGCGGGCCTATCAGCATCGGACCGGGGAAATCGACGGCTTCACCAAGCGCTATGCCGCGAAGATGCTCGTCCATGTCGAGCCCTTCGACCGGATCGAGGAAGTGATCCAGCGCGAGAAGTCGCTCAAGCGTTGGCCCAGGCGATGGAAGATCGAGTTGATCGAGACCGAGAACCCGCAGTGGCGGGACCTGTACGAGGATCTTGTTTAGGCGAAGGTGGTTCAGAGCCCAGGACTCTGGTTGAACTGTCGTGTCCCGGCTTGCCTGCGATTGCCCCGTTCAAGAAAACTCGCAACCGAAGCGCGTTTCTCTCAAGCCGATGTTCTATTAAATTGTCATCCTCGGGCTTGACCCGAGGATCCAGGGGCTTTCCAGAGCCGCTCTCGATGGCCCCTGGATTGCCGGGTCAAGCCCGGCAATGACAATGAGGGGAAACCGCACGGACGCTCATCCATGCTCACCATCGAGGCCATCGAGTTCCAGCGCCGCTTCGGCGAGTTTCAGCATCAGGCGCAGCGCGAGCCGGTCGAGATCACCCGCCACGGCAGTTCGTGCTGATGTCGGCCGAGCACTATGACTGGCTGAAGGCAGCTGCGCAGCGAACGCACCGCACGGCCGATAGGGCCGACGTGGTTCTCGCCGCCGTGCAGCGGGCCGAGATGGACCCGGAACACGACTCGCCGGATGAACTGCCGAAGTAAGCCATCGATTGAGACGGCGGTGCGGATGCCCTGGCGCGCTGGCGAGACCGAGGTGGATCGGGCGGGCCGGCTGCTGGTGAGGGGATAGGAAGACTGAGAAGGCGCTATCAGATACACTTAATAGCATAAGGGATCATCTATCAGGATTGATTATGTCAGACCATACAGGTGAATTTATTTCCTTTGAGGATGCCAAGAACTTCCTAGGTATCCCGTTGGATTTTATGCAAGCCCTGATAACTAGCGGCTTGCTAGGATATACTAAAGAAGGAATGCTATTTCGACACTGCGTGGAAGATTTCCAGCGATACGGAACACAATGGAATGAGGCGCTCGGAGAGCGTTCTGCCCATCATGTTTATAACAACTTGCCGATGATCGAGGGAGAGGCACAGCCAGTCGGAACAACAATCCAGGTGAGAATTGCTCCCGGCAATGGAAGTTTGAGCCGAAGCGAAAAAGATACAGGATGGATAGCGCAATTTTACATCAAACCAAATTCATTCTTTTTTCTTGACTCCACAGTCTCAACCCTCGTCTCGCCTATTGGCATTAGGATCTCAAGCCGTCAACAGATCCCCGGAATGCCGAAACCTACATATCTTTGCCCTGATCCACAGGGTGCCTTAGCTATGATAATGATTTTAGGGCAACTGTCAGGATCGGCTGAGAAAGCTTTTCCTACGGCTTACGACATAGCTGCACCCTTATTTGATGAACTATCATTCACCTATGATCAGCCACTACCTATCGCCCATGTCGTTCTAATAGGCATCCCCTCAGGTACAATCTACCTCAGTTTCCCAAAACCTCCGCCGATAGGCTCTATAGAACCGGGATCAATCATATTGCCAAAATGTCCATTTCCTGAATTAGAGGATGCAACGTCTCTTTACAGAGAAGCTATTTCATCTAATAATCCATTCCATTAGTTTCTTACTTTTTGGAAATGCTATGAGATACAACTCAGGTCAGAGCTGATTGGCGTTCTCGGAAGCATGGGAAACGATCAGATTCCCGGCATGATATTTGTACTGAACCGGAGGTATTTCCAAGAACATTTGCATTCGACAATTTCGGTGGGCTAAGTTTTGGTGATGCAAAGGAACGCCTTCGTGCATCTCACCGAAATGCGGTTGCCCACGGGACTCTCGAAAAAGGAAGACCACGAACAGGAGCCACGGCCAAAGGCTATATGGACATGGCCCATAATATTCTCGTTATACGATACATGGCTCGAATCACATTGATGAACACAAGAGCCTGTTTGGCTTCATTACCGGGAAAGCCGTAACCAGACACGAGCCAAAAGAACAGCGCAGTTCAACATGCGGTTTGTCAACCGGGCAGCGACGGCGCTGCGCTAAACTTCGATGATAAGCGCCGGCCGGCAGTGAAACCGCCGCCAGCCGGTTGCTCACCGAATGTAGATCACTCCATCCCGGCCGTGGCCAGGATCGTGGCCAAGCTGGTCGCCATGCCCTTCAGCATTGGCGCCTTCTCGATGTCCATCCACTCGTCCAGCGAATGCGACCGGCCGCCCTGGCCCGGGCCGTTCTTGCCCAGCGTCACCGCCGGGATGCCGAGGCTCCAGGGGATGTTCGAATCGTTCGACGCCTCCCGCGCGCCCTTGAACTCGTAGCCCGCCGCCTCGATCGAGGCCTTGGCCAGCTGGAACAGCAGCTCGGTCTCGGCGATGGCGCCGGCCGGGCGGTCGCCGATCACCGTCTTCTCCACCGTGATCGCGCCCTCCCTGGTCGACCGGGCCGCGTTCTCGGTCGCCGCCGCCTGGTCGACGACGGCCAGCAGCCGCTGCTCCACCCGCGCCAGCCCGTCGGCGTCGCCGGAGCGCATGTCGACCTCCATCGAGGTCTCGACCGGGATCGAGTTGACCGAGGTGCCGCCCTTCACCACGCCGACATTGTAGGTCACCTTCGGATCCGCCGGGACCTGGGTGCGGGCCAGCAGCGTGATCGCCTCGGCCATGGCATAGGCCGGGTTGACCAGGCCGAAGGCGCCGAAGCTGTGGCCGCCCGGGCCCTTGTAGGTGATGCGGTAGCGCTTCGAGCCGACGCCGGAGCTGGTGAAGGTGTCGGCCGACCCGGCCTCGATCGAGAAGAAGGCGTCGATCCGGTCCTTGTACTTGCCCTTGGTGAATAGGTGGCGGACGCCGCGCAGGTCGCCCAGCCCCTCCTCGCCCACGGTGCCGACGAACAGGATGTTGGCCTTGTGCTTGATGCCCGCCGCGTCCATGGCGCGGATATAGGCCAGCATCGCCGCCAGGCTGAAGGTGTCGTCGCCGACGCCCGGCGCCATCAGCTTCGTGCCCTCGCGCCGCACCTTCACGTCGGTGCCCTCGGGGAACACGGTGTCGAGATGCGCCGACACCACGACCACGCGGTCGCCGCCGCCGGTGCCGCGGCGCAGGCCGAGGACGTTGCCCTCCTCGTCGATCCCGACATCGGCCAGCCCGGCGCCGCGCAGCAGCTCGGCGAAGGCCTTGGCCCGCGCCTCCTCCTTGAAGGGCGGCGCCGGAATCTCGACCAGCCCGATGCCCTCGGCGATGTAGCCGTCATAGCCCTGGTCGATGTGCTGCACAGCGGCCTTGAAGCCGGCGCTGTCGCGCACCCGCTGGATCTCCGCCTTCGCCTTGGCCGCATTGTCCTGGGCCAAGGCCGGCCAGGAAAAGCCAACCCCGATCGCGGCCGCGAGAATCGCGGCCCGAGTCATGAACGCCATCGTTTCCCCCTTCGTTTCCTTGCAAGCGAAGGCTAGCACCCGCCGGTTTTGCCGGACAATACCTTGCTAGGCTTCAGATCCTCTTTAGAGCCCGAGTCATGATAGAGGATCCATGCGCCCCCGGGATCGAAGGACCATTGTCGGCTCGTCAGGCGAAGCGGAGCCGGACGGGATCGACAGGCGGACGAGGATCGCGGAGGATGGCCGCCGATTTTCAGACCGCGCATTTTCCAGGGAGATTTCCATGCTGCTCCTGGCGTTCCTGATCGGCTGCGTCGCCGGGCTGCGGACGATGACCGCGCCCGCCGCCGTCAGCTGGGCCGCCCATCTCGGCTGGCTGCCGCTTGACGGCACCGGCCTGGCCTTCCTCGGCGCCGCCGTCACGCCCTGGCTGCTGACCGCCGCCGCGATCGCCGAGCTGGTCGCGGACCAGCTGCCGCGGACGCCGAGCCGGAAGGTGCCGCTGCAGTTCGGCA
>NZ_JBCNNF010000372.1:0-6784 GCF_039594555.1 Inquilinus sp.
TCGGCTTCGCCGAGCTGGTCGGCGGCGGGTCCGCGGCCCCGGCCCGGCTGATCCCGCCCGCGGAGTTCGCGACGATGTGGCAGAGCGAAGCCGGCAGCGCCCGGCTGGTCGCCTCCGGCGGCTGGGCCGAGCTGTGGGACTGGGATCTCGCGGCCGGCGCCCGCTACGACGCCAGCCCGGACCCGGCCGGGACGGTGGAACTGATCCGGGTGCTGGAGGGCACGCTGGTGCTGGAGGTCGACGGCACCGCCCTCGCCGCCCCCGCCGGCCACGCGCTGCGCCTGGCCAGCGACCGGCCCTACGCCTACCGCGCCGAAGGCGGGCCGGTGCGCTTCGTCAAGGTGGTGGCACCGGTGGGCCGCTGAGCGGCTGAGTCATTCCGCCCCACCCGGCAAAGTCTGCTTGCCTCGGCCGGCTTCGGCCCGCACCATGCCGCCCGCGGTTTCACCAGAGCGGCGATCGGATGACCCCATCTCGACGCAACGCCGTGCTGGCCATCGTCGCCGGCAGCCTGCTGATGACGGCCGCGCCGGCCACCACCCCTCCGGCGCCCGACTTTGCCGTGCCCGCCTCCCCGGTCATCCCGGACCTGGCTCTGAGGCCTGAGGTGCCGGACGGCATCCCGCATTCCAGCGACCATGCCTTCGCCGAACTGCTGGCCGCGGCCGAGAGCAGCCGCGACCCGCTGCAGATGAACAAGGGCGGCTATGCCGGGCTGTTCCAGCTCGGCGACTCGGCGGCGGCGATCGCCGGCATCTACGATCCGGGTGAGAAGCTGTCGCCGGAGGACACGCGCAACCGCTGGCGCGGCACCTTCCACATCCCGGGCTATCCGCAGGTGCGGACCATCGGCGACTTCCTGGACACGCCGGCGGCGCAGATCGCGGCCTTCCGCCTGCACCTGGCCCATCTCGACCGCGAGATCGCCCAGCGCGGGCTGGACCGGCGGATCGGCGGCTATGTCGCCGGGGTGCCGATCACCTGGGACGGGCTGCGCGCCATGATGCATCTGGGCGGGCCGGACGGGACCGAGCGCTTCATCGCCACCGCTGGCGCCTATGACCCGGCCGACGACAACGGCGTGCGGATCAGCGATTATGGCCGCCGCTTCGCCGGCGTCACCGCGATCCAGCCGACCCGGCCGGCGGTGATCCCGACCGTGGCGACCACCGTCGCCGCCCCGACCCCTGCCGGACCGGCCGCTGCCATCGTGACCCCGACCCTGGTCGCGACCACGCCCTCGCCGCGCCGCCGGCCCGCGCAACGAAAAAGGGGCGCCCGAGGGCGCCCCTTTCCGAACAACGGATCCGAAGTCGTGCGGATCAGCGCTTGGAGAACTGGAAGCTCCGGCGGGCGCCGGCCTTGCCGTACTTCTTGCGCTCGACCACGCGCGGGTCGCGGGTGAGGAAGCCGTGGGCCTTCAGCGCGCCGCGCAGGCCGGGCTCATAGGCCACCAGGGCGCGGCTGAGGCCGTGCCGAACCGCGCCAGCCTGGCCGGACAGGCCGCCGCCGGTGACGGTGCAGACGACGTCGAACTGGTTGGTCCGGTCGCACACCTGGAACGGCTGCTGCAGCAGCATGCGCAGCACCGGGCGGGCGAAGTAGACTTCCTGGTCGCGGCCGTTGACCGTGATCTTGCCGGTGCCGGGCTTGACCCAGACGCGGGCGACGGCGTCCTTGCGGCGGCCGGTGCCGTAGGAGCGGCCCTGGGCGTCGCGCTTCGGCTCCGCCGGCGCGGCCTCGGCCACGGCACCTTCGAGGGTCGGCTTCAGATCGGAGAGGGACTGCAGATCGGCCACGGCCTTACCTCTTGTTCTTCGGATTCATGGCAGCGACGTCCAGCACCTCGGGCTGCTGCGCCTCGTGCGGATGCGACGCACCGGCATAGACCTTGAGGTTGCCCATGACCTTCCGGCCCAGCGGGCCGCGGGTGATCATGCGCTCGACCGCCTTCTCGATCACGCGCTCCGGATGGGCGCCGTCGAGGATCTGGCCCTTCGACCGGCCCTTGATGCCGCCGGCATAGCCGGTGTGCCAGTAGAAGATGCTGTCCTGGCGCTTGTTGCCGGTCAGACGGACCTTCTCGGCATTGACGACGATGACGTTGTCACCGGTGTCGACGTGAGGGGTGAAGGTGGTCTTGTGCTTGCCGCGAAGGCGCATCGCGATGATGCTGGCGAGCCGACCGAGAACGACGCCGTCGGCGTCGACCACGATCCACTTCTTCTCCACCTCGGCGGGCTTGGCGGAATATGTCTTCATGACGGGCCCTTGATCGAGGGTCGGGAACGGATGCCGCCGGCTGCCCCTGGGAGGGGCTTCCGGCGAGAGGCCGCTGTCTACGCGGCGGGACCGCCCGCGTCAACGGAAAAAAGCAGCGAAACCACAGTCACTTAGTGGAACGGTATTTCAATACCGTTCGCGCAAGCCGCAGGAACGCTGGCGTTCCGCAGCATAGCCGCGATCACGCCGCGGCGAAGCCCTGCATCACCAGCCGCACCAGATCGGCCTGGCGGCAGGTGCCGGTCTTGCCGAACACGGCCTTGAGATAGCCGCGCAGGGTGTTGACGCTGATGCCCCACTCCGCCGCCAGGCTGCCGATGGTGGCGCCGGAGGCCAGGCGCGACGCCACCTCCGCCTCCCGCGCGGTCAGGCCGAAGGCGGTCATCAGGGCGCGCCCGTCGACCGGCCGCGCCTCGTCCGGCGCCGCGATGAAGATCGCCGCGCGGGCCGGCCCGCAGCGCCCGTCCGCCGGGTCGACGGCGGTGACCGGCGCCACCGTCAGCACCAGCGGCGCGCGCCCCTCCGGGTCCGACAGGCACAGCCGGGCCGAGGCCGCGGCGGCCCCACGCGTCAGGGCGCCCTCCGCCGGCCGCGCCAGGATCGCCGCCATCGCCGCCACCATCTGGCGCAGCAGCGCGGTCTCGGCCGGCAGCGCAGCGGTGATGCCGGCCGAGGACAGGCGCAGGCCGCGATGCTGCCGCCCGATCTCCTCCGCCCGCCGGTTGACGAAGAGCGGCCGGCATTCGCGGTCGACCAGGATCACGCCGGAGTCGAGCGCGTCGAGGGCGGCCTGGCTGCCCGCCACCAGCAGATCGCTGGAGGCCAGCCGCCGGCGCAGCCGCTGCGCCGACGCGAAATGCGGCATCACCAGCTGCAGCGCCTTCAGCTCCGCCGGCTCGAAATCCCGCATCTGCCGCGGCCGGCAGACCGCGACCATGCGCGAGCTCAGGCGGCCCTGCCAGGCGTAGACGCCGGCGCGGAAGCCGTTCATCGGCCGCACCACCTCGTTGTACATCTCGGTCCGCAGGAAGTCGGCATCGGCGATCAGGCTGGACGACGCCACCGCCCGCTGCGCCGGGAGCGACCGCAGCCACTCCGCCGCCGCGCCGCCGTCACCGGCCGCCTCGGCCAGGCGCCTGACGGCGCCGCCATCGACGCCCACGCCGAGCCCGGCCGGCGGCCGATCGGCCTCCCGGGTCAGCAGCACCGCATGGTCGGCCCCGACCAGGCCACGCAGGATGTCGAGGCTGTCCGCACAGCCCTCCGGCCTCACGGCCGCGTCATAGATCCGCTCGACCGCACCGAACACCGCCTCCGCCTGCATGCCCCCTCGCCCCGAATGCCGTTTTAAATCGCATGGCTCCGCAACGGTCCCCAAAAGACGGGCGGAAAATGGCAATCCTCGGGACCGGATTGTGGCCGACCTGCCATAACTGCCTTGCCGGTTAGGAATGGCCACAGGATCGAAATCCCACCGGCCTCTCGCGGCAGGCCCGCTCGAGCCGGAATCACGCCCCGAAAAATTTTGCGGCTTCGTCCGGCGCATCCCCTGTTCGGATGACGCCATCGCCGCCGGGCCTCGGCAATCTGATCGAGGTCCACGGCGGGATCGAAACTGGCAGGGGCATCGACATGGCGATCAATGGCGACGGCAACAAGAACATCCTGAACGGAACCGTCAATGACGACGAAATCAACGCCTATGGCGACGACGACTTCGTGCGGGGCGATTCCGGCGCCGATCTGATCAACGGCGGCACCGGGGACGACACTCTCTATGGCGACCTCGGTGACGATACGATCCATGGCGGCTACGGCGACGACGATCTCGACGGCGGCACCTCCTATGGTGACTCCAATGACGGCAACGACAAGCTCTACGGCGACTACGGCGACGACTACCTCGACGGCTACAGCGGCAATGACCAGCTGTATGGCGGCTATGGCGACGACTACATCGACGACAGGATCGGCGATTCTGGCGTGTATTCCGGAGATGCCGGCAACGACAACATCTATATCGGCCACGACACTGCGCTGGGCCTGACGACCTACATCTATGGCGGCGGCGATGACGACTCCATCCGCTCCGATGGAAATGGCGAGCACTACATGGATGGCGGCTCCGGCGACGATTTCGTCTATCGCAATGGCGTGGGCAACGATCGGCTTTACGGCGGTACGGGCGACGACGAGATCCGGGCCGGCGAGGGGAGCGACCAGGTCGACGGCGGCGACGACGAGGACAGGTGCTCCGGCGATGAAGGAAACGACACGATCGCGGGCGGCGCGGGCGACGACCAGCTCTATGGCGACGCGGGATCCGACCGGCTGACCGGCGGCAGCGGGGTCGACTATCTCGACGGCGGCGCCGACGGCGACGTCTACGTCGTCGGCGCGCAGGACTTCTCGCCGGCCGGCGTGTTTCTCGACGAGATCAGGGAGTATGCCGACGGCGGCATCGACGCGATCGAGGGCGCGCTTTCGCTCTCGCTCTCGCTCGCCGGTTTCGAAACGATCGAGAATCTGGTCCTGGTGGAGTACGACCCCGCCAGCAGCCTGTCCGGCACGGGCAACGGCCTGGCCAATTCCATCTCGGGCGGGGTCGGCAACAATGTGCTGTCGGGCCTGGCCGGCAACGACAGCCTTGCCGGATTCGACGGCGACGATGTCCTGCGCGGCGGCTCGGGTGCCGACCGGCTGCTCGGCGGCAACGGTGCCGACACGGCGAGCTATTGGGAGAGCGCCACGGGCGTCACCGCCAACCTCACGACCGGGAAAGGTGCCGGCGGCTATGCCCAGGGTGACACCTATTTCGAGATCGAGCACATCACCGGCAGCCAGGGCGCGGACCTGCTGACGGGCAACGCCGGCGCCAACACGCTGCACGGCGAAGGCGGCAACGACGTGCTGCGGGGTGGCGCCGGCGGGGACTCCCTGGACGGCGGCGCCGGGCTGGACACCGCCTCCTATGCAACTGCGACCGGCGGCGTCTCAGTCAATCTGAGCACCCGGGTCGGTTCGGCCGGCGAGGCGCTCGGGGACATCTACACCAGCATCGAGAACGTCACGGGCTCGGCCGGCAGCGACACCATCACCGGCAACAGCGGCGCCAATGTGCTGAACGGCTGGATCGGGCGGGACACCCTGACCGGCGGTGCCGGGGCCGACCGCTTCGCCTTTTCCTCCGTGTCGCACAGCGCCGTCGGCGCCAATGCCGACCGGATCACTGACTTCACCCGGTCGCAGGGCGACAGGATCGACCTCTCGGCCATCGATGCGAAGACCACCGCCGCCGGCGACCAGGCCTTCAGCTTCATCGGCACCGCCGCCTTCGGCCACGTCGCCGGGCAGTTGCGCTATGCGGTATCGGGCGCGTCCACCATCATCGCCGGTGACGTGAATGGCGACGGCACCTCCGATTTCCACATCGTGCTGACGGGGGCCCTTGCGCTCCAGGCCAGCGACTTCGTGCTGTAGCGGTCACCCTCGCGGCGGGATCGAGTAGGTGCCGGTGGCATGGGCCACCGGCTCCGGCTCGCCTTGCGAGAACAGCAGCACCTCGCCATAGGCCAGGCGCTTGCCGAGCTTGAGCAGCCGGGCCTCGGCCACCACCGGCACCAGGGCCGGGCGGCGCAGGAAGTTGATCGCCATCGAGGTGGTGACCGCCAGCTCGACCCGGCCGATGCGGCTGAGCACCGCGGCGTAGAGCGCGACATCGGCCAGGCCGAACAGGGCCGGGCCGGTGATGGTGCCGCCGGGCCGCACGAAATCCTCGCGGCAGGGCATCAGCAGCGTCGCCGTGCCGACGCCCAGCGCCGTGACCATCACCCCGAAGGCGCCGATCAGCGGCACGCCGTCGCGGATGATCGCCTCCACCATCTCAGCTTCGATCGCCGGCTGCATCGCCGCCCTCCCCGTCCGGTTCCCGCCAGTAGGGCCGAGCGCGGCGGCCGCCGCAAGCCTCCGCGCTCCGGCACCAGCCCTGCGCGGTCAGGTGGCCGGGCCGCCCCGGCGGGCGTCGCTCACCATCAGCCAGATCGCCGAGACCAGGAAGTAGAAGGCGCCGAACGCGGCATAGGGGACGATGGCGGCGATGCCGGTGGCTTCGGTGCCGACCGCCCGCTTGAGAAAGAACAGCCCGGCCAGGGCCGACTGGGCGCCGCTCAGGATCATCGCCCATTGCGCGCCGGACAACGACCGGCGCCGGGCGGCGGTCGCGAGCTGGAAGCCGCCCGCGAGCACCGCCCAGACGCCGTAGACGCCGAGCACGGCGGCCATGCCGATGCCGAGGGCCACGGCGACGGCGATCGCCGTGAGCACGCTGATGCCGAAGTTCAGCACCTGCGTCCGGTTCCGCCCCAGCCCGCCGGAGCGCCGGGCGTCGACCAGGTTGGCGAGGGCGTCCCAGGCCGGATAGGCGACCAGCATGGCGGCCGACAGCTGCGGCATGTCCTGCGCCGCGGTCGAGGCCAGGACGACCCAGCCCGCGGCGACCGCG
>NZ_JBCNNF010000373.1:0-6771 GCF_039594555.1 Inquilinus sp.
GCGACGGCACCGACTTCAAGCTGCATCCGGACATCCTTCTGTCCTACGACGTGCAGGACGAGAAGGTGTTCACCCTGCATCTGCGGCCGGGCCACAGATGGTCCGACGGCCAGCCCTTCACCAGCGACGATTTCCGCTTCTCCTGGGAAGATGTCGAGCTGAACAAGGAGCTGTCGCCCTACGGCCCGGACACGCGGATGCTGGTCGACGGCGAGAAGCCCAAGGTCGAGTACCCGGACGCGCTGACCGTGCGCTATTCCTGGTCCAAGCCGAACCCGGAGTTCCTGACCTCCCTGGCCGGGGCCGCGCCGCTCTACATCTACGCGCCGGCGCATTACCTGAAGCAGTTTCACAAGAAATACGCCGACCCCCAGGCGCTGGACGCGCTGGTGCGGCAGGCCGGCATGCGCAACTGGGTGGCGCTGTTCAACCTGCGCAGCAAGCTGATCGACGCGGCCAATCCCGACCTGCCCGAGCTCGAGCCCTGGGTCAACACCACGAAGGCGCCGGCCGACCGCTTCGTCTTCGTCCGCAACCCGTACTATCACCGCATCGACAGCCAGGGCCGGCAGCTGCCCTATCTCGACCGGGTGATCGTCAATGTCGTCGAGCCCTCGCTGATCCCGGCCAAGGCCGGCGCCGGCGACGCCGACCTGCAGCAGCGCGGCCTGCGCTTCGACAACATCAGCTTCCTCAAGGCCGGCCAGCAGGCGGGGCATTACAAGGTGCGGCTGTGGCCGACGGCGCTGGGCTCCGAGGTGGCGCTGTACCCGAACATGAACTGCAACGACCCGGACTGGCGCGCCCTGAACCGCAATGTGCTGGTGCGACGGGCCTTGTCACTGGCGATCAACCGCGACGAGATCAACCAGGTGGTGTTCTTCGGCCTGGCCCGGCCGAGCCAGAACACGGTGCTGCCGGAATCGCCCTATTACAACCCGGCCGAGGCGAATGCGTGGACCCAGTTCGACCTGGACAAGGCCAACGCCCTGCTGGACGAGGCCGGGCTGGGCAACCGCGACAGCGACGGCATCCGCCTGATGCCGAACGGCCGCCGGCTGGAGATCGTGGTCGAGAGCACCGGCGAGCGGACGCTGGAGAGCGACATCCTGCAGCTGATCCGGGACAGCTGGGCCAAGATCGGCGTCGCCCTCTACACCACCCAGTCGCAGCGCGACGTGTTCCTGCAGCGCATCTTTTCGGGCGAGACGGTGATGTCGGTGTGGACCGGCATCGACAACGCGCTGATCACCCAGACCACCGCGCCGGCGGAGCTGGCGCCGGTCGATCAGAACTGGCTGCAGTACCCGAAATGGGGCCAGTACCTGCAGACCAAGGGCACCGCCGGGGAGAAGGCGGATGAGCCCTTCGCCCTCAAGCTGCTGGCGCTGTATGACGAATGGCGCAGCACCACCGACGACGACCGGCGCGACGCCATCACCCGCGAGATGCTCAAGATCCAGGCGGACGAGGTCACCTCGATCGGGACAGTGCAGGGCGTGCTGGCCCCGATTGTGGTCAAGAACCGCCTGCACAACGTGCCGGAGAAGGCGATCCTGTCCTGGGACCCCGGTGCGCATTTCGGCATCTACCGGCCCGACACCTTCTGGGTGGACCCATGACGGCGGGCATGGCCATGGCGCGAAGGGCAGGGACATCATGCTGAGCTACATCGCCCGGCGCATCCTGGTGATGATCCCGACCCTGCTCGCGATCAGCTTCATCAGCTTCGCCATCATCCAGGCGCCGCCCGGCGACTACCTGACCACCATGGTCAACGAGCTGCGCAGCCGCGGCCAGTCGCTGGACCCGAACCAGCTGCAGTTCATGCGCGAGACCTACGGGCTGGACCAGCCCTTCCTGCAGCAATACCTGTCCTGGCTGGGCAACTGCCTGCAAGGCGATTTCGGCTGGTCGTTCGAGTACAGCCTGCCGGTGACCGCGGTGGTCGGCGACCGCATGTTCCTGACCATCCTGCTGACCATCGCCACCACGATCTTCATCTGGGTGGTGTCGTTCCCGATCGGCATCTATTCGGCAACCCATCAGTACAGCATCGGCGACTACGGACTGACCTTCCTGGGCTTCCTCGGCCTGGCCACGCCGAACTTCCTTCTGGCCCTGGTGCTGCTGTACCTGGCCAACCAATGGTTCGGCATCTCCATCGGCGGGCTGATGGACCCGAAATTCATGGACCAGCCGATGAGCTGGGCCAAGTTCGTCTCGGTGCTCGAGCATCTCTGGGTGCCGGTGATCGTGATCGGCACCTCCGGCACCGCGGCGATGATCCGCCGGCTGCGTGCCAACCTGCTGGATGAGCTGCAGAAGCAGTACTACGTCACCGCCCTGGCCAAGGGCATGAAGCGGCGCCGGGCATTGCTGAAATACCCGCTGCGGATGGCGCTCAATCCGTTCATCGCCGATATCGGCAACATCCTGCCGCACCTGATCTCCGGCGCGACCATCGTCTCGGTGGTGCTGAGCCTGCCGACCGCCGGCCCGCTGCTGCTGTCGGCGCTGCAGAGCCAGGACATGTACCTCGCCGGCTCCTTCGTGCTGTGGATGGCGGTGCTGACGGTGATCGGCACCCTGGTCTCGGACCTGGCGCTGGCCGCGCTCGACCCCCGCATCCGGCTGACCGGAGGGGCCGTGAAATGACCGATGCCCCCCGCGAGCCGCAGCATTACGTCAACCCCGCCGCCTGGGACCCCTATCTCGAGGCGCCGCTGACGCCGCAGCAGGAGCGGTACTTCCTGGCCTCTCAGTGGCGGATCATGTGGTGGAAGCTGAAGCGCCACCGCCTCGCCGCCCTCTCCGGCCTGATCCTGCTGCTGGCCTATCTCTCGATCCTGGTCAGCGAGGTGCTGGCGCCGTACGGGCTGGACAGCCGCCACACCGGCCACATCTACGCGCCGCCGCAGCAGGTGCGGCTCTTCCATGACGGCAGCTTCGTCGGCCCCTATGTCTACGGCTACCAGTACTCGCTGGACATGGATTCGATGCGGCGGGTCTACACCGAGGACCGGTCGCAGCCGCAGCCCCTGCGCTTCTTCTGCCGCGGCGACAGCTACCGGTTCTGGGGGCTGTTCGAGGCCGATTTCCATATCGTCTGCCCGCCCCAGGGCGGCACCTTCTTCCTGCTCGGCACCGACCGGCTGGGCCGCGACATGCTCAGCCGCATCCTCTACGGCGCCCGCATCTCGCTGACCGTCGGCCTGCTCGGCATCACCGTCAGCTTCCTGCTCGGCATCGTCATCGGCGGCCTCGCCGGCTATTACGGCGGCTGGGTCGACAACCTGGTGAACCGGCTGATCGAGGTGATCCAGAGCTTCCCGCAGCTGCCGTTGTGGATGGCGCTGTCGGCCGCCCTGCCGGTGACCTGGAGCCCGATCCTGGTGTTCCTGGGCATCACCATCATCCTCGGCCTAGTCGAATGGACCGGCCTGGCGCGATCGGTGCGGTCAAAGCTGCTGGCGCTGCGGGAGGAGGATTTCTGCGTCGCCGCCCAGCTGATGGGCGCCCGGCCGCGGCGGATCATCTTCCGCCATCTGCTGCCGAGCTTCATGAGCCACCTGATCGCCTCGGCCACCCTGACCATCCCCGGGATGATCCTGGGCGAGACCGCGCTGAGCTTCCTCAATCTCGGCCTCAGGCCCCCGGTCACCAGCTGGGGCGTGCTGCTGAACGAGGCGCAGAACATCAACGTGGTGGCGCTCTACCCCTGGCTGCTGATCCCGGTCTTGCCGGTGATCATCGTGGTGCTGGCCTTCCAGTTCTTCGGCGACGGCCTGCGCGACGCCGCGGATCCGTATCGGTAGGCCGCACACTTCCGGCCCGACACGTCGCCTCTCCCGCCAAGCGGGAGAGGCAATCTGAGCGGGCCGGAAGCGTTGCTTAGAGATACGCCAGCGGCTGCGACGACTTCTCCAGCCACAGGCTGGTCTCCGGCGTGCCGTCGCGCAGCGGCAGCTGGCCGATCACGGTGCGCGACACCGCCTCGGCCATCCGCGTCGCCGCATAGTGGCTGGCGAAGACCGGTTTGAAGCCGCCGGCGGTCAGCAGCGGCGCCACCACCTGCTGCTCGTTGTAGCCGCGCCAGCCCCATTCCGCGGGATAGGGGTCGGGCAGGCAGATGTCGTGGATGTGCACCAGCACGCCCGGCGGCAGGCAGGGCAGCACCTGGTTCACCAGGAAGTCCACATCCGTGCCGGGCATCGCGATGTGGCTGGAATCGATGAACAGGATGTCGCCTTCGGCCAAGTCGCGATACGGTTCGGTCCCCGCCTCTTGAACCGTTTGCTCAAGGTGCGTGATGCCGAGCTCGGAGATCGCCGCCCGCGGCGCCGGATCGATGGCGGTGAACTCGAGCGCCAGGTCGCCGTCGACCGCCGCCCGGATCATGAAGCGGGTGGAGTGGCCGGAGCCGACCTCGACGATCCGCGCCGGCTGCCGCGCCCGCACCATGGCATAGGCGGCCGCGGCGTCGAGCCGGGCGAACCAGCCCTGGTTCCAGCGCGGCTGCGGCGGCGGCGAGTCGCGCTCGGTCGCGCCGATCGCCAGCAGGCCGTCACGGTAGGAGTCGATGACGTCGAGCACCGCCTGGAACACCGGCTCGGAGGCGCGGAACAGCGCCTCGTGCCCGGCATAGGGCGCCAGTTCGTCCGGCACCTCATCGGCATAGCTGCAGGGGATGAAGAAGCCCTTCGGCTGACGGCCGAACAGGGTGGCGAGGCCCAGGCGCCAGCGTCGCAGGCGGCGGCCGAAATCGGGGGGAGTGCTGTGGGAACTCAAGGGTGCAACGTCATGCCTTCGTGCGCGACCAGCGTCCCGGGACGCCGGCGGTCCGCGGCATCCGCGATCCGGTCCAGGAACGCGTCATCGTGATTGGGATCGTGGTGGAACAGCACGACCCGGCCGACATCAGCCGCATCCGCGAGCTTGAGTGCCTCCTGCCAGGTCGAGTGGCCCCAGCCGACAAATCTCGGATACTCCTCATCCGTGAACATGGCGTCATACACCATGATGTCGGCGCCGCGAACGAAATCGGCGATGACCGGGTCTACCCCTTCCGGCCGATGCTCTGTGTCGGTGATGATGCAGATGCTCTTCCCCCCGACATCGATGCGGTAGCCGCAGGCGAGGTTCGGGTGGTTGAGCCAGCAGGTGTTGAGCTTGATGCCCGGGAAGGGCTCCATCGGGGTGCCGCAGTCGAAATCGTGATACTCGCAGTCCTGGAAGACGCCGATCGGCACCGGGAACAGCGGCGCCATCATCGTCTCGCACAACACCGTGTAGATCGATTTGTTCTGCGGCTTCAGGTGGCCGGCCCAGAAACGCACCTTGCGGCCCTTGGCGTAGGCCGGCTTGAAGAACGGCACGCCGCAGACATGGTCCCAATGGGTGTGGGTGAAGAACACGTCCACATCGGGCCGCCCCTCCTCCATCAGCCGGTGGCCGAGGTCGCGCAGCCCGGTGCCGCCATCGATGATGATGAGGTCGTCTCCGCGCCGGATCTCGATGCAGCTGGTGTTGCCGCCGTAGCGCATGTTGCAGGAGGCCGGGCAGGCGATGCTGCCGCGAACACCCCAGAACCGGAGCATAAGGTCGCTCGTCTTCGCCATCGGCGCGTCAGTCTGACTCTCGGCGCGCGGGAAACCATCCGTCACGTCCGAGGACGCCGGCGGAGGTGACTGTCGCGCACCGAGTCGCATGAGTCGAGAAAAAAGGTCTTTTCGACATATTGATGATGAAACACGGCTGCGGCCCGGTGTCTGTGTCGCCCGTCACAGGATGCGCCGCCGGAATCACTGTCCTTTCTCCTGGTCCGGCGCCTGCCCGCCCAGGGCATAGCCGCCCGGGACGGTCAGCAGCAGCGCCGGCCGCGCCGGATCGGCCTCGATCTTGCGCCGCAGACGATAGATATGGGTCTCCACCGTGTGGGTGGCGACTCCGGATGCATAGCCCCAGACGGCGTCGAGCAGGGAATCACGGGACACGGTCTCGCCGTCCTGCCGGCGCAGATGGCGCAGGATCGCGGCCTCCTTGGCGGTCAGCCGGATCTCGCGCCCGTCGCCGGCATGGACCAGGCGCAGGCCGGTGGGATCGAAGCGGTAGGGGCCGAGATCGGGTTCCGGCCGGGCCTGGCCGCGCCGCGCCAGGGCGGCACGCAGGCTGGTGAGCAACACGCCGATGCGGATCGGCGGGCGCAGCGTCGCATCCGCGTCGGCGAAGCGGTCCGCCCGGTCGCCGATCGCCAGGATCGGCCCGTCGAGGCCGGAGCCGCGCAGCCGGCCGCACAGCGTCTCTGGTGCCGGCCCCTCCCCGGTCTCGTCCAGGATGGCATCGTCGATGATCGCCGCGGCGAAGTCGCCGCCGGCGGCCGCAACCGCCGCCTCGGCCGCCGCCGCCCCGGACACTGTGGTGGCGGCGAAATCCGCCGACGCCGCAAACTGCTCGCCCAGCAGGGTGCGCAGCGCGCTGTTGCCGCAGGCGAGAAGAAGCCGTTTCCTGGCGCCGGTATCGGATGCGATGTCGCCCATGGTTGGGCAATCTAGCACGGCCGCCGCGGAAGGCGACCGAGAGGAGGCGAAGCGGTGGAGATTGTGGTCTCGCCCGAAGGGTGGATCGACTGGGGCGCCGGGCGACGGCGCTGCGCCCTGGGCAAGGGCGGCGTGCGGCCGGACAAGCGCGAGGGCGACGGGGCGACGCCGGTGGGCCGGTTCCCGCTGCGCCGGGTGCTGTTCCGTCCCGATCACGGCCCGGCCCCGGCGA
>NZ_JBCNNF010000374.1:0-6743 GCF_039594555.1 Inquilinus sp.
CGCCGCGCTGCGCCGGGGCGCCGAGTGGCTAGAGGCCCAAGGCGATGCCGGAACCGCCGGCCGGTGCCGGCAGGCTGCAGACGCCCTCGCAACCGCGGCGAACGGGCATTGGCGGCCCGAGGCTCGGGCCTATGCCAGCCTGCTGCCGGCGGCATCCGGCGCGCCCGGCCGCGACCTCGATATCGCCGTGATCCTCGGCGTGCTGCATGCCGGCCTCCCCTCCGGCCCGCACAGCGTGCTGGATCCCCGCGCCCAGGCGACGCTGGCGGCGCTGGAGGAGCTGTTCGCCGGCCTGTACCCGATCAATGCCGGGCGGGCGGCCCCGGCGCTGGGCCGCTACCGCGAAGACCGCTATTTCGGCGGTGGCGCCTGGTACATCGCGACCCTGGCGGCGGCGGAATTCCATTACCGGCTGGCCGCGGCGCTGGCCGGCGGGGCGCAGCTTGTGCTGACCGACAACAACCGCCGCTTTGTCGCCCGCGCCCTCGGCGCCGATCCCGGCAGCGCCGACACCCCTCGCCTCACCACCGCCTTCCGCGACCGCGGCGATGCCTTCCTGGCCACGGTGCTGGCCTTCACCCCGGCCGATGGCGCGTTGTCGGAGCAGTTCGACCGCGAGACCGGCGCCCAGACCTCGGCCAAGCATCTGGGCTGGAGCTATGCCGGCTTCATCACCGCGGTCCGGGCGCGACGGGAGATCGCGCCGGCCTGACGCGGAGCCTGCAGTCTGGCCGGCAGCGCGGCGGGACCTAAGTTCCCTTTCTCCCGCCCCTCTGGCCGGAGAGTTTTCCCATGCGGCTGTTCAAGGCCCGCGCCGTCCCGCTGCTGCTCGCCCTGTGCCTCGTCGCCCCGCCAGGCCAAGCGCAGCAGCAGCCGCCCGCGGCAGTGTATGGCGAGCTGTTCCGCGACGTGCAGATGCAGCGGGTGTTCCCGGACGGCAAGACCTTCGTCGATGCCGAGCCGAAGGCGGACCCGGCGGAGATCCTGCGCCGCTATGCCGAGGAGAAGGGCAAGCCCGGCTTCGACCTCGCAGCCTTCGTGCACCGCCACTTCACGCCGCCGGAGCCGGAGAAGACCGGCTATCACTCGGTGCCCGGCCAGGATGTCTGCAGCCATATCGACGCGCTGTGGGGCGTGCTGACGCGGCGGCCGGACCGGTCCGACCCGCGCTCGACCCTGCTGCCGCTGCCCAACCCCTATGTCGTCCCGGGCGGGCGCTTCGGCGAGGTCTATTATTGGGATTCCTACTTCACCATGCTGGGCCTGATCCAGAGCGGGCGGAGGGACCTGGCGCGCGACGTGCTGGGCAATTTCGCCAGCCTGATCGACCGGTACGGCCACATCCCGAACGGCAACCGCAGCTACTATCTCAGCCGGTCGCAGGCACCGTTCTTCGCCACCATGGTCGAGCTGGTGGCCGAGAGCAGTGCCGACCCCGCCAAGGTCTATGCCGACGCCCTGTCGGCATTGGCCCGGGAATACGCCTTCTGGATGGACGGCGCCGATTTCCTGAAGCCTGGCGAGGCCTATCGCCGGCTGGTCCGGCTGCCGGACGGCACGCTGCTGAACCGCTACTGGGACGACAGCGACCAGCCGCGCGACGAATCCTACCGCGAGGATGTCGAGACCGCGCGGTCGACCGACCGTTCGCCGTCGGAGGTCTATCGCGACCTGCGCGCCGCGGCCGAAAGCGGCTGGGACTTCTCCTCGCGCTGGCTGGCCGACGGCAAGACCCTGGGCACGATCCGGGTCACGGCGGTGATCCCGCCGGACCTCAACAGCCTGATGACCGAGTTGGAGACCGTGCTGGCCAAGGCCTATGCCGCCGCCGGCCGGCCCGACCGCGCGGCGGAGCTGCAGGCCCGGGCGAAGCAGCGCGCCGAGGCGGTGCGGCGGCTGCTGTGGGACCCGCAGGCCGGGGTGTTCACCGACTATCTGTGGCGCGAGGGCCGGCTGACCGGCACGGTCACGCTGGCGACGGCCTATCCGCTGTTCTTCGGCCTGGCCGATCCGGACCAGGCCGGCCGCGTTGCCGACACGCTGGAGCGCCGGCTGCTGGCCCCCGGCGGCCTGCTGACCACGGAGGTGGCATCAGGGCAGCAATGGGACGCGCCGAATGGCTGGGCACCGCTGGAATGGATCGCCATCCGCGGCCTCGCCCGCACCGGCCATGACCCATTGGCGGAAACCGTCGCCCGCCGCTGGGCCGAGCGGGTCGTCGGCGTCTACACGCAAACCGGCAAGCTGACCGAGAAATACGACGTCGCCGGCACCGAGGCTGCCGGCGGCGGGGAGTATCCCAACCAGGACGGCTTCGGCTGGACCAACGGCGTGCTGCGCCGTCTGCTGGCGCTGTACCCGCAGTTGACGGTCGCGGGCGGTGGCACCATCGCCTGCCGGGCCGCGGCGAACGACAACCAGCCATCCGCCGCGCCGGAAGCCCAGCCCGCACGCCGGCTGCCTTGAACCCCGGCGGCGGAGCGACTGATCTTCTCAGCGCGTCAGCGGCTTGTACTTGATGCGGTGCGGCTGGTCCGCCTCGGTGCCCAGGCGGCGGTGGCGGTCCTTCTCGTAATCCTCGTAGTTGCCCTCGAACCACACCACTTCGCTGTCGCCCTCGAAGGCCAGCATGTGGGTGGCCAGGCGGTCGAGGAAGAAGCGGTCGTGGCTGATCACGATGGCGCAGCCGGGGAAGGACAACAGCGCCTCCTCCAGCGCCCGCAGCGTCTCGACGTCCAGGTCGTTGGTCGGCTCGTCCAGCAGCAGGACGTTGGCGCCGGACTTCAGCATCTTCGCCAGGTGGACGCGGTTGCGCTCGCCGCCCGACAGCTGGCCGACCTTCTTCTGCTGGTCGCCGCCCTTGAAGTTGAAGGCGCCGACATAGGCGCGGCTGGGCATCTTGCGCTTGCCCAGGTCGATCTCGTCGAGCCCGCCGGAGATCTCCTCCCACACCGTCTTGTTCGGGGAGAGGTCGTCGCGGCTCTGGTCGACATAGCCGAGCTTGACGGTCTCGCCGACCTTGAGAGCGCCGCCATCCGGCGTCTCCTGGCCGGTGATCATCTTGAACAGGGTCGACTTGCCGGCGCCGTTCGGGCCGATGACGCCGACGATGCCGCCGCGCGGCAGGCGGAAGCTGAGATTGTCGATCAGGAGGCGGTCGCCGAAGCCCTTCGACACGCCTGTCGCGTCGATCACGTTGTCGCCCAGCCGCTCCGGCGTCGGGATCAGGATCTGGGCCTGGCCCGGGGCCTGCTCGCGGCTCTGCGCTAGCAAATCCTCATAGGCGTGGATGCGCGCCTTCTGCTTGGCCTGGCGGCCACGGGCGCCCTGCCGGATCCACTCCAACTCCTCGGCCAGGGTCTTCTGCCGGCTCGACTCCTCCTTGGCCTCCTGGGCCAGGCGCTTCTCCTTGGCCTCGAGATAGGCCGAGTAGTTGCCCTCGTAGGGGATGCCGCGACCGCGGTCGAGCTCGAGGATCCAGCCGGTGACGTTGTCGAGGAAGTAGCGGTCATGGGTGACCATGACCACGGTGCCCTTGTAGTCCTCCAGATGCCGCTCCAGCCAGGCCACCGACTCTGCGTCGAGATGGTTGGTGGGCTCGTCGAGCAGCAGCAGGTCCGGCTTGGCGAGGAGCAGCTTGGCCAGCGCCACGCGACGCCGCTCGCCGCCGGACAGGTTCGTCACCGGGCTGTCGCCGGGCGGGCAGCGCAGCGCGTCCATGGCGATCTCGACCGTGCGGTCGAGGTCCCAGGCGTCGGCGGCGTCGATCTTCTCCTGCAGCTCGGCCTGCTCGGCCATCAGCGCGTCGAAATCGGCGTCGGGCTCGCCCATCGCCTCGCTGACGGCGTTGAAGCGGTCGACCATCGCCTTGATCGGCGCCAAGCCTTCCATGACGTTCTCGGCCACGGTCTTGGCCGGGTCCAGCTCCGGCTCCTGCGACAGGTAGCCGACGGTGGCGCCCTGGGCGACCCAGGCCTCGCCGGTGAACTCCTTGTCGATGCCGGCCATGATCTTCATCAGGGTCGACTTGCCCGAGCCGTTCGGGCCCAGCACGCCGATCTTCACGCCCGGCAGGAAGGACAGCCAGATCTTCTCCAGCACGACCTTGCCGCCCGGATAGGCCTTGGTCATGTCCTTCATCACGAAGACGTACTGGTAGGAGGCCATCGGAAGCCGCTCCGCGTATACCGGTCTGGGGAGGCTCCGGTTCTAGACCATGGGGGCGCCAAAGGCCAGGGCCGCTTCGGCCGCAGGCCGGACCTCGTTGCCGCCTGCTATGCTGCGCGCATGACTCGCACCCGCAAGACACCTGCCCCTGAAACCGATGCGATCGTGGTCGGCGGCGGCCCGGCTGGGCTGCTGGCGGCGCTGCTGCTGGCACAGGGCGGCGTCGACACCATGCTGGTCGCCCCGCCGGCACCGGAGGACCACCGCACCACCGGCCTGCTGGCGGGGTCGGTCGCCATCCTGGAGCGCGCCGGGATCTGGCCGGCCGTGCGGCCTTTGGCGGCGCCGATGCGGGCGATCCGGCTGATCGACGATGCCGCCCGGCGCATCAGCGGGCCGGAGGTGGTGTTCCGCGCCGCCGAGATCGGGCGGGACACCTTCGGCCACAACATCGCCAACCGCGACCTGGTCGCCGCTCTGGCCGCTTCCGTCGCCGGGATGCCCAACCTGCGCCGGATCTCCGAGCCGGCAACCGAGATCCGCATCGGCGTCGGCGCGGTGACGGTGCGGACCGCGACCGGCGAGAGCGTTTACGGCCGGCTGCTGGTCGGGGCCGACGGCCGCAATTCGGCGGTGCGGGCCGCCGCCGGCGTCGGCGTGCGCCGCTGGGGCTACGACCAGGCGGCATTGGTGACCACGCTGTGCCACGCCCGGTCGCATGACGACATCTCGACCGAGATCCACACCACCGCCGGCCCCTTCACCCTGGTGCCGCTGGGCGACCGGCGGTCCAGCCTGGTCTGGGTGACCCGGCCCGATGAAGCCAAGACGCTGGCGGCGCTGGATGACGACGCCTTGGCCCGGGCGATCGGGCGGCGGGCCGAGCCGATCCTGGGCGCGGTGACGCAGGACGGGCCGCGCCAGATCTTCCCGCTGTCCGGCCTCGCCGCGCGGCGGCTGGCGGTGCCCAGAGTCGCGCTGGTCGGCGAGGCAGCGCATGCCTTGCCGCCGATCGGCGCCCAGGGCCTCAATCTCGGCTTCCGCGACGCCGACGCCATCGCCCAGGTGGCGGCCGCCGCCATCCGCGCCGGCACCGACCCGGGCGCCGCGCAGGTCACCGCGCGCTACGAGGCGAAGCGGCGCGGTGACGTCGCCAGCCGCACCGCCGGGGTCGACCTGCTGAACCGATCACTGCTGACCGACGCGGCCCCTGCCCTCGCCCTGCGCGCCCTGGCGCTGCAGGCGGTGAAGCGGGTGGCGCCGCTGCGCCGGCTGCTGATGCGCGAGGGCATCGCGCCCGGCGGGATCTGATCCCAAGGAGTGTGGCGGCCGGCTTCGGGCACTGCTACCGTTCGGTGACAGGCCCCCGCGGCCGCCCGTTCACAAGCGACGATCCCCGATGCCCGCCAAGAAGAACCCGCTCGGCCTGAACCCGCTGCAGTTGAAGACCCTGACCGTGCTGCAGCACATGGCGCAGACGCCGCGCTTCGCCACGCAGCAGGAGGACGGCACGGTGCTGGTCTCCAGCTTCCCGCCGCCGCATGGCGACCACTACCATGTCGGCGACGCGGTGGTGATGGGCCGGGACATGACCGGGCTGCACAACATCGCGGTGTTCGCTGCGCTCGAGCGCAAGGGGCTGATCCGCTCCGGCTTCCCCGGTGCGGCCATCGTCACCGCCGACGGCCTGGCCTACGACACCGGGCTGGCGGGCAGCGTCCTGCACCGCGGCGACCACTGACCGGCCGGTCCGACATGGCGCCCCGCTTCACCGTCCTGACGCCCGACGCGCAATATGCCGACGACGCCGTGATCGAACGGCAGGTCGGCGGCGCCGATGTCGAGTTCGTGATCCGGCGCGAGCGCGACCGGAAGAAGATCCCGGACGAGGTCTATGCCCAGTGCGACGCGCTGCTGACCTGGCACGAGCTGCGCGTCGACCAGTCGGTGATCGACAAGATGCCGCGCTGCCGGATCATCGTCCGCGCCGGGGTCGGCTTCGACCATATCGACCTGGCCGCGGCCGGCGGCGCCGGCATCCCGGTGGCGAACACGCCGGATTACGGCACCAGCGAGGTGGCGGACCACGCCGTCGGCCTGATGCTGGGGCTGCTGCGCGGCATCCCGGCCTATGACCGGGCGCTGCAGGCCGACCCGGTCGGCAACTACACGCTGGAGGCCGGGCGCCTGACCCGGCGCATCCGCGGCACCACGATCGGCATCGTCGGTCTCGGCCGCATCGGCACCGCCACGGCGATGCGGGCCAGGGCCTTCGGGCTGGAGGTGCTGGCCTACGACCCCTACATCCCGCGCGGGATGGAGATCGCGCTGGGCGTCACCCGGGTCGAGACCCTTTCCGATCTGCTCCTCGCCTCGGACATCGTGTCGATCCACGCGCCGCTGACGCCGGAGACGCACCGGCTGTTCGGCGACGCCGCCTTCTCGGTGATGCGGCCGCATGCGGTGCTGATCAACACCGCCCGTGGCGCCATCGTCGATCTCGACGCGCTGCTGGGCGCGCTGCAGGCCGGGCGGATCGCCGGCGCCGCGCTGGACGTGCTGCCGGAGGAGCCTCC
>NZ_JBCNNF010000375.1:0-6683 GCF_039594555.1 Inquilinus sp.
TTTTCAACCGGCCCGGAGGGTCGCCTTGCGGCGGCCGCCTGCGGGCGCGGGCCGCTCGACCGTATGTCCCGATACGCTCTTCGCGGCCCGCGCCCTCATCCGACTCACCGCAAGGCGACGCAGGACGTAAGGGGTTCGGGAAATGCAGGCTGACACAGCGCCCATGCAGAACACTCTCGCCCACGGCCCGGCACTGATGCAGCGGCTGGACGACCTGGCCCGCTTCAGCGAGGACCCGGACCGGCTGACCCGCACCTTCCTGTCGCCGGCGCACCGCCAGGCGGCCGACCAGGTGCTGGCCTGGATGCGCGAAGCCGGGATGGCGGCGCGGACCGACGCCGCCGGCAACGTCGTCGGCCGCTATGAGGGCGACCGGCCGGGGCTGCCGGCGCTGCTGCTCGGCTCCCACATCGACACGGTGCGCGACGCCGGCAAATATGACGGCAATCTCGGCGTGCTGGCCGCCATTGCCGTGGTCGGCGAGCTGCACCGGCGCGGCGAGCGGCTGCCCTTCGCCGTCGAGGTCCTGGCCTTCGGCGACGAGGAGGGCGTGCGCTTCCCGGTCACCCTGACCGGCAGCAACGCCATCGCCGGCACCGTCGACCCGGCGGCGATGGACGCGCTGGACGCCGACGGCCTGCGCCTGGGCGACCTGCTGCGCGAGTTCGGCGGCGACCCGGACGGGCTGGAGGGCGAGGCCCGGCGGCGTGACCGCGTGCTGGGCTATGTCGAGCTGCATATCGAGCAGGGGCCGGTGCTGGAGGCGGAGGACCTGCCGCTCGGCGTGGTCACCGCCATCAACGGCGCCGCCCGCTATAACGCCACGGTCCGCGGCGTCGCCGGCCATGCCGGCACCGTGCCGATGGATCTGCGCCATGACGCGCTGGCCGCCGCCGCCTCGATGATCCTGGCGATCGAGCGCTGCGCCCAGAGCCGGCGCGATGTGGTGGCGACGGTCGGGCAGCTCGACGTGCAGCCCGGCGCCGTCAACGTCATCCCCGGGGCGGTGCGCTTCACCATCGACATCCGCGCGCCCGACGATGCCGACCGCCTGGCGGCGATGGCCGAGATGACCGCGGCGCTGGAGGGCATCGCCCGCGGCCGCGGCGTCGAGCTGGCGCTGGAACGCTACCATGACGCCGGCGCCGTGCGCTGCGACGAGGCGCTGATGGCGCGGCTGGAGACGGCGATCCGCCGCTACGGCCTGCCGGCGCGGCGCCTGCCCAGCGGCGCCGGCCACGATGCCATGGCGATGGCGGCGCTGACCCCGGTGGCCATGCTGTTCCTGCGCTGCCGCGGCGGCATCAGCCACAACCCGGCCGAATCGATCACCGTGGAGGATGCGGACCTTGCCGTGCGCGTCCTGCTCGACCTCCTCCGCCAGTACAACCCTGCCTGACACGAAAGTTCCCGTGATGACCGACAGCATCGACACCGCCATCCGCGCCTGGCTCCACGGCGCGCGCGAGCAGGAGGCCCGGTTCCTGGCGGAGCTGGTCAAGGTTCCGTCCGACAACCCGCCCGGCGACTGCGACGCCCATGCGAAGCGGACCACCGAGCTGCTGCGCGAGCTCGGCTTCGAGGTCGAGGTCCATCCGGTGCCGGCCGAGCTGGCGAAGGCGCATGGCATGATCAGCGCCAGCAACCTGATCGTCCGCCGCCGCTTCGGCGACGGGCCGGTGATCGCGCTGAACGCCCATGGCGACGTGGTGGCGCCGGGCGAGGGCTGGACCCACGACCCCTATGGCGCCGAGGTGGTCGACGGCTGGATGTACGGCCGCGGCGCCGCCGTCTCGAAATCCGACATCGCCACCTACGCCTTTGCCCTGAAGGCGCTGGAGGAGGCCGGCCGGCTGACCCGCGGCACGGTCGAGCTGCACGTGACCTATGACGAGGAATCGGGCGGCGAGATCGGGCCGAAGCTGATCCTGGAGCAGGGGCTGTCGAAGCCCGACTTCGCCATCGCCGCCGCCTTCAGCTATGCGGTGGTGACCGCGCACAATGGCTGCCTGCATCTCGAGGTCGAGGTGCGCGGCAGGTCGGCCCATGCCGCTCTGCCCGCCACCGGCATCGACGCGCTGGAGGCGGCGACGCCGATCCTGGCGGCGCTGTACGAGCATCGGAAGCGCTATGCGGCGACGGTGTCGAAGGTGACCGGCATCGGCTCGCCGCAGCTCACGGTCGGGCTGATCGAGGGCGGCATCAACACCAATGTCGTGCCCGACCGGGTGGCCTTCCGGCTCGACCGCCGGCTGATCCCCGAGGAGAACGGCGCGGCGGTGGAGGCGGAGCTGCGCGGCGTGATCGAAAGCGCCGCCAAGGCCTTCCCGAAGGCGACCGTGGTGGTCCGCCGCATCCTGCTGGCCGAGCCGCTGTCGCCGCTGCCGGGCACCGACCGGCTGGCCGAGGCGATCCGCCGCCGTGCCGCGCCGGTGCTGGGCGAGGACATCCCGGTGAAGGGCGTCCCGCTCTACACCGACGCCCGGCACTACGCCGCCGCCGGTGTGCCGATCGCCCTCTACGGCGCCGGCCCGCGCACCATCGAGGACGCCAACGCCCACCGGGCGAATGAGCGGCTGAAGCTGGACGATCTGTACAAGGCGACGGAGATCGTCGCCTTGGCGGTGCGGGACCTGCTGGCGGAGTAGGCTGGAGAGGCCGGGGCCACCCCCTCACCCGAAATCGCTGCGCGATTTCGACCTCTCCCCGAGGAGAGGTGTATCAGTGTGCACCTCTTCTTCCCCTCTCCTCGGGGAGAGGGAGGGACCCGCCCCGTCAGGGGCGGGAGGGTGAGGGGGAGAGCCGACGGTGCCTTACATCACGCCCTGGACATGTGGCCAGACCTCGACGGCGCCGCGCCAGACCATGTCGATGGCGACGTAGAGGATGACGGCCAGGCCGACATAGGCGATCCAGCGGTGGCGGTTCAGCAGCCTGGCGATGAAGGTGGCCGCGAAGCCCATCAGCGCGATCGACAGGGCCAGGCCGAACACCAGGATGGCCGGGTGCTCGCGCGCCGCGCCGGCGACGGCCAGCACGTTGTCCAGCGACATCGACACGTCGGCGATCACGATCTGCCAGGCGGCCTGGGCGAAGGTCTTGCGCGGCGCGCCCCCTGAACTTCCATTTCCGTTGGCGTCATGGCCGGCCAGCGCCTCCTCGGCCTGGTGCTCCTCCTTGGCGGTGTGGCGAAGCTCGCGCCACATCTTCCAGCACACCCACAGCAGCAGCACGCCGCCGGCCAGCAGCAGGCCGACGATGGCGAGGAGCTGGGTGGTGATCAGCGCGAAGCCGATGCGCAGCAGGGTGGCGGCGGCGATGCCGATCAGGATCGCCTTGCCGCGCTGTTCCTTGGGCAGCCCGGCCGCGGCCAGGCCGATGACGATGGCGTTGTCGCCCGCCAGCACCAGGTCAATCATGATGACCTGGAGCAGGGCGGTCAGCGCCTCGCCCGTCAGCAGATGTTCCATGCGAAAACCGTCCTCTTCGTCGTGAGGAGCGGCCGGCATGCCTTACGGACAGGACGATCAGCGATCGGCAGGCGGGCCACTCCCCTTGGGGAGTTCCAGTCCGACATCGCAGATCCCGAGGGAGCTGCCAGAGGGGCCCGGCCTGGTCGCCGCCCATATAGCGAGGAGGGCTCGCCGGCTCAAGCAGGGGGACGTAGACTGCGGCGCGGGCGCCGCTGGTCGGCCCGGAGGTGTGGCGGAATGGATACACATGAGCCGGTGATCCGGTCCGGCGCGATCACGCCGCAGAAGGCCGGGCAGTGGACCGGCTTCGCCGCCGGGCTGTTCGCCGCCACCGGCCATGCGGTCGAGGCCGCGCCGTCACCGGATCTGAGGCTCAGCCTGCATGTCGGGCCGGCGGTAATGGCGCATTGCCGGGCCGAGGGGCTGGCGCAGGACCGGCTGCAGCGCGAGGGCGACATCGACTTGCTGCCGGCCGGCGCGGCCGGGGCCTGGGAGGATGAAGGGCCGGCCCGTTTCCTGCTGCTGCGCCTTGCCCCGGCCCTTATGAACAGCGCGGCGGAGGGGCTGGGCCTGGCCTCCGCCCGGCTGGAGATCGCGCCGCGGCTGCAGCTGCGCGACCCGCGGATCGAGCATCTCGGCTGGGCCCTGAAGGCGGAGCTGGAGGCGGACATGCCATCCGACCCGCTTTATGCCGACAGCATCGGGCTGGCGCTGGCGACCCATCTGCTGCGGCGCTACGCGACGCCCGTGCCCGCGGCCATGGCGGGCCAGGCGCTGTCGCGGCGGCAGCTGGCCCGGGTGCTGGAGCTGATCGAGGCGCGGCTGGACCAGCGCCTGACCCTGGCCGAGCTGGCGGCCGCCGCCGGCCTCAGCCCCTCCCACTTCAAGCCGCTGTTCAAGGCCTCGACCGGGCTGGCGCCGCACCAGTACGTGATCCGCCGCCGGGTCGATCGGGCACGGGCGCTGCTGCTGGACGGAAGCCTGCCGATGGCGCAGGTCGCGCTCGACGCCGGCTTCGCGCATCAGAGCCACATGGCCCGGGCGATGCGCCGGGTGCTCGGCACCACGCCCGGCGCGCTGCGGCGCGAGCGGGGCTGAACGCCGCCGTCCGAACCTGCTCACGCCCGTCCGTTCCGGCGCGACCCGGCGCCAGCCGGCGCGGCAAGGTCCCGCCCGACTTGGCCCCGATCCGGGGCATAGCGGGAGAGATAACATGTTCACCATCATCGGCGCCACGGGCCGGATCGGCGGGGCTGCGGCGCGGGAGCTGCGGCGGCGCGGCAGGGCGGTGCGGGCAGTGGTCCGCGATCCCGGCAAGGCCGGCGCGCTGGCCGAGGCCGGATGCGAGATCGCCGTCGCCGACAGCGCCGAGCCCGAGGGGCTGATGGCGGCGCTGCGGGGCGCCGAGGGCGCGCTGGCGATCGTGCCGCTGGCCCCGTCGCGCGGCGATGCCGCGGCCGAGGCCCGAGGGCTGATCGACAGCCTGGCCCGGGCGCTGGAGGCGGCGCGGCCGGCGCGCATCGTCGCCATCTCCGACTACGGCGCCCAGCACGCGTCGGGAACCGGCATCACGCTGCTGTTCCATCATCTCGAGCAGCGGCTCGGCGGCCTGCCGGGCATCACCTTCCTGCGCTCGGCCGAGCATATGCAGAACTGGGCGCGGTCCTTGGGCGCAGCCACGGCCACCGGCGTGCTGGCCAGCCTGCACCACCCGCTCGACAAGCGCTTCCCGACCGTCTCGGCCCCCGATGTCGGGCTGATCGCGGCCGACCTGCTGGACGCGGCCGAGTCGCTGCCGCGCATCGTCCATGCCGAGGGGCCGCAGCGCGTCACGGCACTCGACGTTGCCGCCGCTTTGGCCGGTCCGCTCGGCCGGCCGGTCCAGGCGGTGGCCCTGCCGCGCGGCCAGTGGGAGCAGGCGCTGGCGGCGGGTGGGCTGAGCGAAGGCTATGTCCGGCTGATCACCGAGCTCTACGACGCTCACAATGCCGGCCGGATCGAGGTCGAGGGCGGCGAGATCCGGCGGGGAACGACGCCCCTGGCCGAGGTGCTGGGAGCGCTGGTGCGCCGGGCAGGGGGCTAGGTCGGAAACTCCTCATATTGCGGCAGGTCGTCGGCGATGGTGTGCCAGGGCGCCTTGGAGCCGACGAAGATGTGCGCGGTCGGCCGGATGGTCGGGTCGTCGACCAGCGTGCCCATGGCGACATGGACATAGGCGCCGTCGCGGACGACCGAGAACAGCAGCGACCCGCAGGCCCGGCAATGCGTGTTGTTGCCATCCGGCTCGCCATAGATCATCAGCCCGTCCTCGCCCCGGGTTACCGTCAGCTTGGCGCGCTCGATCCCGGCGATGGGCTTGAACGCCGACCCCGTCGTCCGCCGGCAGTTCGAGCAGTGGCAGTTCATGGCATAGACGAATGAATCCGCCACCTCGTACTGGACGGCGCCGCAATAGCATTTGCCGGTCAGCATGCGCGGGCTCTCGGTCACGGGCGCGTCTCCTCCGGGTGATGGCCTTGCGGGCGAGGGTAGCGCCCTCCGCCGCCGCTTGACAGGGCAGGGGCGGCGGGACTAGCGTCCGCTCATTCGAGCATCAATTGCTCAAATGTTGACGGACGCGCTGCCGTGACCCTTCAGGCCGATCTCGGGCATCGCGTCACCTCCGACGCCCAGCGCGAGCAGTTCATGGTCCAGGCGGCCAAGCTGTATTACGACCTGGACCGCAACCAGTCCGAGATCGCGCAGGAGCTGGGGCTGACCCGCTGGCAGGTCGGCCGGTTGCTGCAGGAGGCGCGCGAGACCGGCATCGTCCGCATCGAGATCGTGGCGCGGGGCCAGCGCCGGCCGGATCTCGAGGCCCGGCTGCAGTCCCGCTGGGGCCTGCGCGAGGCGATCGTCGTGCCCGGCCCGGCGACCGGCGAGGGTCCGGCCGACGAGGCCATCGCCATCGACGCCGTGGCCCAGGCCGCGGCGCAGTATCTCGCGGCGCTGGCGCCCCGCCCGGCTCTCGTCGGCGTCTCCTGGGGCCGCACCATGACCGCGGTGGCCCGGCGCCTGCCGCCGCGCTGGAACGAGGGCGTGCAGGTGGTGCTGCTGAACGGCGCCACCGCCATCCGCGGCACCGCCTTCCGCACCAACGCCGTGGCCGAGGGCTTCGCCGAGGCCGGCCCCGGCTCCGCCACCCTGCTGCCGGTGCCGGCCATCGTCGAC
>NZ_JBCNNF010000376.1:0-6673 GCF_039594555.1 Inquilinus sp.
CGAGGCCGAGGGCGACGAGGTCCAGCGCGGTCGGCAGGTCGTTGACCTCGAAGCCGGTGCGGCGCTCCACCCGCACCCGGGCGAAGGCCTGATCCACCAGCTGCCGGGTGCCCCAATCGGTCTGGAAATCGACGAAGGTCTCGCGGCCCAGCCGGCTCAGTGCCACGTTCTTCCGGCCCGCCAGCGGATGGTCGTGGCGGCAGGCGGCCACCAGCTCCTCGCAGGCCAGCATGGTGGCCTGCACATCGGGCGGCGGCGCCGGCTGCATCGGCACGAAGGCTAGGTCCACCCGGCTGTCGCGCAGCTTCTCGAACAGTCGGTCGCTGCCGCCCTGGCACAGCCGGATCTCGACCCCCGGATGGGCGGCATGGAAGCGGGCCAGCAGCTCCGGCAGGTCGACGAAGGGCGCCAGGCTGTGGGTGGTGCCGATCGCCAGCCGGCCGCGCGCCAGGCCCTGCACCTGGGCCACCGCATCGCGGGCGCCCTGCGCCGCCGCCAGCACCCGCCGCGCCTCCTCGGCCAGCACCCGACCGGCGGCGGTCAGGTCCACCCGCCGCGTGCTGCGGATGAACAGCGGCGCGCCCAGTTCCTCCTCCAGCGCCCGGATCGAGGCCGACAGGCCGGACTGGACGATGTTCACCCGCCGCGCGGCGCGGGTGAAATGCTGCTCCTCCGCCACCGCCAGGAAATGCTCCAGCTGCCTCAGATCCATGGTCCGGCCCGATCCTGCGATTGTTCGCTGATCATGCTGAATGCGATCTGAACATTCAATTGGAACGCTGAATGCGATGCCGTCATTCTCCAGGCCTGACATAATGGGGAGACGACCATGAGCGAGACCCACCTGCCGACGCGGCGTTTCGGCACCACCGACATGGCGATCACCCGGGTCGGCTTCGGCGCCTGGGCGATCGGCGGCTCCGGCTGGGCCGCGGCCTGGGGCGAGCAGGATGACGACGCCTCGGTCGCCGCCATCCGCCACGCCGCCGAAGTCGGCATCAACTGGATCGACACCGCGGCCGTCTACGGCCTCGGCCATTCCGAGGAGATCGTCGGCCGCGCCCTGCGCGAGATCCCGGCCGGCAAGCGGCCCTATGTCTTCACCAAGGGCGGGCTGATCTGGGACGAATCCAACCGCACCGCCGTGCCGAAGCGCGTCGGCGCCCCGGCCAGCCTGCGGCGCGAGGTCGAGGCCTCGCTCAAGCGGCTCGGGGTCGAGCGGATCGATCTCTACCAGCTGCACTGGCCGGCCGAGGACGGCACGTCGATCGAGACGCTGTGGCAGACCTTCCTCGACCTCAAGAAGGAAGGGAAGGTGCGGGCCGTCGGCCTGTCGAACCACAATGTCGAGCTGCTGACCCGGGCCGAGGCGGTCGGCCATGTCGACACGCTGCAGCCGCCCTTCTCGGCGATCCGGCGCGACATCGCGGCGGCGGAGCTGCCCTGGTGCGCGAAGCACAATACCGGCGTCATCGTCTACAGCCCGATGCAGTCCGGCCTGCTGACCGGCGCCTTCACGGCGGAGCGGGCGGCGGCGCTGCCGAAGGACGACTGGCGCTCGCGCTCGCCGCATTTCACCGGCGACGGCCTGGCCCGCAACCTGGCGCTGGCCGAGGCTCTGAAGCCGGTGGCGGCGCGGCGCGGCACCTCGGTCGCGGCCGTGGCGGTGGCCTGGACCCTGTCCTGGCCGGCGGTCACCGCCGCCATCGTCGGCGCCCGCGGGCCGGAGCAGGTGGATGGCTGGATCGACGCCGCGACCCTGGAGCTGACGCCCGAGGACGTCGCCGAGATCGCCGCCGCAATCGAGCGCACCGGCGCCGGCACCGGGCCGGTGCGGCCGTAAGCGTCGCGACTATGGCTGCAAGGGGATGAGCCGCGGCCGCAGCCAGGCCGCGAGCTCGTCCTCCGACACCTCGCCGGCCGCCAGGGCCAGCCAGATCGACAGGCATTCGGCGTCATCCGCGGCGATCTCCCGCCCCGCGAGGGCCAGGAAGGTTTCGGTGACCACGAAGGCCACCCGCTTGTTGCCGTCGATGAAGGGATGGTTCCGGATCAGGCCGAAGCCGTAAGCGGCGGCGAGGGCCGCGAGATCGGGCTTGCCATAGGCAAGCAGATTGCGGGGGCGGTCAAGGGCGGAGTCCAGCAGGCCGGCGTCGCGCAGGCCCGGGGCGCCGCCATGCTCCACCAACTGCTCGTCATGCAGCGCCAGGACGACCGCGCGGCCGATCCAGCGCGGCGCGTCCACCTACTTCGCCAACTCCCGCAGCAGGTTGCGCCGCTTCTTCATCACCTTGCGGGCGGCGTCCATCTGTGCCTCGAAGTCGGGGTCGTAGGGCGTCAGCCGGTAACCGTCCGGCGCCTCGGTCAGGTAGAGCGTATCGCCCTCCTGGACGTGAAGCCTGGTCAGCACATCCTTGGGCAGGACCGCTCCGACCGAATTGCCGATCGCGCGCAGCTTCAGGGCGACCATGTGGAGCCTCAAGGATCGTGATCACGCATGTAATAACATGCGATCGATCCTCGTCCGGTCAAGAGCGACGTTGCCGGCCACCTACATGACCGTCAGAGCATCCCCCGGCGTGATCCGGCCGCCGCCGATCACCTCGGCGTAGATGCCGCAATCGGCGTGGCGGAAGCCGGTCATCAGGGCCTTCGGGATGTTCAGGTCGCGCTCGCCGGTCGCCGGGTTGACGTTGGTGGCGGCGCAGCGGGTGATCCGGGAGACGACCCTGAGCCGCGCCGCGCCGACCGTCAGCTCGCGCCCGATCCAGTCGAACTCCGCCCAGGCCGGCAGGCCGTCGAGGATCAGGTTGCCGCGGAAGCGCCGCGGGTCGACCGGGGCGCGCGTCACCCGCTCGATGTCCTTCACCGAGGCCAGGTTGATCAGCGAGACCAGCTTCTCCGGCTTGTCGGTGAAGGCGATGCCGGGGGCGGCGACGATCTTCAGCGCGCCGCGCGCATCCTTCATGAAGGCGTTCAGGAACTGGTTGATCAGCTCCTGCCCGATCGGCATCGACAGCAGGCCGCGCGCCACCTGCTTGCCGTCGCGCTTCAGCGTCAGCGCCTCGGTGGCGTCGTCGTAGTCGATGCCCAGGAGCGCCAACCGCTCATCGGTCATCAGCTGCAGGAACTGCCGCTTCGGCTGCCAGCTCGGCGCCGTCGGGTCGCACTGGCTGGCGCCATGGACGATGGCGAAGCGCCGGTCATGCGGCAAAGTCCCACCGGCGGCCAGCTCGGCGGCGGCGAGTGGCTGCCCGGCCAGGCCCTTGACGGGGTAGCGATATAGGTCGGCGAGGCGGGCGGCGGCGGTCATGGCGGTCGGTCCGGCGATACGGGAGAAAACCCTAGCGCGTTATCGCCGCCAGAAACAATCAGCGCGCCGAGGATCGCCGCTATGCGCGATTGGGACCTTTCCGCTCCTGCAGGATGTTGCCGCCATCCACCACCAGCGACGCGCCGGTGACGTAGCTGGCGCCGGGCGAGGCCAGGAAGGCAATGGCGGCTGCCACCTCCTCGGGCCGGCCGGCGCGGCCGATCGGGGTGTGGCGCCCGGCGCGGCCCGGCGAGGACGGGGTGGTGATCCAGCCGGGTTCGACTGCATTCACCGTCACGCCCTGGGCCGCCACCTCCAGCGCCAGCGCCCGAGTCAGGCCGCTCAGCCCCGCCTTGGCCGCGGCATAGGCGCTCTCGCCGGAGATCGCCACATGCGGCCCGGTGACCGAGGAGACGTTGACGATGCGGCCATAGCCGCGCCCGAGCATGTGCGGCAGCACCGCCCTTGTGGCGTTGAAGGCGGTCTTCAGGTTCAGCGCGATGCCCTGGTCCCAGGCCTCCTCGCTCAGGGCCGCAAAGGCGGCGCCGCGCATCCGCAGGCCGGTCTGCACCATGCCGGCATTGTTGACCAGGATGTCGATCCGGCCATGCGTGGCCAATGCCGACTCGGCCAGGCGCTCGGCGTCCGCCATCAGGGTCAGGTCGCCCGTAACGCCCGCGGCCGTGTGGCCCTCGGCCCGCAGCTCGGCCGCGCGCACCTCGATGCGGTCGGTGGTCGCGGCCAGCACCAGCACGGCGCCCAGCGCGGCCAGCCGGCGCGCCGCGGCGAAGCCGATGCCCTCGGGGTTTCCGGCGCCGGTCACGATCGCCACCTGGCCCTGTAATTCCATGGTCCTAAGCCCTCCGCTGCCGGCGAATGCTGCCGATGCGGAAAGTCGGCCACAAGCGGTCTTGTTGCGGCCCGGCCACACCCCTACATCAGTCCTGCATCCTCCCGGATCGCACATGACGTGGATCAAGGCGGGGTCGGGCTTCGTGCAAGACGATCGCGCCGGACAGTGGAGACAGAGTGTATGGACCTTCAGAAGTTCACCGAGCGCAGCCAGGGATTCCTCCAGGCCGCTCAGACCGCGGCGCTGACCCGCGGCCACCAGCAGCTTTTGCCCGAGCACCTGCTGAAGGTGCTGCTGGATGACGAGGAAGGCTTGGCGGCCAACCTCATCCGCAGCGCCGGCGGGCGGCCCGAGGCCGCGTCTCAGGCGGTGGAGCAGGCGCTGGCCAAGCAGCCCAAGGTCGAGGGCGGCGGCGGCCAGGTCTATATGAGCCGCGAGCTGGCGCGGGTGCTGGACCAGGCGCAGGAGCAGGCGAAGAAGGCCGGCGACCAGTATGTCGCGGCCGAACGCCTCCTGCTCGCGCTGGCCATCGCCAAGGAGACCGGGGCCGGCGCAGCCCTGGCCCAGGCCGGCATCACGCCGCAGACGCTGAACCGCGCCATCGACGCCATGCGCAAGGGCCGCACGGCGGACAGCGCCACGGCCGAGGGCCAATACGACGCCCTGAAGAAATACGCGCGTGACCTGACCGAGGCCGCGCGGTCAGGCAAGCTCGACCCGGTGATCGGCCGGGACGAGGAGATCCGCCGCACCATCCAGGTGCTGTCGCGCCGGACCAAGAACAACCCGGTGCTGATCGGCGAGCCCGGCGTCGGCAAGACCGCGATCGTCGAAGGGCTGGCGCTGCGCATCGTCAATGGCGACGTGCCGGAGAGCCTGAAGAACAAGCGCCTGCTGGCGCTCGACCTCGGCGCGCTGGTCGCCGGCGCCAAGTTCCGCGGCGAGTTCGAGGAGCGGCTGAAATCGGTGCTGCAGGAGGTGCAGTCGGCCGCCGGCGAGATCGTGCTGTTCATCGACGAGATGCACACGCTGGTCGGTGCAGGCAAGGCGGACGGCGCCATGGACGCGTCGAACATGCTGAAGCCGGCCCTGGCGCGCGGCGAGCTGCACTGCGTCGGCGCCACCACGCTCGACGAGTACCGCAAGCATGTCGAGAAGGACGCGGCGCTGGCCCGGCGGTTCCAGCCGGTCTTCGTCTCCGAGCCGACGGTCGAGGACACGATCTCGATCCTGCGCGGCCTGAAGGAGAAGTACGAGCTGCACCACGGCGTGCGCATCACCGACGGCGCGATCGTGGCCGCGGCGACCCTGTCGAACCGCTACATCACCGACCGGTTCCTGCCGGACAAGGCCATCGACCTGGTGGACGAGGCCGGGTCGCGGCTGCGCATGCAGGTCGACAGCAAGCCCGAGGAGATCGAGGCGCTGGACCGGCGCGCCATGCAGCTGAAGATCGAGCGCGAGGCGCTGAAGAAGGAGACCGACACGGCCTCGAAGGACCGCCTCGCCAAGCTGGAGCAGGAGCTGGCCGAGCTGGAGGAGCAGTCCTCGACGCTCACCGCCGCCTGGACCGCGGAGAAGGAGAAGCTGTCCGCCGCCACCAAGGTCAAGGAGCAGCTGGACCAGGCCCGCGGCGAGCTGGAGCAGGCGCAGCGTTCCGGCAACTGGGCGCGCGCCGGCGAGCTGACCTATGGCGTGATCCCGGAGCTGGAGAAGAAGCTGAAGGAGGCCGAGGCGGCCCAGGCTTCGCACATGGTGCGCGAGGAGGTGCAGGCCGACGACATCGCCGCGGTGGTCAGCCGCTGGACCGGCGTGCCGGTCGACAAGATGCTGGAGGGCGAGCGCGACAAGCTGCTCCACATGGAGGACAAGCTGAAGACCCGCGTCGTCGGCCAGGACGAGGCGCTGACCGCGGTCGCCAACGCGGTGCGGCGCGCCCGCGCCGGGCTGCAGGACCCGAACCGGCCGATCGGCAGCTTCCTGTTCCTGGGCCCGACCGGCGTCGGCAAGACCGAGCTGACCAAGGCACTGGCCGAGTTCCTGTTCGACGATGAGACCGCCATGGTCCGCATCGACATGTCGGAGTTCATGGAGAAGCACGCGGTCAGCCGGCTGATCGGCGCCCCGCCGGGCTATGTCGGCTATGACGAGGGCGGCGCGCTGACCGAGGCGGTGCGGCGCCGGCCCTACCAGGTGGTGCTGTTCGACGAGGTCGAAAAGGCCCATCCGGACGTCTTCAACGTGCTGCTGCAGGTGCTGGACGACGGCCGCCTGACCGATGGGCAGGGGCGGACGGTCGATTTCCGCAACACGCTGATCGTCATGACCTCGAATCTCGGCTCCGAGCATCTCGCCGTGGCCTCGATCGAGCAGGGCGACACGGAAGGCGAGATCGATTTCGTCAGCCGCGAGAAGGTGCTGATGGCGGTGCGCCAGCACTTCCGGCCGGAGTTCCTGAACCGGCTCGACGAGATGATCGTGTTCCGCCGGCTGGTCTCAATCCCTCC
>NZ_JBCNNF010000377.1:0-6651 GCF_039594555.1 Inquilinus sp.
CGGCTACCAGGTCAATTTCAACAATGCCGACCTGGCCCAGGTGGTGCAGGCGGTGCTGGGCGACCTGCTGCATCAGCCCTACAGCATCGACCCGCGGGTCACCGGCACGGTGACGCTGTCGACCCAGGGGCCGATCAAGCCGAACGACCTGGTCGCCATGCTGGAAACCGCGCTGCGCTCCTCCGGTGCCGCGCTGGTGCAGGACGACCGGGCCGGCTACCGGATCGTGCCGCTGGGCGAGGCCGTGTCCGGCCGCACCGTGCTGCAGCTCGGCAACGATCCGAAGCCGCTGCCGGCCGGCTACGGCATCACCATCATCCCGCTGCGCAACGTCTCGGCCGAGACCATCGGCCCGCTGATCGCCCCGGCGGTCAACCCGGAGCTGGTGCGGATCGATTCGACCCGCAACCTGGTGCTGATCTCCGGCACCAGCGCCGACCGGTCGGCGCTGGGCGCCACCGTCGAGTCCTTCGACGTCGACTGGCTGCGCGGCATGTCGTCGGGAATCTTCCCGCTGCAGCAGGCGCAGCCCGAGGCGGTGATCAAGGAGCTCAGCGCCGTCTTCGGCGGCGCGCCCGACCGCGGCCCGCTCAAGGGCCTGATCAACTTCATGCCGGTGGAGCGGCTGAACGCCGTGCTGGTGGTCTCCTCCCGCGTCGACAAGCTCAACGAGGCCGGCCGCTGGATCAAGCGGCTGGACCAGGGCGATTCCGACGAGGAGCGGGTCTACGTCTACATGGTGCAGAACGGCACCGCGGCGAACATGGCGCGGGTGCTGGGCCAGGCCTTCGGCAAGGTCGACCAGGCCGGCGCCTCGCCCTTCGACGACGAACTCGGCTCCGATGTCGCCCGCGGCCTCGGGGTTTCGAGCAGCAGCAGCGCCGGCACCGACCAGGCCAACGCCTCCGGCACGACGGGCACGACCAACGGCACCGGCCAGACCGGATCGGGACAGCCGGGCTCGGGCACCAATTCGCAATTCGCGCCGATCGACTTCAACGCCCAGCAGAAGGACGGCGACGCCTCGATCCTCGGCCTCGCGGGCGCCCAGGCCGGCAAGGCGGCGGTGTTCAAGCTCGACAAGCTGGGCGAAGTGCGGGTGGTCCCGGACCGGGACAAGAACGCGCTGCTGATCCGTGCCCGGCCGGCGGCGTTCCGGCTGATCGAATCGGCGCTGCGTGCGATCGACGCCAGCCCGCTGCAGGTGGTGATCGAGGCGACGATCGCCGAGGTGACGCTGAACGACCGGCTGCAATACGGCGTCCAATACTATCTCGAAACCGGCTTCGGCTCCGCCGGCTTCACCACGCGCCCGGCCGGCAGCTCGCCGTCCGGATCGCTTGCCACCCCGATCCCGCAGGCCGGCTCCGGCCTCAACCTGGCGATCGCCACCGGCGGCGCCCGGGTCGTCCTCAACGCCCTGTCCTCGATCACCAATGTCAGGGTGGTCTCGGCCCCGACCCTGGCGGTGCTGAACAACCAGACAGCGCGGCTGCAGGTCGGCAACCAGGTGCCGGTGCGGACGCAGCAGAGCCAGTCGACCGACACCAACGGGTCGCCGGTGATCAGCAACATCGAATACAAGGACACCGGCGTGATCCTGAAGGTGACGCCGCGGATCAACTCCAACAACGACGTCAGCATGGACGTGCAGCAGGAGGTGTCGAGCATCGTCAACGACGCCGCCTCCACCCAGGCCGACGCGCTGGCGCCGACGATCTCGACCCGCCGCATCGGCTCGATCGTCTCGGTCGCCAACGGCCAGACCGTGGTGCTGGGCGGGCTGATCCAGGACAGCCAGACGAACGGCCGCGGCGGCGTGCCGGTGCTGCAGGACATCCCGCTGCTCGGCAACCTGTTCTCCTCGACCAACAACAGCCGCGACCGGACCGAGCTGGTGGTCTTCATCACCCCGCGGGTGATCCGCAATGCCGCCGACGCCCAGGCGATCGCGGAGGAGCTGCGCTCGCGCATGGAGGCGCTGCGGCCGCGCACCACCACCCGGCCGCGCCAGCTGTGACGTGACGCTGGGGCAGATCGGGCTGGTCCTCGTCTCGCCGATCATCGGCAGCTTCCTCGCCGCCGCGGCGCACCGCCTGCCGGACGATGCCCGCGGCCTGCTGGTCGGCCGTTCGCGCTGCGACCATTGCCGGCAGCCGCTGGCGCTGCGCGATCTGGTGCCGGTGCTCAGCTGGGTCGCCCTGCGCGGCCGCTGCCGCATGTGCGGCGGCACGATCGACCCGGCCCATACGGTGATCGAGCTGGCGGCGATCGCCATCGCGTTGCTAGCGCTCGCGGCCGGCGACCCGGCGCTGATGCCCGGCACCTGCCTGCTCGGCTGGTGGCTGCTGCTGCTCGGCGCCATCGACCGCCGCACCGGGCTGCTGCCGGATATGCTGACCCTGCCCCTGATCCTGGCCGGCCTGCTGGCGGCGTTGCTGGAGTCTTCCGGTCCGTCCTGGCCGGACCGGGCGATCGGCGCCGCGGTCGGCTGGCTGCTCTTCGCCGGCCTGGCCTTCGCCTATCGCCGGCTGCGCGGGCGCGATGGCCTCGGCCTCGGCGATGCCAAGCTGCTGGCGGCCGGCGGCGCCTGGCTCGGCTGGCAGGCGCTGCCCTGGGTGTTGCTGATCGGCGCCGGCGCGGCGCTGGTGGCCGTGCTGGTTACGTCCCGCGGAGACGTCTCCCGGCACACGGCCATCGCCTTCGGCCCCTGGCTGGCCCTCGGCATCTGGATGATGCGGCTGATCGGGCCGGTCTGATACGCCTCGTCATCGTCATCCCGGGCGCGGCGCAGCACGAAGTGGTGCGTCGCAGAACCGGGATCTCGTCCAGGGCCGAGCCGAGATCCCGTGTCTGCGCAGCGGTACTCCGCACCGCAGCGCGCACGGGATGACGATCGGTTCGGCACGCCGCCTCTAAGGCCGGATGTCGATCACGTCCTCGAGCTTCGCGATCTCGAAATCCGAGATCAGCACGTCGACCCGCACGGTCCAGCGGCCGGGCACGGGGATGACGAGGTCGTCGACCCGCCAGGTGCCGTCGCCCGGCTTCACCGCCTTGCGTCGGATCGGCTCGATCCCGGCGGCCGGGTTGGACAGCACCAGCGCGACCTCCTTCGCGTCCAGGGGGCCGAAATCGCCGGTCAGCACGACGATCGAGGCCGAGACCGGGCCGGCGCGGCCGGGGGTGATGGTCAGGTCGGCCATCGCCGGGGCGGTGTGGATGTGGATCGAGGCCGGCTGGGCCGCGGCCTCCGCCAGCGCGCGCGGCGGCGGGGTGAAGCGCCAGGTCGCGGCCGCGGCGAAGATCGCCAGCACCAGCGCCGACTCGATCGCGACCGAGCGGGCGAGGTGCCGGGTGGCCCGGGCATCGCCGGCCTCCGCCGGGGCGGTCAGGCGCCACCGGTTCAGCGCGGCCAGGCCGAACAGCGCCAGCAGCAGCGCCAGCTTGACCAGCAGCACCCGGCCGTAATCGGTGGTCCACAGCGCCGAGACTTGGCCGAGCTGGACCACGGCCAGCAGGATGCCGGCCGCCGCCAGCGGCAGGATCGCGATCGGGATGAGGGCGGAGAAGCGCCGCAGCGCGGCCGTGGCGGCCGGCCCGCCGGCGCGCAGCAGCAGCCCCAGCGGCAGCAGGGCCCCGGCCCAGAAGGCGATGCCGACCGCATGCAGGAACACCGCCGGCCGGGTCAGGATCTGCGGCGCGGCGGCGCTGGCATGGCCGCTGGCGGCCAGGGCGGTGCCGGTCGCGGCCAGGGCCAGCAGGCTGATCGCGGCCGAGCCCCGGCCGCGCCGCAGGGCCAGCGCCAGCAGGCCGAGGACCAGGGCGACCGCGGCCAGGGCGGCGGTCACGCCGTAGCTGGTGCCCCAGCCGGTGGTCCAGGCGATGCGCCGGCCGATGCCCGCCAGGGTCATCTTCAGGGCGTCCAGCCCCTGCAGCCCGACCGAGAGCGGCGCGGCCGCGAGCCCCAGCAGCATCAGCGCGGCGGCGGTGCGGGCAGCGCCGCGCGGCAGGGGGCCGACGACGGCGCGGAACGCCGCGGCGCCGACACCGAAGAACAGGGCGGCATAGATCGCGATCCGGGCCAGCCAAATCGCAGCCTCGACCGGGCGGTCGGCGATGTCGGCCGCCTGGGGCGGCGGCCCGGCGCCGGGCTCGCCGATCGAGAACACGACCGAGCCGCCGACCGGGTGACCGTCCTCCGACACCACGCGCCAGCTCAGCACGTGGGTGCCGCGGCCGAGGCCGGCCGGCGCCGGGATGACGAGCGTCGCATCCTCCAGCCGCGCATCGCCCAGCGTAACGGCCGTGCCGTCCGGCCGGACCAGCCGCAGCACCAGCGGCGACACCGGCTCGTTGAAGGTCAGGCGGAAGCTGTCCGGCGCCGCGCCGATCACCGCATTCTCCGCCGGCTCCGCCCGCAGGAGAGAGGCATGGCCCCAGGCGGCCTGGGGGGCGAGGAGAGCGAGGAGAAGAAGCAGCCAGGCGAAAGCCCCGGCCTGGGCCTTGCCCTTTATTGTCCCCCCTCCCCTTGCGGGAGGGGGGTAGGGGGAGGGGGTTCGGGCCGCTGGAGCCGATCCCTGGTGTCGGAGCAAATACCCAAACACTCCAGGCATCGCAGGTCGGCGCCCTTCGATCGACAACCCCCTCCCCCTAGCCCCCTCCCGCAAGGGGAGGGGGGACTGACTTATTGGGTTGCCTGAGTGAAGCACCATCACTTCTTCGGCAGCAGCTTGATGCCCGGCGCCGGGGTCTCGTAGTCGTCGGAATCCTTGCCCTCGGCCGGGATCTCGATCCAGCGGTCGGTCCCGGTCTCGCAATCCTGCACCACCGGGAAGTACAGGTGCTTGCCCGGCGTCAGCCCGGCGGTCAGGTAGCTGCGGAACACGAACTCGTCATAGAACTCGTCCGGCAGCTTGCCGCCGCTCCACACCACCTCCTTCACCCCCTCGCTGGTCGGGGTGCCGTAATAGTCGTAGGAGGCGGCGTATTTGCCCTTCACCGTCTCCAGGGTCCAGCCGGGCTTCGGCATCGGCTTGACCGCGATCACCCCCTCGGGGATCTGGACGCGGATCCGGACTGTGGGCGAGCCGTCGCAGCCATGGGGTACGCGCAGCACGGCCTTGTAGGTGCCGCCGACCGGCGCTTCCTGGGTTTCCAGGGTGATGTGGGCGAAGGCCGGGGTGGCAATGCCGGCCAGCACCAGGGCGGGGAAAATGGATTTCAGCATGGCGGGTCTCCGCGTCGCCGGCGCGGCCGGCGACGGTCGAAAGGGATCGGGAAATCAGGCGTCGGCGGCGAGCAGGCGGCGCAGCGCGACCAGCCGCTCCGGCTCGGGCGTGCCATAGGCGATGATGTCGTGGAACCGGCCCTCGGCATCCATCAGGTACACCATGGCCGAATGGTCCATGGTGTAGTCGCCATCGGTGGTCGGAACCTTGCGCCAGTACACGCGGTAGGATTTCGCCACGGCGGCGATCTCCTCCGGCGTGCCGGTCAGCCCGGTGATGCGATGGTCGAAGGACTGCAGGTACTCCCGCAGCATCTCCGGCCGGTCGCGCTCCGGGTCCACGGTCACGAACAGCACGCGCAGCCGGTCGCCGTCGGGTCCCAGCGCGGCCAGGGCCTGCGACATCTCCCACAGCGTGGTCGGGCAGATCTCCGGGCAATGGGTGAAGCCGAAGAACACGGCGAAGGGCCGGCCCTTCAGGTCGGCGTCGGTCAGCGTCGCCCCGGTCTGGTCGGTCAGGCGGAACGGGCCGCCCGGCTCGGTCCCGAGCGCCACGACCCGGCCGGTGGCCGGATCCTTGGAATAGACCAGCAGGAAGCCGGCGGCGCCCACCAGGATGGCGGTGACGGCCAGCAGCACTGGCACCAGGATGCGGGCGCGCATCTCAATGCCCCGTCCCCGCACCGGTCGCGCCGATCGGCGCGACCTCGAAGGTCACGGCGATGGTGCCGGCCTTCTCGAAGGTCATGGTGCCGGCGAAGCTCTCCCCCGCCTTCAGCGGCCGCTTCAGATCCATCATCATCAGGTGGAAGCCGCCGGGCGCCAGCGCCGCGGTGCCGTTGGCCGGTACGGGCACGCCGCCTTCGACCGGCCGCATGGTCATGACGCCGTCCTTAATGCCCATCTGGTGGATCTCGACGCGGCCGGCGACCTCGGCGGTGACCGAGACCAGCCGATCGGGCTCGGCCCCGTCATTGCGGATCTCGGCATAGCCGCCGCCGACCTTGGCGGCGGGGGGCGTGGCCCGGGCCCAGGGATGGACCACCTCGATCGGGCCGGATTTGAATTCGTGCGCGGTCGCCGGGCCGACGGCCAGAAGCGCCAGGGCGGCGGCGACAGCGGCGGTGCGCAGATGCGCGAACAGGGACATGGGGAGTGCTCCAGGCTGGCCGGGCGGCGCGCCTCTGGCGCCAAGCTCCGGCCGTGAACCGACAGGGCCCGCCGTCGCGGCAGGCCCGGCTTGGATCACGCCTGGACGGGCGGGGCTCTCGGATTGGCCGGCGACCGCTGCGGCGCGGTGGCGACGGAGGCCGGCGGCAGGGGCGCGGGCTCGCTGCGGCCGGCCAGATGCGGCACCAGCAGCACCGCGACGAAGCCCGGCACCGGGACACCGCCGAACATGGCGCAGCCGGTGGTGCAGC
>NZ_JBCNNF010000378.1:0-6646 GCF_039594555.1 Inquilinus sp.
GCCGCCAATGACGCCAGCCATTGACGAGAAGCCAATCAGCATAACGATAGTCAGCGTGACGCCCGCCAGCAGGGTTGGCAACGCTTCCGGCAGTAGCGATTTAAAAATCACATGCCAAAAGACGATCTGCATCTCGCGCCGATAGGCCTGGAAGGCCGCGCGGGAGAGCTTGAGGATGTCGGTGCCGGCGAAGCGCACCGACCCGGCCGTCGGTTCGGTCAGGCGCAGCACCGAGCGGCCGGCCGTGGTCTTGCCGGAGCCGGATTCACCGACCAGCCCGACCACCTCGCCACGCTTCAGCGAGAAGGACACGTCCTCGACCGCGCGGACATGCTGGTCCTTCCGGCCGAACAGCCCGCCGCCGACCGGGAACCAGGTGCGCAGCCCCTCGACCTCGAGCAGCGTCTCGCCCGGCGCCGGGAGATCGATCGTGCTGCGGCGATCCGCGGGACCGGCCCGGTCCTCGACGACGGTGCTCATGCCAGCTCGCTCCAGCGGATGCAGCGCGACATATGCCCGCCGCCGGTGTCGGCCAGCGGCGGCACCGCGGCGGCGCAGGCGTCGATGGCGTGGCGGCAGCGCGGCGCGAAGGCACAGCCGGGCGGCAGCTTCTTCGGGCTCGGCACATTGCCGGGGATCGCCTCCAGCCGCCGCGCCTCGCCGCGGTCCAGCGCCGCGTAGTCGGTGCGCGGCACGCTGTTCAGCAGGCCGATGGTGTAGGGGTGGCGCGGCGACTTGAAGATCTCGATCACGCCGCCCTCCTCCACCACCCGGCCGCCATACATCACGGCCACGCGGTCGGCCATCTCGGCCACCACGCCGAGATTGTGGGTGATGAACAGGATCGACATGCCGATCTCGGCCTGCAGCCGGCGCATCAGATCCAGGATCTGGGCCTGGATGGTGACGTCCAGCGCCGTGGTCGGCTCATCGGCGATCAGCAGCGCCGGGCGGCAGCACAGCGCCATGGCGATCATCACCCGCTGGCGCATGCCGCCGGACATCTGGTGCGGATAGTCCTTCAGCCGCTTGCGGGCCGCCGGGATGCCGACCAGCTCCAGCATCTGCGCCGCCGTCTCCATCGCCTGGCGCCGGCTGAGGCCCTGATGCAGCGCCACCGCCTCGGCGATCTGATCGCCGACCGGATAGACCGGGTTCAGCGACGTCATCGGCTCCTGGAACACCATGGCGATATCGTTTCCGCGGATGCGGCGCATCTCGGCCTCCGACAGCGTCGCCAGGTCGCGCGGCCAGCCGTCGCGGTCGCGGAACAGCATCTCGCCACCGGCGATGCGGCCGGGCGGGGTCGGGATCAGCCGCATCAGCGACAGGCTGGTGACGCTCTTGCCCGAGCCGGATTCGCCGACCAGGGCCAGGGTCTCGCCGCGGCCGATATGGAAAGTGACGCCGTCGACCGAGCGGATCGGACCGTCATCGGTGTCGAAGACGGTCTTCAGGTCCGTCACCGAGAGCAGGACGTCGGGCGCGGCCGCCGCCATCAGGCGCGCGCGGCGCGGATGGTGGCCCGCACCCGGTCCGGATCGGTGACCGTGTTGGTGTATTCGCGCTCCAGATCCGTGCCGCCCATGCCGACATCGGCGTTGCGGAAGACCATGCCGCTCGGCTCCTGTCGCAGGGCGGCGAAGTGCATCTCCTTGAGGCCGGTGGCGCGCCGCACCTCGGCGATGTTGGCCTCGTCCAGGTCGCCGCAGCCCATGATGACGATGCGGTCGCCGGCCTGCTCCACCGCCCGCTTCAGGATTGCGAGCCCGGCCATCGCGTCGGGCCGCTGGCCCGAGGTCAGCACCCGGTCGACGCCGCAGCGGATCAGCGCCTCCAGCGCCTCCTCCGCGTCGCGGGTCATGACGAAGGCGCGGTGGCAGGTGACCTTCATCGGCCGCGCCGCCTGCACCAGCTGCGCCGTGCGGTCCTCGTCGATCCGGCCGTCCGCGGTCAGGCAGCCGATGACGATGCCGGGCACGCCGAGCTCCCGCAGCGCCTTCACATCGGCCAGCATGCTGGCGAATTCGGTGTCGCTGTACAGGAAGTCGCCGCCGCGCGGCCGGATGATGACGTGGAACGGGATGCGGGCGCGGGCCTTCACCTCCAGGATGGTGCCGATGCTAGGGGTCAGGCCGCCCTCGATCAGGCTGGCGCACAGCTCGACCCGGTCGGCCCCGCCCTCCTGGGCCGCCAGGAACCCGTCCAGGCCTTCGACGCAGATCTCGATCAGGGGGGTGGTCATGGAGGGATCTTTCGCAGCAGGAGTCATCGGCCGAGGGCCTTGAGCGACCGGGCGGACCAGACGGGGCGGGGCTGCCAGTCGAAGCCGCGGTCGAAGGGGAAGGTCGGGCGGGTGGTGCGGTGGCGCGGCAGGTGCTCGACATCCTGGTCGACCACGCCGGGCGACAGCGCCATCAGGTTCGGGTTGGCGATCGGCGCCAGCTCCGGCGACAGATAGCCGGATTTCACCACCAGGATCGCCACCTTGGCCGGATGCACGCCCAGCCGGGTGAAGTCGGCGACATTGTGGAACGGCCGGCGCCGGGCGGTCAGCACCACCCGGATGCCGCCGATGCGGACCAGGGCCTGCCGGTCGGCCACATCGACGCCGGGGTCGAGGACTAGCACCTCGGCCTCCGCCTCGACCGGCGTGCTGCCCTTGGTGTCGAGCGTCGCGCCGATGCTCAGGCGCAGCCGGGCGCCGACGCTGGCGGCGAAGCAGGCCTCCGTCGCCGGGTGGTCGGCGATGCCGGCGATCAGCACGTCCCGCGCGTCCCGCGCCAGCAACGCCCGCAGCAGGTCGGCCCGGTCGCCGACGCCGCCGCCGGTCGGGTTGTCGCCGGAATCGGCCAGGATCACGGGGCGGGTCGCCGAGGCGACGGCCCAATCCACACACTCTTCGACGGTGCCGGTGCGGCTGCCGAAGACGAAGTCGTCGCGGGCATCCCAGTAGGCCTGGGCCAGGCGCGTGCCCTCGCGCTCCATCGCCGCCGGGTCGGTGCCGGTCATGATGATCGCGGCGGTCGCCCGCGGCTCGTCGGCCCAGACATAGCCGACCATCATCGAGGCATCGAGGATGCCGTCGACGGCGTCGACCGCGGGCAGTTGCGCGTAGAGCGACTTCGCCGGCTCGTCCACCGTGCTCGTGCGCTCGCCCGGCCACAGCACCGGCACCGGCACCCACAGCAGCAGCGGCCGCACGCCCTCGGCCAGGCGGCGCATCAGCAGGCTGACGGCGCGGCGCTTGGTCTCCTCCACATCGATATGCGGCGCGGTGCGGTAGGTCGAGAACATGTCGAGCGCGTCGATGATGCGCTGGCTGACATTGCCGTGCAGGTCATAGCTGGCGCTGATCGGGCAGTCCGGTCCGACCGCGGCACGGGCGGCCGTGATCCAGTCGCCCTCGGCATCCTCCATGCCCTCGACATTCATGGCGCCGTGCATGGCCAGGTACAGGCCGTCGACCGGCCCCAGCGCCTTCAGCCGCTCCAGGAACTCGGCCTTGAACGCCTCATAGGTGGCGCGGGCCACAGGGCCGCCGGGGATGGCGCGGGCATGCAGCGTCGGCAGGAATTCCGCGTCGTAGTCGCGCAGCAGGGCGAAGGACGGGTCGGCGGTCAGCGCGTCGCCGCGCAGCACGCGGAAATCCGCCTCGGTCGCCAGGACCGGGCTGTAGGTGCTGCATTCGGTGTGGATGCCGCCGACGGCAATGCGCGGAGGGGATGCCATGTCTTCAACCTTCTTCGGCGCGGGTCAGGAACTTCTGGGCGGCGATGCTGGCGGCGCCGCGGGCCCACAGGTCGCGGGTCGCCTCATGGAAGCGGATGGTGGTCGACGCGGCGAGGCGCGGCAGCACATTGGCCTCGATCGCCTGGCGCGTGACGATGCGGAACAGCGGGCCCATCGCCCCTTCGACATCGACGATCAGCACGAATTCCGGGTCGTTGACCTGGATCACATGGGCGATGGCCAGGCCCAGCGCCGCGCCGGCCCGGTGCAGGATGGCGATGGCGTCGGCATCACCCTGCGCCGCCAGCGCCTCGACCTCCGCCATCGTCTCGGCCGCGAGGCCGCGGGTGCGCGCCTGGGCCAGGATCGCCTGGCGCGGCGCCACGGTGTCGAGGCAGCCGCGCTTGCCGCAGCGGCAGGGCAGGCCGCCAGGCTCGATCGTGCAATGCGCGATCTCGCCGGCGCCGCCGCCATGGCCGCGATACAGCGCCCCGTCGACGTAGTGGGCGCAGCCGATGCTGTCGCCGAAGGTGACGGTGGTGAAGGTGCGGTGGTCGCGCGCCAGCCCGTACAGCCGCTCGCCGGTGGCGACGGCGTTGGCGTCGTTCTCCAGGAAGGCCGGCACGCCGGTCGCCTGCTCCACCACCGCCGCCACCGGCAGGTCGATCCAGCCGAGATTGGTGGAGTGCAGGCAGCGGTCCTGGTCGTGGCTGACCAGGCCGGACAGGGCGACGCCGATGCCGCGCAGCCGCTCGGCCGGCACGCCGGCCTCGCCCAGCAGATGCGGGATGGCCTCGCGGATGGTGGCGGCGATCGCCTGCGGATCATTCGACCAAGGCGCCGTGCGCTGGCCCAGCACCGTCCCCTGCAGATCGGCCAGCACCAGCGTCGCCGGCTCCTCCACGATCGAGGCGCCGATGAAATAGCCGTGGGTCGGGTTCAGCCGCAGCAGGATCGACGGCCGGCCCTGGCGCGACGGGGCCGTCTCGCTCTCCTCCAACGCGCCGTCCCGGATCAGCTCGCGGCTCAGCCCCGTGATCGCCGCCTTGCTGAGTCCGGCCAGCACCGCGAGCTCGGACCGGCTCAGCGGCCCGTGATCGGCCACGGCCTTCAGCAGCGAGCGTTTGGAGGGGTTGGCCATTCGCCTCGGTTTCCGGTGCGTTCGGCTTGACAGTTAGTTTAGAAATTGAATTTAATCAAGCCGAAGGCTTCATCAATCTAACAAAGTCGGCGGATACCCGGACCGATTCAACCAACGGGGGACGAGATGGCATTTGTGATCGACCGGCGCGGCGCGCTGGCCCTGGGCGGGTCGCTGGGACTGGCGGCGCTGCTGCGCGGCCATGGCGCGCTGGCCGCCGACGCCTCGCAGATCGTGATCATGCAGAGCGAGGCGCCGCGCAGCATGGACCCGGCGGACCAGACCGCGACCTACACCTCGGCCCTGCTGGAGCCGATGTATGAGGGACTGACCGGCTACAATGAGAAGATGGAGCTGGTGCCCGTCCTGGCCACGAAGTGGGAGGGCGACGCCACCGGCACCACCTGGACCTTCACCCTGCGCCAGGGCGTCAAGTTCCATGACGGCGAGCCCTGCGACGCCGACGCCGTGATCGCCAGCTTCGCCCGTCACCTGGACGAGAAGCGCGGCCTGGCGGCCAGCGGCCGCTTCCGCGCCGTCATCGCCGAGGTCAAGGCCACCGGCGCCGATACCATCCGCTTCACCCTGAAGCGCCCCTACCCCGCCTTCCTCAAGCTGATGGCCGTGGCCTCGGCCTCGATCGTCAGCCCGAAGGCCGACAAGGCCGGCACGCTGGGCCGCGCCGCGGTGGGCACCGGCCCGTACAAGCTGACCGAGTACAAGTCGGGCGAATACGTGCTGGAGGAGGCCAACGCCGACTACTGGGGCGACAAGGCCCCGACCAAGACCCTGAAGTGGATCTGGACCCAGGAAGCGGCGGTCATGAACATGGCCGTGCAGACGGGCGATGCCGACATCGTGGTGCCGCTGCCGCCGGTCTTCGCCGCGCCGATCAAGGCCAACCCGGAGCTGGCGTTGATCGAGGGCAACCCGACCTCGGTGTTCTGGGTGGCGCTGAACTGCAAGCTGGCGCCGCTGGACGATGTCCGTGTCCGCCAGGCGCTGAACTTCGCCACCGACCAGGCCGGGCTGGTCAGCAACCTGCTCTACGGCTTCGGCCTGCCGGCGAACTCGCCGCTGTCGCCCGCCGTGTTCGCCTACGACAAGACGGTCGAAGGCTACAAATTCGACATCGCCAAGGCCAAGGCACTGCTGGCCGAGGCCGGCCATGCCGACGGCATCACCATCACCGTCGCGGTGCAGGAGCCGGAGGCGAATATCGCCGAGATCCTGCAGGGCATGTGGGCCCAGGCCGGCATCACGCTCAACATCCAACGGATGGAGAGCGGCGTGTGGACCGCCGCCGCCTTCGGCAAGCCGGAGGAAAAGGCGGCCCAGGGCGTGCACAGCGTCATCGCCTCCTGGTCCACCGGCACCTTCGACGCCGACCTGCAGCTAAAGCCACTGTACTACACCGACAGCTGGTCGCCGAAGGGCGCCAATCTCGGCTTCTACAGCAACCCCGAGCTGGACGGCATCCTGGACAAGGCCGGGTCGTCGACCGACGAGGCGGAGCGCAGGACGCTCTACGCCAAGGCGCAGCGCATCATCGTCCAGGATGCGGCGCATGTGCTGCTGTACTACCCGAACGACCTCGCCGCCGCCCGCGCCGAGATCAAGGGCGCCTGGCTGCAGCCCGGCGGCCAGATCGTCCCGGCCCGCGCGACGAAGGCTTGAGTCGAAGCATGAAGCTCACCCCCTCCGTCGCTCCATCCGAGTCCCCCCTCCCCTCGCGGGAGGGGGCTAGGGGGAGGGGGTTGCCGCCGTCTGAGC
>NZ_JBCNNF010000379.1:0-6604 GCF_039594555.1 Inquilinus sp.
GCCAGGCCACGCTCTCCGGCGCGGTCAGCACCACCGCGTCCAGCCGGTCGCGGCGCAGCGCCTCGGCCAGCTCGGCGCGCTTGTCGCGCGCGTCCTTGCCGGCCACGTCCAGCGCCTGGACGATGGTGGGGGAGATCGGGGCCGGCGGCTGGTCGGTCCACAGCGTGTCGATCGGATTCTCCTCGACCGCCACCAGCGTGCCGCCGGCGGCCTCGACGGCTTTGCGCGCCTTCTCCACCCAGGACACGGTGACCAAGCGCGGATCGTAGCCGGCGCGGCCGCCTTTCGGCATCGCCTCGGCCAGCCAGGCCTCGTGCGGTTCCTGGTGCAGGTGCCGCCGCTCCCACAGCGCCGGGTCGGTCTGCTGCTGCGCCTGGATGGTGTAGCGGCCATCGATGAAGATCGCCGCCCGCTCGGCGGTCACCACGGCGAGGCCGGCGGAGCCGGTGAAGCCGGTCAGCCAGGCCAGCCGCTCGGCCCGGGCCGGCAGGTACTCGCCCTGATGCTCGTCGGCATGCGGCACGACATAGGCGTCGAGACCGAGGCGGGCGAGGGCGCCGCGCAGCGCCGCCAGCCGCTCCGACGGCTTCGGCCCGGCGGGCCGGCGGGCGGCGGCGACGGCGACCCTGGCGGCGCGCAGCCGCTTGGCCTGGGCCTCGGTCGCGCCCGGGACCGCCAGCTCCATCCACTCCCGGTCGTCCAGTGCGGCTGGCGCGGCGACCACGCCCTCCAGCAGCTCCTGCAGCCCGGCGGCGTCATAGCGGCCGCCGGTGTCGGCGGCAGCGGCGGCGAGGGCATCGGCGAGATCGGTGGTCATCGGCAGCGCGTCCGTCAGCGGGGGCGGCCCGGGCGGCGGCGCGACCGGGCAGGATGACTCCTTATCGCGCATCGGCCGGGGCGGGGGAAGCGGCCGGGCACCGCTCCGATCAACCGCCGGCAGGCCGCGCAAACGGATATGTTGCTATGCACAAATTCGATATTGCGCTGCACAAACAAGCGCGCATTCTATCAATGTGAGATCGCCGTCTGGCGATCCGCCATCAACGACAATCTCGGAAACGTCTCCCGGAAGCTGCGTTCCTCCAGCCCGCCACGGCGCTGCCGCGGCGGATGTTGCAACGCAATAACCTGCGCCAGCAGGAAGCGGAAACACGGGACACGATCATGGGATACCAGCTTCTCGCCACCCTCATTCGCGGCTTCTTCCGGATCCGCGGCGGCATCGACCGCAGCCTGACCTATCACGAGCTGATGGAGCTGACCGACCGGCAGCTCGAGGATATCGGCCTGACCCGCAACCTGATCGAGACGGTGCTGGTGCAGGGCGACGAGGATGTCGCCGCCATGCTGCCGGAGGGCGCGGTGCGTGCCTCGCTGCAGCGCGCCGCCAACACCAACCGGCTCGTCGGCGCGGCTTAGCCCTTGTTCGGCTCGACGGCGGGCGTCTTCGGCGCCCGCGGGTCGAGGCCGATGGCGCCCTGTGTCGCCGGCTGCACGGAGACGAAGCCGGGCCGCGACTCGGCTGGCGCATGGGCCCGCCGGTTCATCCGGTACAGGGTGAAGGCCACCAGCACCACGTTCACCGCGCCGACGAAGGCGAACAGCGTCGGCGTGCCCAGCTGCACCATCAGCAGGCTGGCCGGCACCGGGCCGACCACGGCGCCGATGGCGTAGATCAGCAGCAGGCCGCTGGAGGTCTCGACGAACTCCCCGGCCCGGATCTGGTCGAAGGTGTGCGCCAGCGCCAGCGGGTACAGCGGCAGCGAGAAGGCGCCGTAGACGAAGGCGAGGCCGATCACCGCCGCCCCCGGCAGCCAGTCGACCGCCAGCAACGCGACGCCGGCCGCGGCGGTGCCGACGCCCGAGATCACGATCGTCCAGCGCCGGTCGACCCGGTCGGACAGCCGGCCCAGCGGCCATTGCCCGGCGGCGCCGCCCAGCACGGCGACGCTCATGAACAGCGCCACGGTCGCGGCGTCGAAGCCGCGGGCCTGGGCAAAGACCGGTCCCAGTGACCAGAAGGCGGCGTTGGCGATGCCGACCACCAGGCAGGCGGCGGCGCCAACCGGTGAGGTTGCGACCAGCCGGGCCAGCCGCAGCCGCACCACCTCCGGTGCCGGCGGGGCGGGGACGCGGGTCATGGCCAGCGGCAGCACCGCCAGGCAGATCATGATCGCAATCCAGGTGAAGGCGGCCATCGGGTTGCCGGTTTCCACCCCCAGCAGCATCTGGCCGATGGTGATCGCGACCAGGGTGACGATGGTGTAGAGCGACAGCACCGTGCCGCGGGTGCGGCTGGTCGCCTGCTCGTTCAGCCAGCTCTCGATCACCATGAACACCACGGCGAAGCAGAAGCCGGTGCCGCCGCGCAGCACGATCCAGGGCGCCGGGTGGACCAGCTGCGGGAAGGACAGGGCCACCGCCGCGGCCAGCGCCGCCACCGCCGCGAAGGTCCGGACATGGCCGGCGCGCCGCACCAGATGCGGGCCCAGCAGGCAGCCCAGAACGAAGCCGGCATAGTAGCCGGAACCGAGCAGGCCGGTGACCACGGTGCCGAAGCCGGCATCGGTGGCCCGCACCGCCACCAGCACCGCCTGAAGCCCGTTGCCGCACAGCATCAGCCCGACCCCGGCCAGGAGCGCGGCGACGGAAGAGAGCACGGCGGTCATCGGAGAACCTCGGCGGCACCGGCGGTGGACAAGCCCGCCGCCGGAGACCCAGCCTAGGCCGGGCCACCGCCCGGATTTTGTCCGAAAGCGACAGCCGCTGCAGCCGGAGCGCTGCGCCGGCGAGAAGAAAATGAGTCCCCCCTCCCCTCGCGGGAGGGGGGTAGGGGGAGGGGGTTTTCGCCATCAGGGCCGGCCTGGACTTCAGCGATCCGCTCTGGCCGCGGGTCCTGTCCCTTACGCATTCGTGCGCGGACGCGCGCAGACCCCTCCCCCTGCCCCCCTCCCGCAAGGGGAGGGGGGACTAAAAAAGAGCGGCTCCAGCTATTCTGAAAGATCTCGCAAGCGGGAGAGGTAACGCGTCAAACGATGTAATCTATGAACACCGTAGTCCCTGTCTCACCGCCCCAGCTCGTGCAGGTACGCGGCCCGCGCGGCGACGCCGGCATTGGTGAAGTCGGTGAACACGCCGTCGACGCCGAGGTGGAAGAACTTCAGGTACTCGGCCTGGGGATCGCCCTGGTAGTCGGCGGCCAGGTACTTGCCTTCGTTGCGGAAGGTGAAGACGTGGACGAACAGCCCGGCCTTGTGCGCGTCGGCCACCAGGCTGGTCGGCGGCTGGGTCGTCGCCTGCGTCGTCGACCCGGTGAAGGCCGTGCCGTCCGCGTTCTTGTCCTGCCAGGGCACGACCTTCAGCGGCACGATCTGCGGCTTCCACGGGCCGATGCCGTCGGCATAGGTCTTGATCTCGGCCAGCCCGGCCGGCGTCAGCATGGCGTCGAACCAGCGCGGGTCGCCGGCCACGGTCCAGTCATAGGGCCGGCTGTCCACCACCTCGTTGTAGATCACGGCGCCGGTCCTGTAGTCGACGTCGTAGCCGTCGATCAGCTGCACCACCTTGGTCTTCAGCCCGTGGGCGCGCAGGTATTTCAGGCTGCCCGGCTCGAAGCTCTGCACGAAGACCGGCGCGTCCTTGGCGTTCAGCCCGTTGGCGTCGAGGATCTTCAGCAGCGCGTCCTCCAGCGGCCGGCTGCCCGGCGCGCCGCAGCCATTGGCGATCGCCTGCTCGTTGTTCCAGGTCGGGTTCTTGGTCTCGGGGTAGACCGAGATGGCGCGGCCGGTCTCCTGGCTCTTGGCCTTGGCGATGTCGATGATCTCCTGGAAGGTCAGGATCGGGAACTTGCCGTTGAACTCCTTCGGCCGCAGGGCGGCGGCGTCATAGGTGGTGCCGCCCAGCCACTGCTTCAGCTCGGCCGCGGTGAAGTCGGTGATCGACCAGTCGCCGGTGTGGTCCTCGCCATCGACGATCAGCGACTTCAGCACCGATTTCGGGTCCTTCGGGTCGGTCAGGTCGGTCAGGTATTCCGACGGGCCGCTGGTCGGGGTCTGCGGCCAGGTGACCTTGACCATGACTCCGGGCACGGTGCGCTTGCGGGACGCGACCTCCGGGTTGGTCTTCGCCACCTCGGCGATGTTGGTGTTGTCGCTCAGCCAGGGGTTGTGCCGCGCGACCAGGACGCAGTCCCTGGTCAGGTGCAGATCCTCCTCCAGCGCGTCGGTGCCCAGCGCCGCCGCCATGTCGTAGGAGGGCTGGGTCTCCTCCGGCATCAGGCCGGGCAGGCCGCGATGGCCGATCACCAGCGGCGGCTTGCCGTCGAGGGTCTGGAAGGGCTGCGGATCGGCAGCGAGGATCGTGCGGCCGCCGGCGACCAGGGCGACGGCGGCGGCGAGGGCGATCAGCGAGACGGGGCGGAGGCTTCCCATGCGGGGCGACCTTTGGCTGGGGCTGGGTGACGGAAGCCCCAGGCTAGAGCGCCGGCCATGACGCATCCGTGACTCCGCCGCTGGAATCCGCGGTGCCAAAGATGAACAATTGGCAATGTTCGGGCGGGCGCCCCGGCCGTCAGCCCAGGATCAGCGTTGGCCAGCCGCGGATCGGGATCTTGTCCTGCAGCGTCAGCCGCTGCAGCCGGTGGGCCGCCTGCACCTGCGGTGCCTGGCGCTCCAGCAACCCGGCCAAGATCGCCACCCCGCCCGGCGCCAGGTGCCGGCGCAGATCGTCCGCCATCGCCATCAGCGGCCTGGCCAGGATGTTGGCGATGATCAGGTCGTAGGGCCCGTGCTCGGCCACCACCCGGCTGGCATAGCCGTTCGAGACCACGGCGGTGATCCGGTCCGACAGCTTGTTGATCCGGGCGTTGATCCGGGTGACGCGGATCGATTCCGGGTCGATGTCGGCGGCCAGCACCGGGGCGTGGAACAGCCGCGCGGCGGCGAAGGACAGGATGCCGGTGCCGCAGCCCATGTCGAGGATGCGGCGGAAGCGGCGGCGGCGCGACAGCCGGTCTAGCGCCCGCAGGCAGCCCTCGGTGGTCGGGTGCTCGCCTGAGCCGAAGGCGGTGGCGGCGTCGATGCACAGCGGGATGGTGCCGGGCGGTGGCGCATCCTCGATATGCGAGCCATGGATGAAGAAGCGGCCGATGCGCAGCGGCGGGAAGGCCTGGTAGGTGGCGGCCAGCCAGTCGGTCGGCGGCACCTTCTCCACCACCGGCGCCGGCAGGGCGACGCCCAGCATGCTCTCGACCAGGGCCAGCCGCGCGGCCAGCACCGTCTCGTCCGGCGGGGCGCGGTCGATCCCCTCGATCACCCAGTCACCGCCCTCCTCGATCTCGAAGGCCGCGACCGAGGCGAAGATGTCGTCGAAGGCGGTCTGCACCTCGTCGCCGATCTCGGGGCTGACGACGATGCTGGTGCGCCAGGCGGCGGCGGCTTCGGAGGGAACGGTGCGGCTCATCAAGGGTCCGGAAGGCAGGGGTCTGTGCTCGGCCGCACAGTATCGGTCCGGCCGTCGGATTGCATCCGCGTTGTCGCTCCCGTCCGTTCCGGCGAATTATAGGGCATTTCGCACAACTTATAGGTGTTGACGCCGACGGGGGCCGCGAGCGGTCATGATGCGCCCGGCCCGCATTCTCGCGCTGGCGAAGGACCGGCGCGTCACCATCCGCGCGGACATCGGAGGCGTCATGACACCGCAGGAGATCAAGCAGGGGGCCACCGGCCAGGCCGGCACCTCGGCCACGCCCTTCGCGATCAGCTATCTGCAGCTGTGCCAGATCTCGTATTTCTCGACCGACCAGATCCCCGAGGCGGTCCCCGGCATGCCGCCGCCGGGGGAGAACGCGCCGGATTCCGCGACCGGCAGCTGGAGCGTGGTCTGGGGCCCGGCCACGGATTGGGACGACAGCAACCTCGCCTATGCCACCGCCTACACCGACGCAGCGTCGAACCTGCCGGTGCTGCTGGTGGTCTGCCTGCGCGGCACCGATGTCCATGTCGACGACCCCTGGGGCATCCTCAAGCAGCTGTTCGAGGATCTGCGGGTGCCCGACCAGGTGGCGCTGCCCTGGGCGCCGACCAGCGCGGCGCGGGTCGCCAAGGGCACCTTGTCCGCGCTGGAGGTCATCCAGAAGCTCAGCTCGGGCGGCCAGACCCTGTCGGACTTCGTGACCGGCTATCTGAACGATTCGAAGAACCAGCAGCCGGTGCTGGTCGTCACCGGCCACAGCCTGGGCGGGGCGCTGACCACCGTCGTGGCCCCCTGGCTGCAGAGCCTGGGCACCATCACCAGCCCGATCGTCCCGGCCACCTTCGCCGCGCCGACCGCAGGCAACGCGGATTTCGCCGCGCTGTATGGCACCGATTTCAGCTATTCGCTGCGCTACTGGAACGACTACGACATCGTCCCGAACGCGTGGTGGAACCTGCCGGGGATCGCCACGATCTACCAGCCCTGCAACCTGACGCCGCCGAGCTACGTCACCGACGGGCTGACGCATTTCGAGAACGAGCTGCAGGGCGTCAGCTACGCCCAGCCGGCGGCGGACACCCAGCTCTTCGGCTCCTGCAGCAGCCTGGCCAAGACCTGGGCGCGCGAGATA
>NZ_JBCNNF010000038.1:0-28363 GCF_039594555.1 Inquilinus sp.
GGACCGGAGCAGGTGCGCACGGCGGCGCGGGAGATGCTCGCAACGATCGGCAAGGCTGCGCCCGAGGCACGGCTGCTCGGCTTCACGGTGCAGGAGATGGCGCGCAAGCCCGAGGCGCACGAGCTGATCCTCGGAATCGGCCACGACCGGCTGTTCGGCCCGACCATCCTGTTCGGCCATGGCGGCACCGCGGTCGAGGTGCTGCGCGACAGTGCCGTCGCGCTGCCGCCCCTGAATGCCGCGTTGGCACGGGACCTGATGGCACGCACTCGGGTCTGGTGCCTGCTGCAGGGCTATCGCGCCCGCCCGAAGGCCGATCTCGATGCCGTGGCGTTCACGCTGGTGAAGCTGTCGCAGCTGGCCGCCGACCTGTCCGAGGTGGTGGAGCTCGACATCAACCCGCTGCTGGCCGACCAGGACGGTGTCGTGGCACTCGATGCCCGCATCCGGGTGCAGCCGCCGCTGCCGCTGGGCACGCCGCGCTTCGCCATCCGGCCCTACCCGCAGCATCTCGCGCAGCAGCTGGCGCTGCGAGACGGGCGGCCGTTCACTCTGCGGCCGGTGCGGCCGGAGGACGAGCCGGCGATGCGCGAGATGCTGGAGCGGTCCAGCGCCGAGGACATCCGGCTGCGCTTCTTCGGCCCGATGCGGCTCGACCACGAATTCGCCGCCCGGCTGACCCAGATCGACTACGACCGCGAGATGGCCCTTGTGGCCGAGGCAGAGGAGGACGGGCGCCCTGCGCTGCTCGGCGCGGTGCGCATCGTCGCCGATCCGGACAACGTCACAGCCGAATACGGCGTCATGGTGCGCTCCGACCTGAAGGGGCAGGGGCTGGGCTATCGGCTGATGACCGAGATCATCGCCTACGCCCGCAGCCGCGGGCTGGCCCGGATCTCCGGCGAGATCCTGCGCGAGAACGCGACCATGCTGCGCATGGCCGAGGAGCTGGGCTTCACAAGCGAAGCCGCGACCGACGAACCCGGGCTGGTGCGGGTGACCATCGCCCTCGGCGCTTGATCCATCTCAAGGCCGGCGCGTGCCGCAGAGATCAGGATCGGGTCTGCGACCGGCGGCCCTTGGGAAGACCGTGCGGCGCTCCCTCGGAATTCAGGAGATGGCGATGCCGATCCGTAAGATCCTGGTGCCCGTCGCGGGCAAGCTCAACGACGACAATCTGCTCGATGCCGCGCTGGCGGTGGCGCGCGAGCAGTCCGCCGCCGTCGAGGTGCTTTATCTGCGCCCGTCGCTGATCGGCGACGTTCCCGGCTGGGAATTCGACTATGGCGCCTGGAGCGAGCAGTACCAGGCCGAGATCGAGGCCTCGGTGGACGAGGCCGCCAAGGCCGCGCGCCGCTACTTCGACGGCTGGTGCCACCGCAACCATGTGGCCGACGCGGCCAATACCCCGGAATTCGCCTGGCGCGAGGAGACCGGCGTCAACGCCGACGTGATCGGCGCCGCCGGCCGGGTGGTCGACCTCATCGTCACCCGCGGCCCGGAGAACACCGCGTCGGCGTGGTCGCACGAGGTTTTCGAGGACTCGCTGCTGGCCTCCGGCCGGCCGGTCCTGATGGTGCCGGACTCGCCGTTCCTCAACCGCATCGACTCGGTCCTGATCGCGTGGAACGACAGCGTCCAGGCGGCCCGGGCCGTGGCCGGGGCGCTTCCGCTGCTGCGCGATCGTAAGTGGATCAAGGTGGTGACGTTCATGGAGCAGGCCGGCGAGGAGGTGAACTTCGACCGGCTCCACGGCTATTTCGAGCGGCACGGCATCCTGGTCGAGTGCGAGGCCAAGCCGCTCGACAACCGGACGGTCGGGCAGGTGCTGCTGAGCGAGATCGACCGCATGCAGGCCGGCCTTGTCGTGATGGGCGCCTACACCCACAGCAAGGCGCGGGAGATGATCTTCGGCGGCACGACCCGCGACGTGCTGGAGCAGGTCCGCGTCGGCGTCGTCCTGGCCCATTGACCCCCGCTGACCCGCAGCCGCCCGTCGGAACGGCGCCGGCCGGATGCCGGCTTGATCTGGGTCAAGGCCGAGATCCGGGCGCGGCGCTAAGGGTTGTCCGTCGAACTTCTCAGAGGAGTTTCATGATGACCGGCAAGAATGAAGACCTTCGGCGCAATGTGCTGAACGAGCTAACCTGGGATCCTGCCCTGGACGCCACCCATATCGGCGTCGCCGCGGACAACGGCGTCGTGACCCTGACCGGGCATGTCGCGACCTATGCCGAGAAGCTGGCGGCCGAGGCAGCGGCCAAGCGCGTGTTCGGCGTGCGGGGCATTGCCGAGGAAATCGAGGTGCGGCCGCCCTACGCCAGGAAGACGAAGGACGACGAGATCGCCGAGCGTGCCGTGCGGATCCTGCAATGGGACGTCTCGGTCCCGGCCGACCGCATCACCGTGAAGGTCGAGAAGGGCTGGGTCACCCTGTCCGGCCACGTCGACTGGGACTACCAGCGCGGCGCGGCGGCGGCCGATATCCACAAGCTCAGCGGCGTCGTCGGCCTGATCAACCTGATTGCGGTCAAGCCGGCCATCCGGACCGCCGATGTCCGCAAGAAGATCGAGGACGCGTTCCACCGGAATGCGGTCCTCGACGCGAAGGAGATCACCGTGTCGGCCGTCGACGGGACCGTCACCCTCAGCGGCCGTGTGCGGAGCTGGGCGGAGCGCAACGCCGCGGAGCGGGCGGCCTGGTCCGCCGCCGGCGTCACGGATGTCGAAGACCGTCTGGCGGTCGGATAGGCCGTCGCATTTAAGCGCCGATCGCAGCTATCGATCGGCGCGCCTCCTCTGCCCTGGCCATGAGGCTTCCATGACGCCCTCGCTGCATTTCCACGGTGCCGCCGGCACGGTCACGGGATCGTGCGCCCTGCTCGAGACCAGCGGCGGCCGCATGCTGATCGACTGCGGCATGTTCCAGGGGTCGAAGACGCTGAAGGGCCTCAACTACATCCCCTTTCCGTTCCGGCCGGAGTCCGTGGACTGTGTCCTGCTGACCCATGCCCATATCGACCATAGCGGCCTGATCCCGAAGCTCGTCCGCGACGGGTTCAACGGCCCGGTCTACGCCACCTGGGGCACGATCGACCTTTGCGGCGTGATGCTGCCGGATTCCGGGCACATCCAGGAGGCGGAGGTCGAGATGCTGAACCAGCGGAACCGGCGGCGGGGCAGGCCGCAGGTGACGCCGATCTACACGGCGGCGGATGCGGAGGCGACGCTCACGGCCTTTCGCGCCGAGGAGTACGAGAATTGGTTCGAGCCGCTCGCCGGCGTCCGGGTCCGCTTCTGGAATGCGGGGCACATCCTGGGATCGGCCTCCATCGAGATCGAGCTCGCGGGAGAAGACGGAAGGCCGCTTCGGCTTCTCTTCTCCGGCGATCTCGGTCCCGATGTCGGAATGCTCCAGTCCGAGCGGCGGTCGCCCACCGATATCGATGTCCTGGTCTGCGAGGCCACCTATGGCGACGTCGACCGCCCGGCGATCACGCCAGAGGCCCGGCGCGAGCATCTGGCCTCGGAGGTCCGGCAGGCCATGACTCCCCAGGGCATCCTGATCGTGCCTGCCTTCGCCGTGGAACGGACGCAGGAGCTCATCGTCGACCTGGTGACGTTGATGGAGCACGGCACCCTGCCGCTCTCCCCGATCTATCTCGACTCGCCGCTCGCGATCCGGGCCACGGACGTGTTCCTGCGCCATCATGCGGCGCTGGACGACGGCCCCTCCTTTGCCAGGGCCTTGCGGTCGACGCAGGTCCATTTCGCCGAGACGGCGGACCAGAGCCGGGCCATCGACGACGCCGGCGGCTTCAGGATCGTGATCGCGGCGAGCGGCATGTGCGATGCGGGCCGCGTGCGCCATCATCTGAAGCACCATCTGTGGAACCCCGCCGCCACCGTCCTGCTCACCGGCTTCCAGGCCCAGGGCACTCTGGGCCGGCTGCTCCAGGAGGGCGCCAAGGCCGTGCGGATCCAGGGCGAGGAACTGCGGGTCCGCGCCCGGATCCGGATGATCGAGGACTATTCCGGCCACGCGGACGGCCCCGAGCTCGCCCAGTGGATCGCGGATCGCCGGCCGGATGGCGGGGCGGTGTTCCTGACGCATGGGGAACGGCCTGCGCTGGCCGCCCTGGCCGAACGGGTCGGGCATCTTCTCGATCCTTCGCCGACCATGCTGCGCCCGCAGATCGATGACGGCTACTGGCTGCGGTCGACGGGGCCGGAGTTGATCCCGATGGCCCAGAGGCCGCGCATCCGGCCGGAAGCCGTCGGAACGCCCGATTGGCACAATGAGCGCGCACGGCTTCTTCTCGACCTCGATGCCCGCCTCGAGGCCGCCGGCCACGACGTCGCCCGCAGCGCGGTCCTGCATCGCCTGCGCCGCACGCTGGACGAAGGCTGAGGTCCGGCGCTTGACCTGGATCAAGGCTGGGAAGCGGGGGCCGTCGTGAACTGTCCGAAGCACTCGGTGCCACGGCTCGGAGAAATGCGATGGTGGCTGGCGTCCTCAGACTCGTCGTTCCCGCGACGCGATCGATGCTCGATGGCTGCCGTTCCTGCCACGCCCGGAGCCTTAGCCTCTGCGGCAGCGTGCCCGAGGGGCGGCTCGGGGAGATCGCGGACATCGTCGAGACGATGCGGGCCCGCCCGCATCAGCGGATCATCGTCGAGGGTGATGAGGCCCGACACGCCTACAACATCGTGTCGGGGGCCGCGAAGCTGCTGAAGGAACTGCCGGACGGCAGGCAGCAGATCGTGGGTTTCCTGCTGACCGGCGACTTCTTCGGCCTTCCGGTCGACGGCGTCCATCCCTGCAGCGTCGAAGCCATCGCCGAGACCCGGCTGTGCCGGTTCAGGCTGGACCAATTGGATGTCGTGCTGGGGCGGATCTCGGCTCTTGCAGCGGCGCTTCGCAGCCGGCTGGCCGGCGATCTCGCCGCGGCGCAGGAGCAGATGCTCTCGCTCGGCCAGAAATCGGCGCTGGAGCGGCTGGCCGGCTTCCTGCTCCAGATCGGCGCTCAGGCCGACCAGCTGGGCCTCCCGACCGATCCGATGCGGCTGCCGATGACCCGCGCGGACATTGCCGACTATCTCGGACTGACGCTGGAGACCATCAGCCGGTCGCTCGGCAAATTGAAGGAGCGCGGGCTGATCACCGTCCTCGGGCGCCACGACATCGCCTTCAGATCGGTCGCAGGGCTGACGGACCTCGCTCAGGGCGACGAAGCGTCGCCGGGCTTCGCCATGGAAGGAGACCAGGGATGTCGATCCGCCGGATCCTGAGCCCGTTTGCGGGCCAGCCGCGAGAGGACATGCTCGACGTGGCGGCTTCGCTCGCCCGTCGGCAGGGCGCCGATCTCGAGTGCCTCTATTTCTGCCGGCCCGCGCGTCCGCCCGATCGCTTCCTCGGCGAGATCTATGCGCCGGGATGGACGGAGGATCTGGCCGAGACGATGGACAAGGAGGCGCGCGCCTCGGCCGACCGGGCCCGTCAGCGGTTCGAGCAATGGCGGGAGAACGACCGGATCTGGTGCCGGCACAAGCACGACCCGGTTCAGCCGGCGGCGATGATCTGGACGGAATGCCGGGAGCCCTACGCCGATGCCATCGGGCGGGCGGCCCGGACCGCTGACCTGATCGTCGCGGCGAAGGCGGAGCGGGGCCGGCCCTCGGTCGCCGATCGGATCTTCGAGACGGCGCTGCTGACCAGCGGGCGTCCCGTCCTCCTCGTCCCCGGCCGGACGGTGTTGAACCGCTGCGCCTCCGCTGTCATCGCCTGGAACGACAGCCCTCAGGCCGCGCGGGCCATGGCGGCCGCCCTGCCGCTGCTCAAGGAATGCTGGAAGGTCGTCCTGCTGGCGATCGATGAGGAGAGCGACGCTCCCCAGCTGGAGCCCGTCCGGTCGTATCTCGCGAGCCACGGGATCGAGGCGAAAACGGAGATTCGCAAGCCGAGCGGCTTGTCGATCGGCGGCACCCTCATGATGGCGACGGACGATGCTCGCGCGGACCTGCTCGTCATGGGCGCCTATTCTCACGGCCGGATGCGGGAGAGGATCTTCGGCGGCGCCACGCGCGATGTGATGCGGGAAGGCCGGACCCTGGTCCTCTGGTCGAGCTGAACCGGGGCCTGCGGCCGGGGAAATTGCGACATCGGAAACGACACCTTCACCGGCGTGGCCGGTGGAGACCGGTCGGCCGGCGTCGACATTGCCGCCACCCTGGCCGGCAGACCTCGCTCGAGCTTCAGGGAGTTGGCCCGCTTGATCCATCTCAAAGCGTCCATCCGCTCCTTCGCCAAGCATGATCAAAGGCAAGCCGGCACGGATCGTTGAGTCCGGGTCCGTGCCGGCCGATGGCATGCCGACCGGCGAAGGACACTGCGATGAACGACCTCGACGCTCTTGCACCCCCGATCGAGGCGAAGGACCCGCATTTGCCTCCGTCGCCGACGCCGAACCTTCCGGCCGTCCTCCCCATCGCGAAGGAAAGGCCTCGACGGCGGCGGCTTCCGTACCTGGTCGGGGCCATTGTTCTCGCCGGCGCCGCGGCCGGCGGGTGGTACTGGTGGCAGCAGTCCCTGGCCGGGCTTCCGGCCGGCATCGCGTCGGGCAACGGCCGTGTCGAGGCGGACGAGATCGCCATTTCCACAAAATTCTCCGGCCGGGTCGCCGAGATCCTCGCGGATGAGGGCGACATCGTGAAAGCCAAGCAGGTCGTCGCGCGCATGGACACGCGCGATCTGGAGACGACGAAAAGCCGCGACGAAGCCCGAATCCGCCAGGCCGGCCAGGCGCTCGATGAGGCGAACGCCAATATCGACCAGCAGCGCACCCGGGTGGATCTCGCGCAGCGCGAGATGGACCGGACCGAAGCCCTGGTCCGGCGCGGCTTTGCGACCGAGGAACTGCTGGACCAGCGCCGGCAGCAGCTGGACGGCGCATCGGCCGAGCTGGACGCGGCGGAGGCGAGGGCAGGGCAGGCCCAGCATGCGCTCGACGCGGCGTCGCATGATCTCGACCTCGACCGGGTCAACATCGCCGACAACACGCTGGTGGCGCCGAAGGACGGGCGCATCCAGTACCGGCTGGCGAATGTGGGGGAGGTGCTGTCGGCCGGCGGCAAGGTCTACACCATGCTCGACACCGCCTATGTCTACATGGACATCTTCCTGCCGACTGCGGATGCCGGCCGCGCGGTGCTGGGAACCGAGGCGCGGATCGTCCTCGATGCGCTGCCGGACAGGCCCATTCCCGCGACCGTCGTCTTCGTTGCCACCCAGGCCCAGTTCACTCCGAAGGCCGTGGAAACCCGGGCCGAGCGGGACAAGCTGATGTTCCGGGTCCGGGTCAGGATCGATCCCGCCCTGCTCCGCACCCATGCCGAGGAGGTGCGGTCGGGGCTGCCGGGCGTCGCCTATGTCCGGCTGGACCCGGCGGTCGACTGGCCTGCGTTCCTGCGGCCCAGGGCCGGGCCATGACCGGGAGGGAGATGCCGGTGGTGCGCATCGCGGGCCTTGCGCACCGCTATGGCTCGCAGATCGCCCTCGAGGGTATTGACCTCGGCCTGCCGGGCGGACGGCTCGTCGGCCTGATCGGGCCTGACGGCGTCGGCAAGTCAACGCTGCTCGGCATCGTCGCGGGCGCCAAGCGGATCCAGGCGGGGAAGGTCATGGTGCTCGGCGGCGACATGGCCGACCGGCGACACCGGACGGCCGTCTGCCCGCGCATCGCCTACATGCCGCAGGGGCTTGGCAAGAATCTCTACCCCGACCTCAGCGTCCGCGAGAACATCGACTTCTTCGGGCGGCTGTTCGGCCAGTCCCGCGCGGAGCGGCTGCGGCGGATCGACTCTCTTCTTGCCGATACCGGCCTCTCCGCCTTCGGCGACCGGCCTGCCAAGAACCTCTCCGGCGGCATGCGGCAGAAGCTCGGCCTCTGCTGCGCCCTGGTGCACGACCCCGACCTGCTGGTTCTGGACGAACCGACGACGGGCGTCGACCCCCTGTCCCGGCGGCAGTTCTGGGAGTTGGTCGACCGCATGCGGGCGCAGCGCCGCGGGATGAGCGTCATCGTCGCCACGGCCTATATGGAGGAGGCGGAGCGTTTCGACTGGCTGGTCGCGATGAATGCGGGCCGGATCCTGGCGACCGGCACGCCGGTGGAGCTGAAGGCGCAGGCAGGGCGGGCCAGCCTGGAGGAGAGCTTCATCGAGCTGCTGCCGGTCTCCCTCCGGGCCGGGCACCAGGCGCCCGAAATCCCGCCACGCCGCGCGCAGGGCGCCGAGACCGCGATCCTCGCCAAGGACCTGACCCGCCGTTTCGGCGACTTCGTCGCCGTGGATCGCGTCAGCTTCAGCATCGAGCGCGGCGAGATCTTCGGCTTCCTCGGTTCGAACGGCTGCGGCAAGACCACCACGATGAAGATGCTGACCGGCCTGCTGCCGGCCAGCGACGGCCGGGCCTGGCTCTTCGGGCAGCCGATCGATGCCACGGATATGAGGCTGCGCAGCCGCGTCGGCTACATGTCGCAATCCTTCTCGCTCTACAGCGAGCTGACGGTCCGGCAGAATCTCGACCTCCACGCCCGGCTGTTCCACCTGCCGCGCGACAGGGCCCGGGACCGCATCGACTGGCTGGTCCGCCGCTTCCGGCTGGGGAAGTATCTCGACCAGCCGGCGGCCGCGCTGCCGCTCGGCATCCGGCAGCGCCTGTCCCTGGCCGTATCGGTGGTGCATGAGCCGGAGCTGCTGATCCTCGACGAGCCGACCTCGGGCGTCGACCCGCTGGCGCGCGACGAGTTCTGGGGCCTGCTTGCCGAGCTGTCCCGCCGCCAGGGCGTCACGATCTTCATCTCGACACATTTCATGAACGAGGCGGCGCGCTGCGACCGCTTGGCGCTGATGAATGCTGGCAAGGTCCTGGCGACCGGCACGCCAGCGGAGCTGGTGGCCTCACGCGGAGCCGCAAGCCTCGAGGACGTGTTCATCAGCTATCTCGAAGAAGCGACCGGCGGTGCAGGTCGAGGACAGCGCATCGATGTCGTCGCCGATCGTCCGGTCGCCGGTCCGGCGCAGCCCGGTGGCCGGCGCCGCACCTTCAGCCCGCGGCGGCTTCTCGCCTATTCCTGGCGGGAGATGCTGGAGTTCCGGCGCGACCCCGTCCGGCTGAGCTTCGCCCTGTTCGGCACGCTGTTCCTGATGGTGATCTTCGGCCTCGGCATCAACACGGATGTCGAGAACCTGTCCTTCGCCGTGCTGGACCGCGACCAGACCCCGGAAAGCCGCGCCTATCTTCAGGAACTGAGAGGCTCCTCCTACTTCATCGAGCAGGCACCGGTCACGACTTATGCCGCGCTGGAGCGGGGGCTGATGGGCGGCGCGTTCACCGTCGCGCTCGAGATCCCTCCGGGCTTCGGCCGCGACCTGCAGCGGGGCACCGGGACCGAGGTCGGCGCCTGGGTCGACGGTGCCATGCCGTTCCGCGCCGAGACCACTCGCGGCTATCTCGAAGGCGTCCACCAGCAGTTCCTGGCTGACCTGGCCCGCCGGCAGGGCGCATCAGCCGTCGATACGGCTCCGGCCACGATCGAAACGCGGTACCGATACAACCAGGACTTCAAGAGTATCTACGCCATGGTGCCGTCGACCATCGCGCTGTTGCTCGCCCTGATCCCGGCCATCCTGATGGCCCTCGCCGTGGTGCGGGAGAAGGAGCTGGGCTCGATCACCAACCTGCACGTGACCCCGGTCAGCCGTCTCGAATTCCTGCTGGGGAAGCAGCTCCCCTATATCGGCGTGGCGCTGGTCAACTTCGGCTGCCTCCTGGTCATGGCGGTGGCGCTGTTCGACGTGCCGATCAAGGGCAGCGCCTGGACGCTCGCGGTCGCGGCCGTGCTCTACGTCGCGGCGACCACCGGATACGGCCTGGTGATCTCCGCCTTCGCCCGCACCCAGATCGCGGCGCTGTTCGGCACCGCGATCCTCACGGTCCTGCCTGCCACCCAGTTCTCCGGGATGCTGACGCCCGTGTCGTCCCTGAACGGCGCGGCGGCGCTGATGGGCTACGCCTTTCCGATGACCTATTTTCTCAGGATCAGCGTCGGCACCTTCACCAAGTCCCTTGGCTTCGCCGAGCTGGGCGGCAACCTGTTGGCCCTGGCAGCCTTCATCCCGGCGCTCACGCTGCTGAGTCTCCTGCTCCTGCGCAAGCAGGAAGGCTAGGACGGGATGCGGCGTCTCGCGAACATCTTCTGGCTCGGCACCAAGGAGCTGCGGAGCCTCGGCCACGATCTCGTGCTGCTCGCGCTCGTCGCCTACACCTTCTCCTTCGCCGTCTACAGTCAGGCCCGGGGCATCTCGCAGGAGCTGCGCGACGCCTCGGTCGCGATCGCCGACGAGGACCGGTCACCGCTGTCTCGCAGGATCGCCCAGGCGCTGCTGCCGCCCTATTTCAAGCCGCCGCAGGAGATCGCCGCCGGCGACATCGACCGGGCGATGGACCTCGCCCGATACACCTTCGTGATCGACATCCCGCCGGAGTTCCAGAAGGACGTGGTGGCCGGCCGCCGACCCGCGATCCAGGTCGATGTCGATGCGACGGCCATGATGCAGGCGGGGATCGGCGCGGGCTATATCGAGCAGATCGCAAGCCGGGAGATCGCCCGCTTCGTCGGCAGGTCGGATCCGACGGCGGAGCCTCCGGTCGATCTTGCCGTCCGGGTCGCCTTCAACCCGAACCTGTCCTCGCCCTGGTTCACCAGCATCATGGCCATCGTCAACAACGTGACGATGCTGGCGATCGTCCTCGCCGGCGCGGCGGTGATCCGCGAGCGCGAGCACGGCACGATGGATCATCTCCTGGTCATGCCGCTGTCGCCCTTCGAGATCGCGATGGCCAAGGTCTGGGCGAACGGGTTCGTGATCGCCGTGGCGGTCGCGCTGTCGCTTCTGATCGTCGTCCGCGGGCTCCTCGGCGTCCCGATCGTCGGCTCTTTACCGCTCTTCATGGCCGGGGTGGTGCTGTATCTCTTCTTTGCCGTCGCCATCGGCCTCTTCCTCGGGACCGTCGCCCGCTCGATGCCGCAGCTCGGGCTGCTGTTCATGCTGGTCGCGCTGCCGATGAACATGCTGTCCGGCGGCAACACGCCGCTCGAAAGCATGCCGTCGTGGCTCAGGATCGTGATGCAGGCGTCGCCGTCGACCCATTTCGTCAGTTTTGCCGAGGCCATTCTCTACCGTGGCGCCGGCCTCGACGTGGTGGGGCCGGCATTCCTAGCGGTCGCCGCGGTCGGCGGCCTGTTTCTCGCCCTCGCTCTCATGCGCTTCCGCAAGGTATCGAGCGCCGCGGTGACGTAGCCCAATCCGAGGAGCGGCGCCCAGGGCCAGGGCCGTGACGGTCGATGCCGTCGCCGGGCAAGCCGCTTCGTCGCCGGCCGATTCGATTGATCCGGATCAAGGAGCGGCAGCGGGAAAATCGGAATGCTGGACCGAACGGGCCGGATGCCGCGCGCTTCGGTCCGGCCATCAGTTCGGGAACTCGGTCATGTCCTATCGCGATGTTCTGGTTCATGTCGGCAGCGCCGAAACCCCATGCCTTGCCGCTGCCATCGATTTCGCGCGTCGACAGGACGCGCGGCTGATCGGGCTCGCCGTCTGCCCGCCCCTATGGACCGGCATCGGCCTGGACAAGCTTCCTCCCGCGGCGATCGAGGCGGTGGAGCGCGCGAATGAAGAAGATCTCGCGGAGGCGAAACGCCGGTTCGACCGCACCGTCGACCGGTATGGCTACGCAGATCGCTGCGAATGGCGGACCAGCCGGGGTGATCTGGTCGTCGTGATGGCGGTCCATGGCCGCTATGCCGATGTTGCGGTCGTCGACCAGTCCGATCTCGGATGGGAGTCTCCCTCCTTCGGCCTGGCGCCGGAGCTCGGGCTCGCCAGCGGACGGCCGGTGCTTGTCATTCCCCGTGCCGGCCCGCCGCCCGCGATCTCTTGCGAGCGGATCGTCGTCGCCTGGAATGCCAGCCGCGAGGCGGCACGGGCCGTGGCCGATGCGATGCCTCTGCTGCAGCGGGCACGGCAGGTGGACGTGCTGGCCGTGGCTCCGCCGATGATTGATCAGATCCCGGGCATCGACATCGCGCGCCACCTGGCCAGCCACGATGTCCGCGCCAATGTCGTCGTGCGGGAGAACCCCGATCCCGACGTCGCAATGGAAATCCTGGACTTCACCGCCGATCGCGGCGCGGACCTCCTGGTCATGGGATGCTACGGCCACGCCCGCCTGCATGAGGTGATCTTCGGCGGGGTCACGCGGTCGGTGCTGCGCTCCATGACCGTGCCGGTGCTGATGTCGCACTGAATGTCGGACACGTCTCCTGTGGCGGACCGCATCTTGCCGCGCGGCTCCGACGCGGCCGGTCTTCCTGGACGCCGCGGCCGCCGCTCATTCGGTGGTTCCGTCGGATCCGGCTTCCGCGGCGTCCGAGAGCCGCACGAACCGGACGCCGCGGGCCCGAAGCCGCAGAAGCCCGGCGACGACGCCGGCTCCGGCGGTACGCCCGGGCTGGTTCAGATGCGCCAGGATGACGTCGCCGTCCCGGGCTTTCGCGATCCTGTTCGCGGTCTCCTCGGCGCTGAGGCTGGCGCCGCCGTCTCCGTTCAGCGAATAGCCAGCGATCCGGTAGCCCATCCCTCTGATGGCTGCGATCGCCGTGACGCTGTATCGCGCTGTCGCGCCGCGGAACCAGTGCGGCGCCTGGCCGCCCGCGGCCAAGATCGCCGCCGCACCGCCCGATACCTCCATCTCGATTGCAGGCAGGCTGCCGGCGGCCGCAAGGCCGAACACCGTTACCGGACGGTCCACGGCCGGAACGTGATCCCGACCGTGATTTTCGATCTCGAACAGGTCGGGATTCGCGTGGAGACGGGCGAATGCCTCGGGATTCCGTCGCAGCCAGCGGGCCGTGACGAACACCGTCGCAGGGATTCCGTTGCGGATGAGCGCATCGAGGATCCGCAGATCGACACTCCCGCCGCAGGCATCGAGGGTGAGGGCGATCTCCGGGAGCGCCGAGCCGCGATGCACCAGATGCAACGTCGGTTCGAGAAGTTGCGGATCGGAGGCATTGGCGGTGTTGCCGATCGATCCGATCAGGCAGGCCAGGGCCGCGAAGAGTCCGAGGGCGTTCATTGGGGTGGCGTCATTCCGATCGCGCCATTTCGGCATTGTTCGGAACGGTGCGCTTTGATCTCCCTCAAACGGCGCTCAATCCTGCCGGATGATGGGTGAGATGCGGTGCCGGCCGTTGATTTGGGTCAATGCTGGTCATCTTCGACCGCTCTGGAATGCGCTGACACCGTTCCGGAGTCAGACACCATGAAACGCTATCTGATCCTGTGCGCCACCGACGGCTCGGACGCCGCCCAAAAGGCCATCGAATTCGCCGCAGAGCTCGCCCGGGAGAAGCTTGGAGAGCTTCTGGTGCTGCACGTCCAGCAGACCCACGGCAGTGAGGTCGTGACCCAGGGCCTCAAGCAGTTCGAGCGCGTCGAGAACATCCGTGTCACCGAGGCCGACATGTTCCGCGGCGAGGCCGAGCGCATCGCCGCGGAGGGCGCCCGCTATGCGCAGGAGTGCGGCGCACCGCGGGTCCAGAGCCTGGTGGCGGAGGGAGATCCCGCTCGACGGATTGTCGAGACGGCAAAGGAGCGCGGTGCCGGCCTCATCGTAATCGGCAGTCGCGGCTTGGGGGACCTCCAGGGCCTGCTGCTGGGAAGCGTGAGCCACAAGGTGGCCCATCTCGCCCCCTGCACCTGTGTGATCGTCCGCTGAAGATCGAAGTCAACACCAGAGATGTTCGGAGAGATGCGATGAAGTCCGACAGCGAGATCAAGTACCAGGTCGAGCAGGCTCTCCAGGGCGATCGCCGGTTCGACGCCGGCGATCTCTCGGTCGCGGTGAAGGGCGGTGTCGTGACGCTCTCGGGCCGTGCTCGAAGCCAGCTCGAGCGCTATCAGGCCGAGGCCGTCGCGAGAGGCATCTGGGGCGTCGTCGGGCTGCTCAACGAGGTCAGGATGAAGCCGGCCGGTGAGAGCAAGCCTTCGGGTCGTGGATCCGCCCCGGCCGCTGCGATCAGGTGTCGGCGGAGTTGATGCCGCCATGTGAAAGGACACCCGAGGGGCTGCCCTTTGAATCTCGCCCCTCCGGTTCCGCCGCTAGTGAGACATCAGTATGGGCATCGAAACGTTCCGGATCAGGTCCCGGCTGACGCCCCCGAGGAGGGCTTCGGCCATGGGAGAATGGCCGAAGGCGCCGGAAACGATGAGGTCGGCGTCCTCCTGATCCAGACAGGCGAACAGGGCGTCCACCGGCGAACTGTCGCCCGCGTCGGGCCAGGTGAACGACTCGACCTCGACGCCGTGCCGCCGCAGATGGTCCGCCATCAGGCGGGGGGCGGAGTCCAGCCTGTCCGCCTGCGGCGCGAATTCGAACAGGACCACCTTCTCCGCACGGGACAGCAACGGCAGCGCGTCATGCGCCGCGCGGGTGGCTTCCCGGCTCGCGTTCCAGGCCAGCACGATGGTCTTGCCGACCGGCCGCGGCCGCCAGCCGGGCGGCAGGATCAGGACGGGCACTCCGGCAGAGAGCAGAACCTCCTCGGGGACGGCCGGCAGGACGAGGTCGGCGTTCGTCTCGTGCCGCTGGGTGGCGATGACCAGGTCGGCAAAATGGGCATACAGCGCCTTCCAGGCACCCGTGTCGCGGTCCGCGATGCGAAACTCGCCGTTGAGACCGGCGCGATCGAGCTGAGACAGGAACAGGTCCTGCAGGCCGGCCGCCGAGTCCTTCCATTGCCCGTCGAAGGCAGAAGGCGTGCTGACATCGACCCCGAGCAGACGGGCGCCGTGCTGGCGGGCAAGGGTGACCGCGAGTTCGAGCCGGACCGGCGTGTCAGAGGTGGCGTCGAGGAACACCAGGATATCTCGATAGGACATGGGAAACCTCCATGGTCAGGCTGCGGCGACGACATCGAGGCAGGTCCGGACGAGGGCGTCTCCACGGTCCAAGAACCTGTGAGGCTATCGGCGTCGCGGCGCAGCCTCGGCACCTGTGGTGCGAAAGCTCGGGGGATCATGAGGAGCGACGCGGCGTCGCTACGGCCGGATCTCGATCCGGTCCTCGACCTCGATGACGCCGGGCACCGACCACGCCGCCGCCTCGGCCGCATTGCGCTCGAAGCCGGCGCGAACGGTGCCTGACAGGGAGATCTTCCCGTCCGAGGCCGCGACAATGATCCTCGATGCGTCGAGGTCGGCACTCCGCTTGAGCGCCGCCTCGATCTCCTTCCGGACCTCGGGCACGGAGGCCATGCGGTGCGCCGGCTTGACCCGGACGGCGTTGATCACCGCGACGACACCCTTCAGCGCCTGGACCGCGTGCTCCGCCTCGCGCTTGTGGCACTGCCAGTCGAGGTCACCGGTCAGCCGGACCACGCCGTGCTCGACGGTGACATGGACGCGATCGGCCGGCAGGCTGCTGTGCCACTGCAAGGCGGCGACGGCGCGCTTGCCGATCTCCTCGTCGGAAAGCTTCTGGTCGCCCGGCAGGCGAACCGAGATGTCCTGGACCACCGCCTTGACGCCCTTCACCCTGAGGGCGGTCTCGGCGGCGGCAAGCTTCTGGGCATAGGTGGAGACCTGCCCCGACAGGGTGACCACGCCGTCCCGGACCGCGACGCCGATCTCCGCCGCGTTGACGCTCGGCTCGTAGTCGAGCTCGTCGAAGACCAGGTGCTGCAGGTTCTTGTCCGTGTTCATCGCCGACCTCCGAATACAGGATGCGAAACGCTAGGCCGCGAGGCCGCGGGCGACCTTGACCTGGATCAAGGTGACGGGCTCGGCTCTCCTCTAGCGTCTTCATCACCTCGGTCGGGTCTCCTGGCTCGGAAGGGCGGCAGGACAGCGCCGCGTCTCCCATCCCGGCTGGAAGGTGCCGGCCGGGCCCGAGTTTGCTCCCGTCGGCTTCGATCCCTCTGGTCGGCTCCGCCGATGGAGATGGTTCGCATGAAGATCAGCTCGCCCTTGTTTTCGGATGGTGCCGAAATTCCCCCGGAATGCGGCCTGGATGGAGGGAATCTGTCCCCGCCGCTCGCCTGGCAGGACGCTCCTTCGGAGACCCGGAGCTTTGCCCTCGTCTGCGAGGATCCCGACACCCCCGGGCAGCCGTGGCGTCATTGGGCGGTCTATGACATCCCGCGCGAACAGGCCGCCCTCGCCGAAGGCCTGCCGCAGGTGAACGCCGTCCGAGGCATCCGGCAGGCCAAGAATGATTTCGGCCATGCCGGTTACGGCGGGCCGTGCCCGCCTCGGGGATCGGCCCACCATTACCGGTTCCGCCTCTACGCCCTGTCGGCCGAGCGGCTGCGGCTGTCGCGCGAGCCGAGCTGCCGGGACGTCGAGCGCGCGGCTCGCCGCCTCGCCATCGCCGAGGCGGAGCTCGTCGGCGTCTATCGGCGATGAGAGCCGTCAGTAAGGCGGCGCGAGAGCGCATCCGGCCTTGCATCAGATGAGCGGCGCCGGTCACCGGAGATATCCCCATGTCGACGGCATCCATGATCCGATTTCTGCAGGCGGCGACCCTGGCAGGCCTCCTCGTCCTGGGCAGCGGATCGATCGCGGCCGCATCCGTCGATGCGCCAGGCGGCCCCGGTGATCACACCGAAGTCCTTCCGGACCCGCATGGCATGGCGGCCTGCGGCTACTGGCTCGGCGACGGTGCCGCCCAGGATCTGGCCAGGATCAGGGCTGCCGTCAGGCCGACGGAAGCCCAGCGCGAGGCCTTCAATGCGCTCGAGCTGGCCGTGCAGCAGGCCCAGGACACGATGCGCGCGGCCTGCTGGGCCGGTCCATCGGACGAGCCGGAGGAATTGCCCAGGGAGGTCGACGCGATGCTCCTGGCCTTCGCGATCATCTGTCCCGCCTTCGACGCCCTCTATGCCCAGTTGAGCGACGACCAGAAGAGCCGGCTCGACGATGCCATGGGCGGGGGAGCCGGGGGCGAGGATTAGCCGCGCGGCCGGGCGGCCGCCGGACGGCGCGGGCTGTGACCCGCAGATTGGAGAAGACATGTTTAAGCACATCCTGATCCCGACGGACGGGTCGCCGCTGGCCGAACAGGCTGTCGACCGCGGCATTCGCCTGGCCAACGGCTTCCGCGCACAGGTGACGCTGGTGACGGTGACCGAGCCGTTCAGTGTGTTCAGCCTGAAACCGCTCCAGCTCTCATTGACCGAGTCCGAGTACGCCGAAGCGATGCAGCAGCGTGGCCGGGACTTGCTGGCCGCAGGAGCGGCTCTGGCGCAGGAGCTGGGCGTGCCGCTCGACCCGGTCGTCATCGAGGACGAGCACCCCTACGATGCCATCATCGAGGTCGCCGATGCGCGTGGCTGCGACCTCATCGCCATGGCGTCCCATGGGCGCCGCGGCGTCTCCGCCCTCGTCCTCGGCAGCGAGACGCAGAAGGTGCTGACGCACTGCGAGATCCCGGTCCTGGTGTTCCGCTGATCTGCCGTCGCCTTGGAGGCCGCTCCGATCGCGGCCCATCCGCAACCGGATGGGCGTCGAGGGTGAGGCCGCGCCGACTGTCGGGATCCTTCTGAGGGACCGGAGAGCCGATGCCGGTGCCATGCCGACCGATCGACCGGTCGCATGACGTCCCCGTTGCCATTGCGACGGTCCATTGCCTGATTCTGACAAGAAAATTATCCTGCGATTGGTCCTTTTGTGAGTTGCAGTTTTCGGACATCCTTGAGATGGAGGGTTAAGCGGAAGGAGCGCGCAGACGATGCCGGCTCTGCCGATGCACTGAGGGAGGCTTCCGATGTGCCCGCAACATTTTATTATACGGCAGAATATTGAGAAATTTCACTCTCGACTCCTATTCGAGGAGGATCCGGGCGTCCGAGATGTTCTGTTGAGACTCCTGATTCAGGAAGAGGATAAGTATGGTATCAAGGAGGAGCGGGTTGCGATAGTCGAAGAGAGAATTTCGATCAATTTGACTTTGATTGATAAGCAAAGAAAAATTATAGAAAAAATTTTGGAGGACGGTGAAGATCCGACATTAGCCAATAGGATGTTGATTAATCTTATTGAAGCGTATGATTTGCTAAAAAGTCGCCTCGATAGTCTTTGATGATTTGCTCTCGATGATCCGTTGGATAGCGCGTGCAAGCCCCGCGGCTGTATCGATCAGGTCAACTCGACCAACGTACTTTATCGCATTCTCAGGCAATTCGGCATATTCCGCGTCGTCTGGACTCTGGACGAGCGCCATGCCCCCCGCCTCCTTGATCGCCCTGAGTCCCGCCACGCCATCCTTGAGGAGGCCGGAGAGAATGACACCGACGGTGTGATCTCCTGCGCAGCAGGCCAGCGAGTTGAACAGCAGGTCGATATTGTGGGTCCGGTAGAAGCCGTCCGGCCATGAGTGAATGCGGAGATCCGGTCCCACGAGCAGATGCCGGTCCGGCATTCCAATGAGGCAAACCCCCTGGTTGAGGGGATCTCCCTCCTGAGCCACCTTGACGACGAGCTTCGTATGCCGGGCGAGGATCTCGGCAAGATGGCTGACCCCTTCCGCCGGCCGGTGAAGAACGACAAGGACTGCCGCGGCCAGGGTAGCAGGCAGATCACCCAGCAAACGCGATATCGCGTCGATGCCGCCGGCCGATGCGCCCATCGCCACGATTTGGGGTGTGCTGATACCGTGCTTCGGTCCCACTGGGCCTCCTTTGCATCAAAGATCCGGCATGCGCGGCATGGCCACTGACCGGGGGGGCGCATCGCATGAGCGCACAGGTCGACGCGGCCTATGCTGTCCCGGGACGTGCGGAATTGACGGCCATCACGTTTCCGCCGAAGTCGATGTCGGGTGATGGCGATGCTGCCAGGGCGGTGTAGATCCGGTCCGTCGTGGCGCGGTCGCAGAGGGCGGTCCCGGGGGCGAGAATCGTGGCACCGGCGGCCGCCATCCCGTAGGCAAATGCGTCCTCGACGGACCACCCGCGGGAAAGCGCCGTCAGCATCCCGCCGACCAGGCTGTCCCCCGCGCCGACGGTGCCTCCAGCCGCCACCTCCACAGCCGGCCGATGCCGGCATGTCCGGTCCGTCACCAGGACGGCGCCGGCCGGGCCGAGGGAGACCACCACGATTTCCGCGACCCGGCGGGCCACCATTTCGCGGGAGAAGGCGACAGCCTCCGCCTGCGACGCGAAGGTCCGGCCCGCGATCGTCTCGAGCTCCCGAAGGCTCGGCTTGACCAGATAGACCCCGTCGCGCAGCGCCGCGGCGAGCGCTGCCCCGGATGTGTCGAGCACGAAGCGGGCATGCCGACGCGCGGCGATGCGCGCCGCGCGGCCGTAAAAATCCGCGGGCAAGCCGGGCGGCAGGCTGCCGCTTCCGACGGCGATCGTTCCCTCCGAGACCAACTGCTCGAAGCGCGCGAGAATCCGGGTGCCCTCGTGGTCCGAGATCGTCGGGCCCGGCAGCACGAAGCGGTATTGCCTGCCGCCGCTCGTCTCGCGGACCATGAAGCTGAAGCGCGTCACGCCGCCGATCGGCACGCTCTCCCTCGGGACTCCCTCCGCATCGAGCAGGCGGTCGAGCCGCTGGCCATAAGGGCCTCCGGTCGGATGGATTGCGATGGCGTCGCCCGCCAGCCGCCGGACGACACGGGCGACATTGATACCGCCGCCGCCAGGCTGCTCCATCTCCGGATCGCAGCGCATCTTGTGCTGGTCCACCAGTTCCGTGACGGCGGTGAAAACGTCGAGGGCCGGATTGGGAGTCAGGCAGACAATCGGCTTCATGGGTTCGATCTCGGAGGGATCACGGTGTTGTGACGGCGGCGATCGCCTTGGGTTTCGCCCCGTCGGGTGTCGCCGCCACCTTCGCGGCGATGGCGTCGAGGTCGGCGCCGGCGATGGTCTCCTTGGCCATTAACTCGGCGACAGCCTGGAGCAGCAGCGAGCGGTTGGCCGTCAAGACCGACGTCGCCTGCCGGAAGGCCGTGTCGATCAGGCTGCGGATCGCCGCGTCGATCGCCTCTGCCGTCGCCTCGCCATACCGGCGCGGCTGCCAGCCCGTCTCCGCCGAACCGCCGAGGAAGGTCGCCTGTTCGGTCTCGTAGGCGACCTGCCCCAGCCCAGAAACCATGCCGAACCGGGCCGCCATGTTCCGTGCGATGTCGGTAGCCTTGGCCAGGTCGTCGGCCGCGCCGGTGGAGATCTCGCCGAAGACCAGGCTCTCGGCGGCGCGCCCGCCGAGCAGCACGGCCATCCGGTTGGCCAGTTCGGAGCGATCCATGAGGAAACGGTCCTCGATCGGCCGCTGCATGGTGTAGCCGAGGGCGGTGATCCCGCGCGGGATGATCGAGATCTTCTGCACCGGATCGGCGCCGGGCGTCGCCATGGCCACGATGGCATGGCCCATCTCGTGATGCGCGACCACGGTCCGCTCATGCGGATTGAGAAGGCGGTTCCGCTTCTCCAGCCCCGCGACGATGCGCTCGATCGCCTGGGTGAAGTCCTCGAAGGTCACGCAGCCGGCGTTGCGACGCGTGGCCAGGAGTGCGGCCTCGTTCACGAGATTGGCGATATCCGCCCCGGTGAAGCCCGGGGTCAGGGCGGCGACCGCCTCGATCGAGACGGTGGTGGCGATCTTGATCTTCCGGATATGGACCTGGAGGATGTCGATGCGCCCCTTCTTGTCCGGCCGGTCGACCAGGATCTGCCGGTCGAAACGGCCGGCACGGAGGAGGGCCGGGTCCAGGATCTCCGGCCGGTTCGTGGCGGCCAGCAAGACCACCCCGACGGACGGATCGAAACCGTCGAGCTCGGCCAGGAGCTGGTTGAGCGTCTGCTCCTTCTCGTCATGGCCACCGCCCGGGAAGAAGGCCCCCCGGGCCCGGCCCAGCGCATCCAGCTCGTCGATGAAGACGATGGCGGGAGCGTTCTGGCGGGCCTGCTCGAACAGGTCGCGGACGCGGGCGGCGCCGACCCCGACGAACATCTCGACGAATTCCGAACCCGAGATCGAGAAGAAGGGGACGCCCGCCTCGCCGGCGACGGCGCGGGCCAGCAGCGTCTTGCCGGTGCCCGGCGGGCCGACCAGCAATACGCCCTTGGGCACCCGGGCCCCCAGGCGGCCATGGCCGGCCGGATCCTTGAGGAACGCCACGACCTCCGTGAGCTCTTCCTTGGCTTCGTCCACCCCGGCGACGTCAGCGAAACGGACTCCGACATCCTGCTCGACATAGACCTTCGCCCGGCTCTTGCCGATCGACAGCAGCCCGCCCGCACCCTGGCCGAGGGTAAGAGGGCGCACCAGGAACAGCCAGAGAAGGATGAAGCCGACCGTGGGAAGCAGCCAGCCGAGGACCGTCTCGAAAAGGCCGGGCTCGGGCTCGCCCGAGAAGGTGACGTTGGACTTGGCCAGCGCCTCCGACAGGTCCGGCTCGACCCTGACTGTCGTGAACTCCTGCGGCTTTCCTGCCCGCGGCTCGCGATAGCTCCCCGTGATCCGGGTCGGGCCTATGACGAGATCGGTGACCTTGCCATCGCGGACCAGGTCCAGGAAGGCGGAGTAGGGGATGGTCTCGACGCGGCTGGACTGGGTCAGAAGATTCTGCACCAGCAGGATCGCCAGGATCGAGCCGATCACATACCAGAAGTTGATGTGATGCTCTTTCTTGATGTCCATGGCCGATCCTCGCGATGCCGTTGCCGCGTGGCACGATCCCGCTGTTCCGGCGGGCTGGCCTTGATCCATCGCAAGGCGCTTCGGACACGTCGTTGAGACGACGAGCGCGCAGATCGGCAGGGATTTGACACGTTCCCCCTGACAGCCGAGACGAAGTTCCTCACCTTGCCACGCGGGATCAATCCGAGGGCGTCGACAGCTCGCTCTCCGCCTCCCGCACGATCATGATGGTCTGCAGCAGGCTGGACGGGTTGACGCTGATCGCATCGATCCCGAGTCCGGTGAGATATCGGGCGATGTCCGGATGGTTGGCCGGCGCTTCGCCGCAGATTCCGACATGCCGGCGGTTGCGCTTGGCGCCCGTCACGGCAAGGCGCAACATCTCGAGCATGCCCGGATCGCATTCGTCGAAATCGAAGGCGACAGTCGCGGAATCCCGGTCGACGCCCAGCGTCAGCTGGGTGAGGTCGTTGGAGCCGATGGAGAAGCCGTCGAACAGCGCCGAGAAGGCGTCGATCCGGATCACGTTGTTCGGGATTTCGCACATCAGATGGATCTCGAGGCCGTACTTGCCGCGCTCGAGCCCGTGCTTCGCCATGGCGTCGAGCACCCGGCGCGCCTCTTCCTCCCGTCGGCAGAACGGCACCATCACGTGCAGATTGGCCAGCCCCATGTCTTCCCGGGCGCGGCGGATGGCCCGGCACTCCAGGGCGAAGCCGTCGGCATAGGCGGGGTGGGCGTAGCGTGACGCGCCGCGGAAGCCGATCATCGGGTTGGGTTCTTCCGGCTCGAAGCCGCTGCCGCCCAGCAGGCCGGCATACTCGTTCGTCTTGAAATCCGAAAAGCGCACCAGCACCGGCTTCGGATGGAAGGCGGCCGCCAGGGTGCCCAGGCCTTCCGACAGCCTCTCGACGAAGAACTCGGACGGATCGGAATAGCCGCGCGCCAGCCGTTCGATCGTCCGGCGGGCCGACTTGGATGCCACGCGTTCCGGGTGGGCGAAAGCCATGGGGTGGCCGCCGATCTGTTCGCTGATGATGAACTCCATCCGCGCCAGCCCGACGCCGGCATTCGGCAGCATCGCCGTGCGGAAGGCGAGCTCCGGGTTCCCGAGATTGGCCATGACAGCGGTGTGCGGCATTCCGATCTCGTCGATCGCGGTGGTCGCCACCTCGAACGGCAGAACGCCTTCATAGACAAATCCCGTTTCGCCTTCGGCGCAGGACACGGTGATCTTGGTGCCCGTGGACAGGACCTGCGTCGCGCCGATCGTGCCGACGATCGCGGGGAGGCCGAGCTCGCGGGCCACGATCGCGGCATGGCAGGTGCGCCCGCCCTGATCCGTGACGATGGCGCCGGCGATCTTCATCACCGGCTCCCAATCCGGGCTGGTCGAACGGGCGACCAGGATCTCGCCGGGCTGGAAGCGCTCCAGATCCTTTCTGTCGGCGATGATGCGGGCCGGGCCGGTCGCGATCCTCTCGCCCACGGCGCGGCCGGTCACGAGAACGCGGCCCCGTTCCTTCAGCAGATGTGTCTCCAGGACCCCGGGTGTGCGTCTCGATGCCACCGTCTCCGGGCGGGCCTGGATGATGTAGAGCCGCCCGTCTTCGGCGTCCTTCGCCCATTCGATGTCCATCGGCGTCGGGTGGCCCGCACGTTGCGAATAGTGGTCCTCTATCAGCATCGCCTGTTCGGCGAGCTGCAGCACCTCCGCATCCGAGATGCAGAAGCGCGCCCGGTCGGACGGCTTCACCGCAACGTCGGTGGTCGTCCCGGCCCCGGGGCGGCCGGCATAGATCAGCTTCCGCTGCTTGCGGCCCAGCCTGCGGCTCAGCACCGTCCGTTGACCGGTGCGGAAGGTCGGTTTGTGAACATAGAACTCGTCGGGGTCGACCTGGCCCTGCACGATGGTTTCGCCAAGGCCGTACACGCCGGTGACGAAGACGACGTCGCGGAAGCCGGACTCGGTGTCGAGGGTGAAGATCACGCCGCTCGAGGCCCGGTCGGACCGGACCATCTTCATGATCCCCACCGAGAGGGCCACCTTGAAGTGGTCGAAGCCGTTGTCGTGTCGGTAGACAATGGCGCGATCGGTGAAGATCGACGTGAAGCAGCGGCGGGCGGCCTCGAACAAGGCGTCTGCACCGCGGATGTTCAGGAAGCTTTCGTGCTGCCCGGCAAAACTGGCGTTCGGGAGGTCCTCGGCCGTCGCGGAGCTGCGGACGGCAACCGCCACACGTGGACCATACTGGTCCTCCAGGCGCCGATAGTTCTCCGCGACGAGACGGCCGATGCGCGCATCCCCCATGGCGTCGTACACGATCCTGCGGGCTTCGGCGGCCCGCTCGGCCAGAATGTCGACCCGCCGCGGGTCTGGTCCGTCGAGGACACGATGGAGTGGATCCCAGGCCCCGGCCTGCGTCAGCACATCGCGATATAGGGCTGCCGTGAGGACGAAGCCGTTCGGGACGGCGATCCCGTCCTGCGACATCGCCGAATAGAGTTCACCGAGCGAGGCGTTCTTGCCGCCGACCAGCGGGACGTCATCCAGGCCGATCGCCTCGAACCAGCGGACATCGGCCTCCGCATGCGGGCTGGCTTGCCTTTGGGCGTAAATTCCGGCCGGCAGCGCCGAGGCAGAGAGCGGACGTTCCATGAGGACTCCTTCGGGAGCCGCCTCCGGGGCGGGGGAGGCGGTGATGCCGGACCAGCGGCGTCAGCACCGCGGCGGCTGCCCTTCGGACCGCTGCGAAGGGAGTTGGAGGGAAGGAGCGGCAAGCTCATCCGCTTCGTCCTCCAGCCACGTCCCGACGACGAGGCCGAATGGGAGGATCAGAGCAACGGTCAGGGCCCAGATTGCGGTCCACATGCGCTTGCCTCCCCGGTCCTAGCGCCGCAGCGCCAATGCGCCGACCACCGCGACGATCAGCAGCATGCCGATGAAAGCCTGGAGGATGCCGAAACTGGGGGCTTCCCGGGCGATGAAGACTGCCGCGATCGCTCCCGCGACAGCGAGGATCAGACGAGCCAGGAACGACATGTTCACCTCCTGCCTGGCGCCACGATGCAGCGATGGGCGAAGCCAGGCCTTGATCCAGGTCAAGATGGCGGAGCGGACTTTGATCGGAATCAAGGCTGCACTGGCCCTGCGGTCCTCATGCTTGGGGATCGGAGGCCACGCCGCGGAGCCGGGCGGCCGCAGCAGGGGTGAAGGGAGAAACCATGACGACTTTGGACTCAAGGGAGCAGGCGATCGAGGCCGCCTTCCAGCACGACGAAGACATGGCGTTCAGGATCCGGACGCGTCGCAACCGCCTGCTGGGCTTCTGGATAGCCGAGCTCATCGGGCTCGCGGGAGCTGCCGCTGATGCTTATGCGGCAGATCTTGTTGCCGCGGGTGTCGAGCAAGGAGAGGGGTCGGCCATCATCCGCGAGGTCCGGCGCGAACTGGGAGCGCACGGTGTCCGGCTTTCAGCGCATCGTCTGGCCCGCAAGATGGACGCTCTGGAGCAAATGGCCCGGCAGCAGTTGGCGGATAAAGCCGGGCCCGCCGCGAAGGGATAGGCCGGCCAACCTCGGCGCGAGCCGCCACCACGGTCGGCATCTCGGTGGCGCGGAGACGACCGCCTTATGCTTGGTCGTCTCGGCGCCCTGCTCCGGCCCGTCGCGTGCTGCAACTCAAAGCGCTCTGCTCTCAGCGCCGATTCGGCAGGCCCTCGGAAGGTGACGCGAGAAGCCGCACTGCTCTTCTCTGGTCGAGCTCACTCCCGACTGCCTGTCACGCCGCTGGTCTGGAGACCGTTGCCACCGCCAGTCGCAAGAATCGTTGGTTGCGTGTCCCCGCAACCAACAATACCCCAAAGCCCTCGTCGCAAGACGAGGGCTTCTTTGCTTTGTGCATCGTCGCCAAACATGCCCTGGCATATCGAGGCTGCGGAGTCGTAGACGAGCGCCGCCTTGACGCCAGCTACCTGCTGTCGCTGCCGGCGTAGGTCACCCGAGCGGATCGCGATCGCGCACGCCGCGGGCGGCGACGGCCGCCACCCGGCCGGGAAACCCTTTGACCAACTCCATGAGCCTGCGATCGAAGCCGCCATCAGGGGCGCGGTCGGCCCAACCCCGACCATCAAGTGCCGGCCGGGACGCGGAGGGTGGAAAGTCGGTGAACGCTGATGCGTTCTGCGGCATTGGTCATTTAATAGGCAGAATGAGAAGTTGCTGATTGCATAAGCAGCGAAATTCGGGGAGTTTCGCGGCTGGCCCGGAACTTGCGTCGCGGCGGATGCAAGGCGAACGCAATCAAGCGCGATCCGGGGGTTCACGATGGCATTGTCGCAGAAGCATTGGGTGATCGGCGCCGCGCTGGCGGTGTCCATGGGGCTGGCGGTGTCGACCGCCGCCCGGGCCGAGGACACCATCAAGGTCGGCATCCTGCATTCCCTGTCCGGCACCATGGCGATCAGCGAGACCACGCTGAAGGACGTCATGCTGATGCTGATCGACGAGCAGAACAAGAAGGGCGGTCTGCTCGGCAAGAAGCTGGAGGCGGTGGTGGTCGACCCGGCGTCGGACTGGCCGCTCTTCGCCGAGAAGGCGCGGCAGCTGATCTCGGTCGACAAGGTCGCGGCCACCTTCGGCTGCTGGACCTCGGTGTCGCGCAAGTCGGTGCTGCCGGTGTTCGAGGAGCTCGACGGCATCCTGTTCTACCCGGTGCAGTACGAGGGCGAGGAAAGCTCGCGCAACATCTTCTACACCGGTGCCGCGCCGAACCAGCAGGCGATCCCGGCGGTCGACTACCTGATGAACGAGGAGGGGGTGAAGCGCTGGGTGCTGGAAGGCACCGACTACGTCTATCCGCGCACCACCAACAAGATCCTCGAAGCCTATCTCAAGGCCAAGGGCGTGGCGCCCGAGGACATCAGCGTCAACTACACGCCGTTCGGCTTCTCCGACTGGCAGACCGAAGTCGGCAAGATCAAGAGCTTCGGGTCGGCCGGCAAGAAGACCGCCGTGGTCTCGACCGTCAACGGCGACGCCAACGTGCCGTTCTACAAGGAACTGGCGAACCAGGGCATCAAGGCGACCGACATCCCGGTCGTGGCCTTCTCGGTCGGCGAGGAGGAACTGGCCGGCATCGACACCGCGCCGCTGGTCGGCCACCTGGCCGCCTGGAACTATTTCGAGAGCGTCGACACGCCGGAGAACAAGGACTTCATCGCCAAGTGGCACGCGTTCATCAAGAACGACAAGCGCACCACCAATGACCCGATGGAGGCCCACTACATCGGCTTCAACATGTGGGTGAAGGCGGTCGAGAAGGCGGGCACCACCGACCCGGATAAGGTGATCGACGCCATGGTCGGCGTGACCGTGCCGAACCTGACCGGTGGCTACGCCACCATGATGCCGAACCACCACATCACCAAGCCGGTGCTGATCGGTGAGATCCAGGCCGACGGCCAGATCCAGACGGTGTCGGAGACGCCGGAGGTCGTAGGCGACGAGTGGTCCGACTACCTCGAAGGCTCGAAGGACCTGATCTCCGATTGGCGCAAGCCGCTCTCCTGCGGGAACTTCAACGTCAAGACCGGCAAGTGCGGCGGGTCGGGGTCGTAATCAAGGGATGGAGGGGAAGCCGGGAGGCGCGGGGGCGCTTCCCGGCATTCAATCGCAGGCTGTGATGATCGGGCTTCGAATGGCCGCAAAGCATTGGGCGGACAGCACAAACCAATCCCCCCTCCCCTTGCGGGAGGGGGGTAGGGGGAGGGGGCTCGTGCCATCAAAGCAGGTCCTTGTCGGATTGTGCAGGCTTGTCCGCCGCGGCCTCTTCGGAGTGCGACGGGCAGCTCGGGTCTTTGCTGCGGCAACCCCCTCCCCCTACCCCCCTCCCGCGAGGGGAGGGGGGACTCTGTTGGTTCTGACTGCTCTGGCCTTTCTCCTGATCCTCCCGCTCCCCGCCCAGGCCGAGATCCCGGCCGAGGTGCTGGCGCGGTTCGCGTCGAGCAACTACGACGACATCGCCGCCGGGGTGGATGGGGTGGCCGCCTCGGGCGATGCGCAGGCGCCGGCGGTGCTGGAGGCGCTGGCCGCCGGACGGCTGATCGCGGCGCCCGGCGCGGTGGCGATCAAGACCGAGGCCGGCGGCTATGTCGACGCCGCCACCGGCGCCGCGCTCACCGAGGCCCCGGCGGGCGGCAAGCCGATCCGGGTCAACAACCGGGTGCGGCGGGCGATCGACGCGGCGATGGGGTCGCTGACCCTGCTGGCGCCCGACCCGGCCAAGCGGCTGGACGCCGCTGCCGCGGTGTTCAAGTCGCGCGACGACAAGGCGCTGCCGGCGCTGGAGGCGGCGCTGGCGCGCGAGACCGATCCGGCGGTGAAGCAGGCCTTCGCCGAGGCCCGCGCCGCCATCCTGCTGGCCAAGGGCGGCGCCGACGACGCGCTGCTGCCGGCGATCGACACTGTCGCCGCCCGCGGCGACCAGGAGGCACGGGCGCTGCTGTCCGGCATCCCGAATCCGTCCCCTGCTGTGGCGGCTGCAGCCCAATCCGCGATCGGCCGGATCGACACCCGGCTCATGATCTGGAAC
>NZ_JBCNNF010000380.1:0-6585 GCF_039594555.1 Inquilinus sp.
CTTGGCGGCGATCGGGCCGCGCTCGTCGATCGGCTCGCCGATCACGTTCATGATGCGGCCCAGCGTCTCCGGGCCGACCGGCACCGAAATGGCGTTGCCGGTGTCGAGCACCTTGGCGCCGCGGACCAGGCCGTCGGTCGAATCCATGGCGATGCAGCGCACGGTGTTCTCACCGAGATGCTGCGCCGCCTCGAGCACCAGCTTGCGATCGCCGATCTCGGTGGTCAGGGCGTTCAGAATGGCCGGCAGTTCGCCATCGAACTGGACGTCCACCACGGCGCCCAGAACCTGGCTGATGCGGCCGATGACATTGCTTCCGGTCTGGGTCTCGACCATGGTGCTCACGCTCCTCGAACTGTCTTCAAGCGATCGGTGGATCAGCGGGGCGCCGTTAGACGGCTTCGGCGCCCGAGATGATCTCGATCAGCTCCTTGGTGATGTAGGCTTGGCGGGTCCGGTTGTAGACCAGCGTCAGCCGCTTGATCATGTCGCCCGCGTTGCGCGTCGCATTGTCCATCGCGGTCATGCGCGCGCCCTGCTCGGAGGCGGCGGATTCGAGCAGCGCCTTGTAGATCTGGATCGCCAGGTTGCGCGGCAGCAGCTCCGCCAGGATCTGCTCCTCGCTCGGCTCGAACTCGTAGACGATGTTCGAGGCCGTATCCTCGGCCACGGCCGGCAGCGCCACCGGCACCAGCTGCTGCACCGTGATGATCTGCGCGATCGCCGACTTGAACTTGTTGTAGACGACCGAGCAGACGTCGAACTCGCCGCCCTCGAACATCGCCAGGATCCGGTCCGAGATGCCGTTGGCATCGGCGAAGCCCAGCTTCGGCCGGCCGATGTCGACGACGCTCTCGACGATCAGGTTGGCGTAGTCGCGGCGCAGGTTGTCACGGCCCTTCCGGCCGACGGTGAACAGCTTCACCGTCTTGCCGCGGCCCTGCAGCTCGCGGATCTGCTTGCGCGTCTCACGCAGCACGGTGGCGTTGAACGCGCCGGCCAGGCCGCGGTCGGAGGTGATGACGAGCAGCAGGTGCACGTCGCTCTTGCCCGTGCCGGCGATCAGCTTCGGGCCCTGGCCCGCCGTCTTGGCGACGGCGGCCAGGCCGGTCAGCATCCGCTCCATCCGGTCGGCATAGGGCCGCCCGGCCTCGGCCTGCTCCTGGGCGCGGCGCAGCTTCGACGCCGCGACCATCTTCATGGCCGCAGTGATCTTCTGCGTCGACTTGACGCTGGTGATCCGGTTCCTGAGGTCCTTCAACGACGGCATGGCGCCCCGCCTTCAATCGATGTGGAGGGAACGACCGCCGATCAGACGAAGGTCTTGGCGTAGTTGACGATGAAGCTGGTCAGCTTCTCCTCATTCGCCGGCGAGATCTGCTTCTCGTTGCGGATGTCCTCGAGGATCGCCTTGCCGTCGTCGCGCAGCGACTCCAGCAGGCCCTTCTCGAAATCCTGCACCCGGTTGGTCGGGACGCTGTCGAGATGGCCGCGGACGCCGGCGAAGATCGACGCCACCTGCTCCTCGACCGGGAGCGGGCTGAACTGGGGTTGCTTCAGCAGCTCGGTCAGGCGCGCGCCGCGGGCCAGCAGCTTCTGGGTCGAGGCGTCGAGGTCCGACGCGAACTGGGCGAAGGCCTCCATCTCGCGATACTGGGCGAGCTCGAGCTTGATGCGGCCGGCGACCTGCTTCATCGCCTTGATCTGGGCGGCGGAGCCGACGCGGCTGACCGACAGGCCGACATTGATGGCCGGGCGGACGCCCTTATAGAACAGGCCGGTCTCGAGGAAGATCTGGCCGTCGGTGATCGAGATCACGTTGGTCGGGATGTAGGCCGACACGTCGCCGGCCTGGGTCTCGATGACCGGCAGCGCGGTCAGCGAGCCATTGCCGTGCTCGTCGTTCATCTTGGCCGCGCGCTCCAGCAGGCGGCTGTGCAGGTAGAACACGTCGCCCGGATACGCCTCGCGGCCCGGCGGGCGGCGCAGCAGCAGCGACATCTGGCGGTAGGCCACGGCCTGCTTGGACAGATCGTCATAGATGATCAGGCCGTGCATGCCGTTGTCGCGGAAGAACTCGCCCATCGCGGCGCCGGTGTAGGGCGCCAGGAACTGCAGCGGCGCCGGCTCGGAGGCCGTGGCGGCGACGACGATGGTGTATTCCAGCGCGCCGTATTCCTCGAGCGTCTTGACGATCTGGGCGACCGTCGAGCGCTTCTGGCCGACCGCGACGTAGATGCAGTAGAGCTTCTGGCTCTCGTCGCCGCTCTTGTTGATCTCGCGCTGGTTCAGGATGGTGTCGATGGCGACGGCGGTCTTGCCGGTCTGACGGTCGCCGATGATCAGCTCGCGCTGGCCGCGGCCGACCGGGGTCAGCGCGTCGATCGACTTCAGGCCGGTCTGCATCGGCTCATGCACCGACTTGCGCGGGATGATGCCCGGGGCCTTGACCTCGACGCGGCTCATCTTGGCGTCGGTGATCGGGCCCTTGCCGTCGATCGGGTTGCCCAGGGCGTCGACCACGCGGCCCAGCAGGCCGCGGCCGACCGGGACCTCGACGATGGCGCCGGTCCGCTTGACCGTGTCGCCTTCCTTGATGTCGCGGTCCTCGCCGAAGATCACGATGCCGACATTGTCGGTCTCGAGGTTCAGCGCCATGCCCTTGATGCCGCCCGGGAACTCGACCATCTCGCCGGCCTGGACGTTGTCGAGCCCGTAGACGCGGGCGACGCCGTCACCGACCGACAGAACCTGGCCGACCTCGGCGACGTCGGCCTCGGTTCCGAAATTGGCGATCTGATCCTTGATGATCGCAGAGATTTCGGCGGCACGGATGTCCATCAGACGGTCCCCTTCATCGCGAGCTGCAGCTTGGCCAGTTTCGTGCGCAGGGAGCTGTCGACCATGCGCGAGCCGACTTTGACGATCATCCCGCCGAGCAGCGCGGGATCGATTTTGACATTGACCTGGACCTTGGCGCCCATGGCCTTCTTGAGCTGGTCGACCAGCGCCTCGGTCTGCCGGTCGGTCAGCGCCGTGGCGGCGGTGACGTCGGCGGTGACCTCGCCGCGGCGGCGGGCCAGCTCGGCCAGGAAGGCGTCGATCATGGCGTCGAGGGCGAACAGGCGGCGGTTGCGCGCCAGCAGGCCGATGAAGCGACGGACCAGGTCGGACACGTTCGCCCGCTCCACCACCGCGGCCATGGCCCGGCCCTGGGTGTCGCGCGACAGCAGCGGGCTGCGGACCAGACGGCGAAGATCCTCGCTCTCGGCCAGGGCGATCTTCAGACCGCGGAGGTCATCCGCGGTCTGGTCGAGCGTCTTGCCCTCATCGGCGAGTGCGTAGAGCGCCGTCGCGTAGCTGGATGCGAAGCCGGAAAGTCCTGACCCTGTAGCTGCCACCGATCGTCCCTCGATCGTTTGTTCGATCGTGGCAGGAGGCCACGACCGCCGAATGTTCGGGGGGCTCTGTCGCACAACAAAAGGCCGTCCGAGGCCCACCCCTTACGCTCGGCGCGCCGTCATCTAACATAGCGGTAGGGGGTGTGCAACCGGCATCCGGGCGGGTTTTTCATGCCGCAGGGCCGGATGTAGAGTGGCGCGAGCGATTCGCATCCTCCGGAGGTCGGAATGCCGCATGATCACGCCGCCGGGGCGGCGCCGCACGAGCACGGGCCCGGATCCGGCCACGATCATGCGGCGCATGACCACGGGCCGGGCCAGCACCACGGGCACCATCACGGCATGCCCGAGGGGGCGGATGGCGAGCGGCGGCTGCTGATCGCGCTGGCCATCACCGCCGGCTTCATGGTGCTGGAGGCGGGCGGCGGCTGGATCGCCAACTCCCTGGCGCTCCTGGCCGATGCCGGGCACATGCTGACCGACGCCGCGGCGCTGGCCATGGCCTGGCTGGCGGCGCGGATGGCGCGGCGGCCGCGCGACGCCCGCCGCTCCTACGGCTACGGCCGGGTGCAGGTGCTGGCGGCCTTCGCCAACGGCATCGTGCTGCTGGCCGTGGTCGTCGCCATCGTGGTCGAGGCCGCGGGCCGGCTGGCCGCGCCGGCGCCGGTCGAGGGCGGGCTGATGATCGGCATCGCCGCCGCCGGTCTCGTCGCCAACCTCGTGGCCTTCCGGGTGCTGCAGGGCGGCGACCGCAGCAACCTGAACCTGCGCGGCGCCGCGCTGCATGTGATGGGCGACCTGCTGGGTTCGGTCGGCGCGCTGGCCGCGGGCGCGGTGATCCTCCTGACCGGCTGGACGCCGGTCGACCCGATCCTGTCGGTGCTGGTGTCGCTGCTGGTGCTGCGCAGCGCCTGGTCGATCCTGCGCGAATCCGGCCATGTCCTGGTCGAGGGCACGCCCGGCGGGATCGACGAGGCGGCGCTGAGCGCGGCGATCCTCGAGGAGGTGCCCGAGGTGATCGACGTCCACCACATCCACGCCTGGACCCTGACCCCGGATCGGCCGGTGGTGACCCTGCACGCCAAGCTGCGCGAGGGCGCCGATTGCGACCAAGCGGTCGGCGCGGTGACCCGACTGCTGCGCGACCGCTTCGGCGTCGGCCACGCCACGGTGCAGGTGGAATTCGAGGTCTGCGCTGATGTTGCGGCCGTGCCGCGATACTGAGCGCGGCAGCGCCGCGACACTAAGCGCCCCCCGTCGCGGCCATGCCGCGACACTAAGCGCAACGTATCGGTACGGAAAAGCGTAATCCCCAGTTCACCTTTTTGCGCGGAAGCGGTAATTATTCGACATAATGACGAGCATTTGATGTCGCCCATGGCCCCGTTGTCCGGGGCAGCGGGCCCGGAAAGGTGACGATGGGTCATAATGGAGCTCTTGCCCGCGATGCGGACCCGCTGTCGATCTGCCGCAATGTGACGGTTGCCGGCCGACGCACCAGCGTCCGCATGGAAGTCGTGTTCTGGGACGGGCTGATGGAGATCTGCGCGCGTGAGCAGATCGGCTTGAACGAGATCTGCACCCGCATCGATGCTGCCCGCAAGGGCAGCGGCCTGACCGGGGCCCTGCGGGTGTTCGTGCTGTGCTATTTCCGTGAGCTGACACGCCGGCCTGCGCCGGTGCAGCCGCCGGTCCACGCCTCGGTCCAGACCCCGCCGGCCCTGCTGGCCGCGGCGCTGGAAGGCGTCATCGGGGCTCGGGCGTAGTACTCGGGTCGGATTCGCGCCGGCGAAGCCGACCTCCGCGAGTTAGATCAGGCCGTCCCAGTTCAGCCGCTCCACGGCCGCCGCCGGCCGCAGCCCGTGCCGTTCGGCGGCGGCGGCCAGCTTGTGCGCGTCCGGCCGGCCGGTGGCCGCGTCGCGCAGCTCGGCGCCGTGGATGCCGCCGATCACGAACAGGCCGTCGATCCCGGCCGCGGCCGCGCCGGCCATATCGGTGTGGAAGCTGTCGCCGATCGCCAGCACCCGCGCCGGGTCGGGCCGGCCCAGCAGTTCGAAGCAGCGGCGATAGACCGGCGGGTGGGGCTTGCCGTGATAGAACACGGTGCCGCCCAGCGTCTCGTAGTGCTGGGCCAGGGCGCCGGCGCAGATCTGCATCTTGCCGCCGACGATGACGACGATGTCCGGGTTGGCGCAGATCATCGGCAGCTTGCGGGCGGCCGCGGCCTCCAGCAGCGGGGCATGGTCCTCGACCCGCTCGTCGGGGTCGTCGATGCCGGTGTTCAGCACGAACTCGGCGTCGTCCAGGCGGTCGACCCGGACGACGTCGTCGACCGCCTCATAGACATCGGCGTCGCGCTCGGGGCCGAGATGCAGGAAGCGCTCGCCCAGCGCCTGATGGAAGTCGTCGTCGCGCGCCGCCAGCGCCAGATGCGCCGCCTCGCCCGAGGACAGGATGGCGTCCCAGCAATCCTCCGGCACGCCGATCTGGGCCAGGCGCTGCACCACCGACCCGACCCGCCGCGGCGCGTTCGACAGCAGGCACACCTGCTTGCCGTCGGCACGCAGCCGCTGCAGGCACTCGATCACGCCTGGATAGGGCGTGACCCCGTCATGCACCACGCCCCACAGATCGACGATGAAGGCGTCGTAGCGGTCGCGGATCGCGGCGATGCCGTCGAGGATCGGAATGGTCTCGGTCATCGGATCTGGCCTGTTCGTCTCATTCCGGTCTGGCGGGGCGGCACCGTCGGCACCGCTCCGGGAAGGCTTATGCTGTCTGCAGGTCCTCGCCCTGCCCCTTCAGCTTCGCGGCGAGCGAGGCTTCCAGGAACTGGTCGATGTCGCCGTCCAGCACCGCCGAGGAGGCGCTGGTCTCCACGCCGGTGCGCAGGTCCTTCACCATCTGGTAGGGCTGCAGCACGTAGCTGCGGATCTGGTGGCCCCAGCCGATGTCGGTCTTCTCGGCGTTCAGCGCGTCGGCCTGGGCTTCCCGGATCTTCAGTTCGCGCTCGTAGAGGCGGGCGCGCAGCATGTCCATCGCCATGGCCCGGTTGCGATGCTGCGACCGGTCGTTCTGGCAGGCGACGACGACGCCGGTCGGGATATGGGTGATGCGGATCGCCGAATCCGTCTTGTTGACGTGCTGGCCGCCGGCGCCGGAGGCGCGGTAGGTGTCGACCTTC
>NZ_JBCNNF010000381.1:0-6578 GCF_039594555.1 Inquilinus sp.
GGATGAAGGTCGCCTTCTACGCGCCGATGAAGCCGCCCGGGCATCCGGTGCCGTCGGGCGACCGGCGCGTGGCGCGGCTCTTGATCGAGGCGCTGCGGCGCAGCGGACACGAGGTGCGCGTCGCCAGCCGGCTGCGCAGCTGGGATCCGGGCCTGGACCCGGCCCGGCCGGGGCGGATCGAGGCGCTGGGCGCCCGCATCGCCGAGCGGCTGGTGCGGCGCTGGCAGGCCAGCGGGACGGACCGGCCCGACCTCTGGTTCACCTACCACCTGTACCACAAGGCGCCGGACTGGCTGGGGCCGCCGGTGGCCGCGGCGCTGGGCATCCCCTATGTCGCGGCCGAGGCGTCGCACGCGCCGCGCCAGGCCGAAGGACCGTGGGCCGCCGGACACAGGGCCGCGGAGGCGGCGATCCGCCAGGCAGCCGCGCTGGTCACCTTCAGCGACCGGGACGCGGCCGGCCTGTCGGCCCTGGTGCCGGCGGATCGCATCGTCCGGCTGCCGCCCTTCCTCGACGCCGCCCCTTTCGCCGCCCTGCCCCGCCGGACCGCGGAGCCGCCCCGGCTGATCGCCATCGGCATGATGCGGGAGGGCGACAAGGAACGGTCCTACGCGCTGCTCGCGGAGGCCCTGCGGCGGCTCGGCGACCGGCCCTGGACCCTGGAGGTGATCGGCGACGGCACGGCCCGGCCGCGGATCGAGCCGCTGTTCGACCCGGCCCGCACCGTGTTCCGTGGCGCGCTGCCGCCCGAATCGCTGCCGGAGGCGCTGGGCGGGGCCGATGTGTTCGTGTGGCCATCCATCAACGAGGCCTTCGGCATGGCGCTGCTGGAGGCGCAGGCGGCCGGCCTGCCGGCGGTGGCCGGGGCGGCCGGAGGCTCGGGCGGCGGCGTGGCCGCGATCCTGCGCGACGGCGAGACCGGGCTGCTGGTGCCGCCCGGCGACGCCGCCGCCTTCGCCGCGGCCGTCGCCACCCTGCTGGACGACCCGGCCCGGCGCCGGGCGATGGGCGAGGCCGCCCGCGCCAACATCCTGGCCCGGCACGGCATCGCCGCCGGCGCGGCGATCCTCGACCGCACCCTGACAAGCGTCGTGGCCGGGCGGGCGCCGGCATGACCCGCCTCCTCGTCCTGCGCCATGCGCCGACGGACTGGAACGCGGCCCGCCGCATCCAGGGCCGGGCCGACATCCCGTTGTCCGACGCCGGGCGCGCCGCGGCGGCGCAATGGCGGCTGCCGGAGTGGGCCGCCGGCTGGCCGGTGCTGGCCAGCCCGCTGTCCCGTGCCGTCGAGACGGCGCGGCTGCTGGGCCACGACCCGGTGCCGGAGCCGGCGCTGACCGAGCTGGACTGGGGCGAATGGGAAGGGCTGCGCCTGTCCGACAAGAGCCGGATCGACCCGGCGGAGCTGGCCCAGCGCGAGGCGCTGGGCCTGGACTTCCGCGCCCCCGGCGGCGAGTCCTATCGCGAGCTGCAGGCCCGTCTGGCGCCGCTGCTGCTGCGGCTGGCCGCCGCAAGGCGCGACACCGTGGCCATCTGTCATCGTGGCGTCATCCTGGCGCTCTATGCCTCCGCCGCCGATTGGACCATGATCGGCGACGCGCCGGACGGGCTGCAGTGGGGCTGCGCACATCTGTTCCGGCTGGAGTCTACGGGGGCGCCGGTGATCGAGCGGCTGAACATTTCCTTGGCAGCATGAAGGTTCTTTTCCACGTTCAGCATCTGCTCGGCATCGGCCATGTCCGGCGTGCCGCGGCGATCGCCCGGGCGCTGGGCCAGGCCGGCTTCGCCGTCACCGTGGCCCAGGGCGGCTTCGACGTGCCGGCAACCGACTGGGGTGGCGCCGAGGTGGTGGCGCTGCCGCCGGTGCGGTCGGCCGACACCGGCTTCCGCACGCTGCTGGACGCCGAGGACAGGCCGATCGACACCGGCTGGAAGAAGCGCCGCGCCGCCGAGCTGCTGGCGCTGCTGGCACGGACGAAGCCCGACATCCTGCTGGTCGAGACCTTCCCGTTCGGCCGCCGCGCCTTCGCCTTCGAGCTGATGCCGATGCTGGAGATCGCCCGCCGCGCCAGCCCGCGGCCGCTGATCGCCTGCTCGGTCCGCGACATCCTGGTGGACAAGAAGGACCCGGCCAAGGTCGAGGCCATGGCCGACACCGCCCTGGCCTTTTTCGACCTGGTGCTGGTGCATGGCGACCCGGCGGTGATCCCGTTCGAGGCCAGCTTCCCGCCCGCCGCGCGGGTCGCGCATCTGATCCGCTACACCGGCTATGTCGGCGCGCCGTCGACCCGCGAGGCGCCGCCCGGCGACGGCGTCGACGAGGTCGTCGTCTCGGTTGGCGGCGGCGCGGTCGGGGCCGATCTGCTGCGAGCCGCGCTGGCCGCCCGTGCCCTGTCCGGCCAGCGTGACGCGCGCTGGCGGCTTCTGGCCGGGCCGGACCTGCAGGCCGGCACCGTGGCGGAGCTGAAGGCGGCGGCGCCGGACGGCGTGATCGTCGAGCCGGCGCGGCCGGACTTCCCAAGCCTGCTGGCGCGCTGCCGCCTGTCGGTCAGCCAGGCCGGCTACAACACCGTGATGGATGTGATGCGGGCCGGCTGCCGCGCCGTCTTCGTGCCCTTCGCCGCCGCCGGCGAGACCGAGCAGACCCGGCGGGCGGACCTTTTGGCCGCCCGCGGCCATTGTTTCGTGGTACCGGAGGCTGGGTTGACGCCGGAGCGGCTGGCCAGCGCAGTGGACGATGCCATGGCGGCGCCCCCACCGCCGCCCGCGGTGCTGGCCCTGGACGGCGCCCGGACCGCAGCCGCCCTGCTGCGCGACGCCGCCGAGAAACGGAGCGCCGCGTGAGGTGGACGTTCGAGGCATGGCAGGAGGCGGGGCTTGCCGCGCGGCCGCGGGCTGCGGCTATAGTGCCCCTTTCGCCCGTATTGTCCCGATCCATGCCCGTGCCCGCCGAGCCCCCTGCCCCACCCCTGCCCGATTCCTGGACCGAGCTGCGGGCCGAGCTGGACCGATGGGCCGCCTCAGGCCGCTGCGCGACCTTCTGGTGGCGCGACGACGACGCGGTGGCGCCGACCCCGGCGCTGGACCGGCTGCTGGCCCTGGCCGCGCGCCATGGCCGCTGGGTCGCGCTGGCCGTGATCCCCGCCGGGGCCGAACCGGCCCTGGCCGACCGGCTGGCCGGCACGACGGCCGCGGTGATCCAGCATGGCTGGGCGCACCGTTCGCATGCGCCGGCCGGCGAGAAGAATGCCGAGCTGGGCGACCATCGCCCGACGGAAGCCGTTCTGGCCGAGCTCGTCACCGGCCGGGCGCGGCTGGAGACGCTGTTCGGCGGCCGCTTCCGCCCGGTTCTGGCGCCGCCCTGGAATCGCATCGGCCCGCGGGTCCGCGCCCGGCTGGGCGAGGCCGGCCTGGCCGTGCTGTCCGTGTTCGGCGCACGCGATGCCGGGCCCGGCCCGGCGCAGCTCAACACCCATGCCGACCCGATCGACTGGCGCGGCACCCGCGGCTTCGCTGGCGTCGGCCGCACCCTGGCGCCGATCCTGCGGCACCTGGCCGATCGCCGGACCGGCGTCGCAGACCCGGAGGAGCCGACCGGCCTCCTCACCCACCATTTGGCGCATGACGGCGAAGGATGGATCTTTCTCGACGGCCTGCTCTCGACCCTGTCCCGGCATCCGGCGGCGGCATGGCCGGAGGCCGATACCCTGTTCGGAGCCCGGCCATGACCGCCCATCGCTACGACATGACCGAACTGGGCGGCGACTATGCGCGCGGCGCGGCCGGGCTGGCGCTGACCGCGCTGCCGCTGATCCTGCTGCCGATGCACTGGATCGTCGCCATCGCCTTCGCCGCCGCGGCCCTGGTGTTCCTGGCCTTTCTGGTCCGCACCTGGCTGCGCCACCGCAGCGTGATCGAGGTCGACAGCCAGGGTGTCGTCGCCCACGGCCCGCTGGGCGTCCGTATCGCCTGGCGCGACCTGGACGGCTTCCGGCTGCGCTACTTCTCGGTCCGGCGCGACCGCCAGCGCGGGTGGATGCAGCTGGACCTGCGCGGCGGCGGCCGGCGGCTGAAGATCGAATCGACCATCAGCGGCTTCGACGAGATCGTGTCGCAGGCGCATGACGCGGCGGTCGCCAAGGCGCTGACGATCGATGATTCGAGCCAGGCGAACCTGATGTCGCTGGGCGTCATCGCCCCCCAGGCCGGGCTGGCCGAGCGCTGGGGCGTGCGCCCCGCCTCGGCCGGGCCTGCCACCGACGGGCCCGAGGAATGAGGGGTCCGCCGCGGTGAGCGATATCCTCCGCCTGCACGATCTGCGCATTGGTTTCGCCGTGCCCGGCGGCACGCTGGAGGCCGTGCGCGGCGTGTCGCTGCGGGTGCCGGCCGGCAAGACCGTCGCCGTGGTCGGCGAGAGCGGCTCCGGCAAGTCGGTGCTGGCGCAGGCGGTGATGGGCATCCTGCCCAGCAACGGCCGGGTCACCGGCGGCAGGATCCTGTTCAGCGATCCGGAGACGCCGGGCACGGTCGTCGACCTGGCGAAGCTGCCGCAGGAAAGCCCCGACTATCGCGACATCCGCGGCGGCCGGATCTCGATGATCTTCCAGGAGCCGATGACCTCGCTGTCGCCGCTGCACACGGTCGGCAACCAGATCGTCGAGGCGGTGCGGCTGCACCGGCCGGTCGGCCCCGCCGAGGCGCGCGACCTGGCCCGCGAGATGCTGCGCCTGGTCGGCTTCCCCAACCCGGCCCGGGCGCTGAAGACCTATCCGTTCGAGCTGTCGGGGGGCCTGCGCCAGCGCGCCATGATCGCCATGGCGCTGGTGTGCCACCCGGCCCTGCTGATCGCCGACGAGCCGACCACCGCGCTGGACGTCACCATCCAGGCGCAGATCCTGAAGCTGATGCTGGACCTGCAGGCCGAGCTGCAGATGGCGATCATGATCATCACCCATGATCTCGGCATCGTCGCCAACATCGCCGACGAGGTGGTGGTGATGTATCGCGGCGAGGTGATGGAATCCGGCCCGATCGGGCCGATCTTCACCGATCCCGGCCATCCCTATCTGAAGGCGCTGCTGCGGGCCGTGCCGCGCTTCGACATGGGACATGAACGGCTGATGCCGATCCGCGAGATCCGGCAGGCCGACGGCCACATGATGGGCACGAGCAAGAAGGCCTGGACCGAGGCGGCGGAGGCGGCCGGCCCGCTGCTCAAGGTCGAGGGTGTTTCGAAGACCTTCGCCATCCGCAACAGCGGCCTGTTCGGCGGCGGGCAGGAGGAGCGGATCAAGGCGGTCGACGACGTCTCCTTCGCCATCCGCCGCGGCGAATGCCTGGGGCTGGTCGGCGAATCCGGCTGCGGCAAGACCACCCTGTCGAAGATCCTGATGCGGGCGCTGAGGCCCGATGCCGGCAGCATCCGCTTCAACGACCACGGCAAGCCGGTCGACATCCTGGCGCTGGAGGGCGAGGCGCTGAAGGATTTCCGCCCGCGCATGCAGTTCATCTTCCAGGACCCGTTCAGCTCGCTGAACCCGCGGATGACGGTGTTCGACATCCTGACCGAGCCGCTGACCATCCACGGCATCGGCAACATGGCGAAGCGCAAGGCGATCGCCAAGGAGCTGATGGGTCTGGTCGGCCTCGACATCCGCCACCTGCAGCGCTATCCGCACAGCTTTTCCGGCGGCCAGCGGCAGCGCATCGGCATCGCCCGGGCGCTGGCGCTGCGCCCCGACCTGATCATCTGCGACGAGCCTGTGTCGGCGCTCGACGTCTCGATCCAGGCGCAGATCCTGAACCTGCTGAAGGACCTGAAGGCGCGGCTGGGCCTGACCTACCTGTTCATCAGCCACAACCTGGCGGTGGTCGACTACATCGCCGACCGGATCATGGTGATGTGCCGCGGCCGGATCGTGGAGCTGGCGCCGCGCGCCCTGCTGTTCGCCAGGCCGGTGCATCCCTACACCCGGGCGCTGCTGGCGGCCGTGCCGGCGCCGGACCCGTCGCGGCGCCTGGATTTCGAGGCGCTGATGGGCGGCCGCGCCTCCGACCCCGCCGCCTGGCCGGCGCCCTTCACCCTGGGCCCGGACACGCCGGGCCGGCTGGTCGAGGTTGACAAGGGCCACTACGTCCGCGCCACCGAGATACCGGCGCTGGAGCTGGCATCATGATCCGGTGGCTCGGCCTGATCGCCCTGCTGCTGGCCGCCGCCCCCGCGCTGGCCGACGGCCTGCCGCCCTTGGTCGAGACGCCGCTGCTGGCCCAGGACGTCGCCGCCGGCAAGCTGCCGCCGGTGGCGCAGCGGATCCCGCAGGCGCCCTGGGTCGTCGACATGGCCGCGGAGAAGAAGGAGCCGGGGCGGCAGGGCGGCGAGATCAGCTGGATGGTCGCCCGGGCGCGCGACCTGCGGGTGATGAACACTTACAGCTATGCCCGGCTGGTCGGCTACGGCACCGACTTCAAGCTGCATCCGGACATCCTTCTGTCCTACGACGTGCAGGACGAGAAGGTGTTCACCCTGCATCTGCGGCCGGGCCACAGATGGTCCGACGGCCAGCCCTTCACCAGCGACG
>NZ_JBCNNF010000382.1:0-6570 GCF_039594555.1 Inquilinus sp.
GCGCACCGACCCCGACGCCAAGGACCGTCATTGCGAGCCCCGAAGGGGCGTGGCAATCCAGCGGCACCGCCCCCTGGATCGCCACGGTGCTTCGCACCTCGCGATGACGGTCTCCTAGCTGGCGCGAACCGCTCTTCACCGAACCTTGCATCATGCCCCCGCCTCGATCTCGCGCCAGCGCAGGCAGCGCACCACCCGGCCATCGGCCTCCTCCAGCGCCGGCACCGCGGCGTCGCAGGCGCCGGGGCGGGCGTGGCCGCAGCGCGGGTGGAAGGAGCAGCCGGGCGGCAGCCGGCCGGGGTCCGGCACGCTGCCCGGGATCGCCGGCAGCACGCCGCCGCCGAAATCGAGCCGGTCGATCCGCGGCACCGAGCGCAGCAGCCCCTGGGTGTAGGGCATGCGCGGCCGCTGCAGCAGGCCGACGGCGTCGCCGCGCTCGACGATGCGGCCGGCATACATGACCATGACGCTGTCCGCGATCTCGGCCACCACGCCGAGATTGTGGGTGACGAAGATGATCGCCATGCCGGTCTTCGCCTGCAGCGATTTCAGCAGGTCGATGATCCCGGCCTGGACGGTGACGTCCAGCGCCGTGGTCGGCTCGTCGGCGATCAGCAGGCTGGGGTCGCAGGCCAGCGCCATGGCGATCATGACGCGCTGGCGCATGCCGCCCGACAGGTGATGCGGAAAGGCGGAAAGGCGCCGCCGCGGCTCCGGGATACCGACCAGCTCCAGCAGCTCCTCCGCCCGCGCCAGCGCCTGCCTGCGGCCGAGGCCGCGATGGAAGGTCACGGCCTCGGCGATCTGGTCGCCGATCCGGTGCACCGGGTTCAGCGAGGTCATCGGCTCCTGGAAGATCATCGAGATCTCGTCGCCGCGCACCGCCCGCATCGCCTCGGGGGGCAGCTGCAGCAGGTCGCGGCTGCGGCCGTCATGGCCGGTGAAGACGACCGATCCGGCGATGGTGCAGCGCGGCGCCGGCGGCAGCAGGCGCAGCACCGCCAGGCTGGTGACGCTCTTGCCCGACCCCGACTCCCCGACCAGCGCCAGGGTCTCGCCGCGGCGGACCGAGAAGGAGACGTCGTTGACCACCGTCAGCGCCCCGGCCTCGCCGCGGAAGGTGACGGCCAGGTCGCGGACCTCGAGGATCGGGGCGTCCGTCATCACGATTCCAGCCGGGCGTCGAGCGCGTCGCGCAGCCCGTCGCCGATGAAGTTGAAGCTGGTCACCGCCAGGGTGATGGCGATGCCCGGCACCAGCGCCAGCCAGGGGGCCGAGGTCAGGTATTGCTGGGCGTTGTTCAGCATGTTGCCCCAGCTCGCCGTCGGCGGCTGGATGCCGTAGCCGAGGAAGCTGATATAGGCCTCCATCAGGATGGCGCGGGCGACGGTCAGGGTGGCGGCGACGACGATCGGGCCGACGGCGTTGCGCAGCAGCTCGTCGACCATGATCCGGGCGTCGGACGCGCCCATCATCTCCGCCGCCAGGGCGAAGTCGCGTTCCCGCAAGGTGCGGATCTGGCTTTCCACCACGCGCGCCACCTCCATCCAGCTGGTGGCGGCGATGATCAGGGTGATCATGATCGGGTCGGGCTTCAGCAGCGCCGCCAGCGTCAGCAGCAGGAACACGGCGGGGAAGCACAGCATGGCGTCGACCAGCCGCATCAGCACCGCCCCGACCGCCCGGCCGTAATAGCCGGCGATCACACCGATGGCGGAGCCGACGATGGTGCTGATCACCATCGCCGCGAAGGCGACCGACAGCGAGATCCGCCCGGCCATCAGCAGCCGGGCGCAGAGGTCGCGGCCCAGCGGATCGGTGCCGAACAGGTGCCACCCGGTCAGCGGCGGCGCGAAGCGGGCGCGCATGTCGATGCGCAGATCATCGAAGGGCAGCAGCCACGGCCCGGCGACGCAGGCCAGCACCAGCAGCAGGATGCAGGCGACGCCGACCATCGCCAGCCGGTGCCGGCGGAAGCGGCGCCAGCCGCGGTTGCCGGTGCGGCGGGCGGTCTCGGCGGCGGCATTCGGATCGGCAGCGGCCAGGGTCATCACCTCCTCCCGATCAAGCTCATCCATCGCCCTTTTAGTCCCCCCTCCCCTTGCGGGAGGGGGGCAGGGGGAGGGGTCTGGGCGCGTCCGCGCGCGAGTGAATCGGGATCGTCCAAGCCATCACGGTCAACGGCGTCCTGGCGCCGGCATAGGCGGTTAGAACCCCCTCCCCCTACCCCCCTCCCGCGGGGGGAGGGGGGACTCTTTTGCTTTTGGCCGGGATATGCGAGTTCCATGATCCCCCTCAATCCAGCCGGATGCGCGGATCGGCCACCGCGCAGAGGATGTCGGCCAAGAGGTTGCCGAGCAGCACCAGCAGGGCCGAGACCATCAGGATCCCCATCACCACCGGGTAGTCGCGGTAGCCGAGGGAATCGAGGAACAGCCGGCCCATGCCGGGCCAGGTGAACACCGTTTCGGTCACCAGCGCGCCGCCCAGCAGCGTCGGCAGCTCCAGCCCCGCCAGGGTGATCATCGGCAGCAGGGCATTGCGCAGCGCGTGGCGGATCAGCACCCGCTTCTCCGGCAGGCCCTTGGCCCGGGCGGTGCGGATATAGTCCTGGTTGATCACGTCGATCATCGAGGCGCGCATGTAGCGGCTCCACACCGCCACCTCGACCAGCGCCAGCACCAGGGCCGGCGCGATCAGGTGGTGCAGGAAGTCGAGCAGCGATCCGTCGCCGACCGTGTACATGTTGCCGGCCGGCAGCCATTGCAGCCGGACCGAGAAGATGTAGATCACCACCAGGCCGAACCAGAATGTCGGGATCGACAGCGCGACCATGGCGCCGACCGTCGCCAGCACGTCGGCGAAGGAGTAGCGCCGCACCGCCCCCATGACGCCGATCCAGACCCCGAGCAGCACCGCGATCAGGATCGCCGTCGCCATCAGCTCGACCGTGGCGAAGAGATGCGAGCCGATCACGTCCAGCACCGGCGACTGGTCGCGGTAGGACCGCCCCCAGTCGCCGGTCAGGAGCCGGCTGGCCCATTCCCAGTATTGCACCGGCAGGGAGCGGTCGAGGCCCATCTCATGGGCGATCTCGGCCAGCCGCGCCTGCGTCATGCCCGGCACCAGGGCGAATTGCGACAGCGGGCCGCCCGGGGTCAGGTGCAGCACGGCGAAGCCGATCATCGACACGAGCCACAGCAGCAGCAGGCTCTGCAGCGCTCGGCCGAACAGGAAATGCGCCATGACCTGGCCTCCTCTGCCCCGGGCGGCCGCGGCCTCAGGTAGCCCAGTACCAGGTGCGGGCGTTCCAGCAATTCTCCTGGACGTTGACGTTGGGGGTGAAGCCGGTCAGCCCCTTCTTCACGCCCTGGACCATGGCGTATTGGAAGATCGGCAGATACGGCAGGTCCTTGCGCGTGAACTCCTGCATCTTGAGGTAGGCCGCCTTGCGCTTGGCGACGTCAACCGTCGACGCGCCCTCGGCCAGCAGCTTGTCGACATCGGCGCTCTCATACTGCGTCGTGTTCTGGCCGCCGCCGCCCTTGGCGCCGATCGAGCGGCTGGAGAAATAGTCGGTCGCGTCGGGATCGGGTCCGACCATGAAGTAGATCCCGACCATCGCCGTCTCGAACTTCGACTGCATCCAGTAGTCGCCCCACATCACCGCCGGGGGCAGGTTGTTGATGGTCATCTTGACGCCGATGTCGAGCCAGTTCTGCTGCAGCAGCTGCTGCGCCTGCTCGCGCACATGGTTGCCGGCGGTGGTCGAGTTGACGAATTCGAGGCGGATGCCGTTCTTCTCGCGGATGCCGTCGCCGCCCGGCTTCCAGCCGGCGGCGTCGAGGATCTGCTTCGCCTTCTCGGGATCGTAGCTCTGCTTCGGCAGGTCCGGGTTGAACGCCCAGGACTGCTTCGGCAGGAAAGATTCCGACGGCGTCGGCAGGCCGTAATAGATGCTGTCGATGATGCTCTGCTTGTCCATCGCGGTGTAGAGAGCCTCGCGCACCGCCGGGTCCTGGAACACCGGCATACCGAGATTCAGCGCGATGTTCTCGATGAATGCCTGCGGCACCGGCGAGACGTCGCGGTCGGCCAGGCCCTTGGCCTCCTCGTAATGGTCGGCGGTGATGCCCTGCAGGCCGATATAGTCGATGTCGCCGGTGGTGAACTGGGTGAACAGGACGGTCAGGTCGGGAATGTATTTGACGACCAGCCGCTCGAGATACGGCCCGTCCAGGTGATAGCCCTCATGCGCGGCCAGGGTGATGTGGTCGCCCGGCACGCGCTCGACCCATTTGAACGGCCCGGTGCCGACCGGCTTGGTGGCGAAGGTCGAGGCGTTGGGGTCGGCCTCCTTCTCCATCAGGTGCTTCGGCACGATGAAGGTCCAGGACAGGATCGACGGGTACGGCGCGTAGGGCTTCTCCAGCTTCCAGGTCAGCTCGGTCGGGCTGACCACGGTGATGTCGCGCACCAGCTCGTGCCCGGCCCGCCGGCCGGCGCGGAACTTCGGGTTGTTGATCAGGTCGATCGAGTACTTCACATCCTCCGCCGTGAAGGGCGTGCCGTCATGCCATTTGACGTTGTCGCGCAGCTTGATGCGCCAGGTCAGGCCGTCGGCGGAGATGCCGCCATTCTCCAGGGTCGGCACATCGGCCGCCAGGTCGGGGATGAACTTGCCCTGCGGGTCGACCTGCCACAGCGCGCTGAACAGGTTGAAATAGACCGCCTCGTCGACCTCAATGTGCAGCATCAGCGGGTTGAACACCGTCGGCTCCTGCGACAGGCCGATCACGGCCTGGCCGGTCGCCTTGGCCGGCGGCCCGGCGGCGCGGGCGGCCTTGACCCAGCCCTGGCCTGGGCCGAGCCAGACCGCCGTGCCGGCGGCGAGCCCCGTCGCCAGGAAGCGGCGGCGGGAGGTCTGGGGGAACGACAGATCCTTGTCGGTCATGGTGAAGCTCCCTTATTCGTGGCCTCCAAGGCCCGGCGGGGGCGGGTCTGCGCCCGTCTCCCCGCAGGGCCGCGTCAGACCCCGGCCATCGGCCGGGGCTTCGATCCGTCCGTGAAGCGAGAGAAGCGGAAATCCTTCGGGTCGACGATCGGGCGGGCGCCGGTCGCCAGGTCGGCGGCCAGGTGCCCGGCCCCGGGACCGATGCCGAAGCCGTGGCCGGAGAACCCGGTCGCCACCACCAGCCCCGGCACCTGCTCGACCGTCGAGATCACCGGCACCGCGTCGGGCGTGACGTCGATCAGCCCGGCCCATTCCTGCACCACCTTGGCGCCGGCGAAGGCCGGGAACTGCTTCGCCAGGTCGGCCATGGCCTGGCGGTTGGCGGCGCGGTCGGGCGCCGGATCCAGCACCCGCGCCTTCTCATAGGGCGAGACCTGGTCCAGCGGCACCGGCGCCGCCTCCCGCCATTCCTGCAGGAAGCGGTCATCGATCCGCAGCTTCAGCGCCGACCATTCCATCCGCAGCGCCGGCAGGAAATCGCCGAAGAAGCGGAAGCTGTCCGGCACCAGCGGCGCGATGTTGGAATTGCCGTTGGCGATGGTATACCCGCCGTCATGGCGCTTGCGCAGCGCGAACTCCTTCGACCACATCGCGGTTTCCGGCGCGCCCGCCAGCGGCGCCGTGCGCTGTACGCTGGCCCGGACCTTGAGCTGCGGCAGGGTCAGGCCGAGATCCTTGAGGAACCGCCGCGACCAGGCGCCGCCGGCGACGATCACCGTGTCGCAGGCGATGCGGCCGCGCTCGGTCATCACGCCGCTGATGCGCCCGCCGGCCCGCTCGACGCCGCGCACGGCGCAGTCGGTCAGGATCGCGGCGCCGGCCCGCTGCGCGGCGCGGGCGATGGCCGGGGCGGCGCGCTGCGGCTCCGCCCGCCCGTCGGAGGCAGAGTACAGCGCCGCCTTCCAGCGGCCGCCGGCGCCGGGCATCAGCCGGTCGAACTCGGCCGGGGTGATCAGCCGGGCGTCGAGCTGATAGGGACGGGCATGCTCCAGCCAGGCCTCGTATTCCGCGATCTCCTGGTCGGTCTCGACCGCGAACAGGATGCCGCTCTGGCGGAAGCCGGTCTCGGCCTCCACCGTCTGGTTCATGCCCTCCCACAGCCGCATGCTCTCGATCACCAGCGGGATCTCCCGCGGATCGCGCCGGGTCTTGCGGCACCAGCCCCAGTTGCGGCTGGACTGCTCGCCGGCGATGTGGCCCTTCTCGCACAGCGCCACGGAGACGCCGCGCTGTGCGAGGGCCAGGGCCGCGCTGGTGCCGATGATGCCGCCGCCGACGATGACCACGTCGGCGCGCGGCGGCAGCACGGCATCGGGCTCGACGCTCTCGACCTGCGGGCCCATCACCAGCTCTCCTCAAGCGTCGAATTGATCGGGATCTCGGCGATGCTCGCCGTGTCCGGCAGGTCCAGCAGGAAGGCGACGATGCGCGCCACGTCCTGCGGCTGGGTCATCGCCTCGGGCGGCCGGTTGGTCAGCCCCGCCGCCATGTCGGTGGCGACGAAGCCGGGGCAGATCGCGGTGGCGCGCACGCCCTCGTCCCAGCCGGCATGGCGG
>NZ_JBCNNF010000383.1:0-6569 GCF_039594555.1 Inquilinus sp.
CGACCGTCACCCGGGTGCGGATCTCCGGCCAGCCGAAGGCCTTCACCAGCGGCTTGGGCAGGGCCAGACCGCTGGTCTCGATCACGATGTGCTCCGGCGGCTCGTCGCGGGCCAGCAGCTTCTCGATGGTCGGGATGAAGTCGTCGGCCACGGTGCAGCAGATGCAGCCATTGGCCAGCTCCACCACATCCTCCTCGCGGCAGGTGGCGTCGCCACAGCTGCGCAGCAGGTCGCCATCGACGCCGACATCGCCGAACTCGTTGATGATCAGCGCCAGCCGGCGGCCGTTGGCGGTCTGCAGCAGGTGGCGGATCAGCGTGGTCTTGCCGGCGCCGAGAAAGCCGGTGACGACGGTCGCGGGAATCTTGGCGGGCATTCGGGTCCTCAGGCGGATTTCAGGGTCAGGGGAAAGCCGGCGGCGACGAAGACGACCGAGGGCACGACGGATGCCACGGCCTGGTGCAGGCGGCCGGCATGGTCGCGGAAGGCGCGGGCCAGGGCGTTGTCGGGGACGATGCCGAGCCCGACCTCGTTCGACACCAGCACCACCGGGCCGGGCGGCGCCGCGAGCCAGCGCACCAGCCGGTTGGTCTCGGCGGCGATGTCGCGGTCGGCATGCATCAGATTGGACAGCCAGAGCGTCAGGCAGTCGACCAGCACGGCGCGGCCGGGGCCGGCCGCCTGGCCGAGGGTCTCGACCAGCTCCAGCGGCGCCTCGACCGTGCGCCAGCGCGAGCCGCGCTGCGCCTGGTGGCGGGAGATGCGCTCCACCATCTCGGCATCCCAGGCCTCGGCGGTGGCGAGATAGACGCAGTCGCCGGGCTGGCTCTCGACCAGCGCCTCGGCATGACGGCTTTTGCCCGACCGGGCGCCGCCCAGCACCAGCGTCGCCGCCGGCAGCTCAGCCATGGTTCGGTCGATGCAGCACGCCCTCGCCCCTCGCTGGCCGGATGGGGCTCGGACGCCGGAGACGGAGCCCGCAGGCGCCCGCGCATCCCGCGCCACCGGTTCACCCCGCCCGGCGGTTCGCACGCATCGCCTCGCCGGCAGGTCTCCTGGCTCGCGGGTCGTCGCCCGCCCCCGCCTTCCCGGCCATCGGCCAGTGGCTGTCGGGGGTGGGCTCGCCGCCTACAGTTGCGGGGGCAGCCGCGGATCAGGCCGAAGAGAGGCCATCCCGCGTTCCCTTTTCACCCCTCGGGCGTCAGCCCAAGAGGAACCGGTTGCGCGATGGCGGCACAGTAGGCGGCGGGTGGCAGGCGGTCAATCGATGCTGCGGCTCAGGCCGCCGGGAGGCGCTTGCCGACGGCTTCCAGGACCAGGCGATGCGCCCGCTCGACGATGTCGTCCATCGACCGGGTCTTGGCGAACATCGCCGTGGCCCGCAGCCGGACCGCCTCCCGCGTCGGAAAGGTCGGCAGATGCGCCTTGGCCAGCAGGTCGACGGTCTTGTGCTGCGCCGTCGCCAGGGCGTCGCGGAGGTCGGCCAGGGTCGGCGCATGGGCGTGGGCCAGCGCCTCGTGCAGCGCCGCCGCGATCCGCTCCGCCGGGAAGCTGGCCGCCAGATCGGCCGCCGCGCGCTCGATGACCTTGCTGCCGAGGCGCTGCTCGTTGCGCAGCACGGCCTCCGGCGGGGTCTTGAGGTTCCAGATCACGCCGCACCAGGACAGGACCTTGAGGATGTAGAAGGTCGGGTCGACCTCCCACCATTTGAAGCCCTGGCGCACGCTGCTCTGATAGGCGTGGTGGTTGTTGTGCCAGCCCTCGCCCATGGTCACCAAAGCGAGCAGCCAGTTGTTGCGGGAATCGTCGCCGGTGACATAGCGCTTGCGGCCATGCACATGGGCCAGCGAGTTGATGCAGAAGGTGCCGTGATAGACCAGCACCGTGCTCCAGACGAAGCCGACCACGAGGCCGGGCCAGCCGCCGATCAGGAAGGTGATCGCGGCCAGGATCACAGCCGGCATCAGCTCGTACTTATGCAGCAGCATCAGCTCGGGATAGCGCGCGAAATCGGCGATCTTGCTGAGATCCGTCGTGCGGTGGCGGGTCGAGAAGATCCAGCCGAGATGGGCGTAGATGAAGCCGCGGTGCCGGGGCGAGTGCACGTCCTGCTCGGTGTCGGAATGCTGGTGGTGGTGCCGGTGCTTGGCGGCCCACCACAGCGTGCTCTTCTGCGCCGTCGTCTGCGACAGGAAGGCCAGGACGAACTGGAACACGCGGCTGGTGGAATAGGCGCGATGGGCGAAATAGCGGTGGTAGCCGGCGCCGATCGCGAAGATGCGCAGGACATACAGCACCACGCAGATCGCCACGGCCTGCCAGGTGATTCCGGTCCAGATCGCCGCGAAGCTGGCCAGATGGAGCAGGACGAACGGGCCCGCCTCCGGATACAGGATGTCCTCGTGGTCGTGCGAGGCGTCGTCCGGACCGGTCTGCGGGGTGGCCATGGGCTCCGTCATGCAATGGCGCGTCGGCAAAAAGGCGCCGGGCGTCCCCTAGATAAGGATCGCCGCGGCGCCGTCAAGCGGACGTGGCGCCGCGGGCCGTCGTCCGCAGCCGCTGGGCGTAGACGTTGATCACCAGCGCCGCCAGCAGGATCAGGCCGCGGATCAGGATCTTCAGGAAGCTGTCGATGTCGACATGGTCCAGGCCGTTGTTCAGCACGCCCAGGATCAGCACGCCGACGATGGTGTTGCCGATGCCGCCGCGGCCGCCGAACAGGCTGGTGCCGCCGACCACGACGGCGGCGATAGCGTCCAGCAGGAAGGTGTCGAACTCGTTCTGCTGGGCGCTGCCGAAATAGGCGACGCCAAGCATGCCGGCGAGGCCTGAGCAGACGGCCGAGATCACCAGCACCGCGCCGATGATGACCCGGACGTTGACGCCGGAGAACTCCGCCGCCTCGCGGTTGCCGCCGACCATGTAGACGTAGCGGCCGAAGCGCGTATAGGTCAGCACCAGATGGGCAACCAGCAGCGTCAGCCCGGCCACGATCACGATCCACGGCACCCCGCCGATCGAGCCGGAGCCGAGGGTGACGACCAGCGGCGGCACGGCATAGGCGATCTGGCCGCGCACCAGCATGGCGCAGATGCCGGCGCCGATCTGCATCATCGCCAGGGTCATGATGAAGGACGGGATGCCGATCCGGGTCACGCCGAAGGCGTTGATCAGCCCCAGCGCCACGCAGGCCGCCAGCGCCACCACGATCGCGGCCCAGCCCGGCAGCGGCACATTGGCGATGTTGACGTAGGATTCCTGCACCGTGAAGAAGGCGACGATGATGCCGGCGGCGTTGGCGATGGCGGCGACCGACAGGTCGATCTCGGCGCACAGGATGACGAAAGTCAGCCCGACGGCGATGATCGCCGTGACCGACACCTGGTTCAGCACGTTGCTGAAATTGTCGAGCGTCAGGAAGGACGGGCTGGCGATGCTGAAGAACACCACCAGCGCGATCAGCGTGATGAAGGGCGCGATGTTGCGCAGCTGGCTGCTCAGCAGCGCGCCGAGCCGGGAGCCGGAACCGCCGGCGGTCTGTGTGGTCTGCGCACCCATCAGGTTTCCGTCCCTTGTCACGCCGCCTCGAGCAGGCGGTCCTTGCTGACCGTTCCGTCCGCGAATTCGCGGGTGATCTGGCCCTTGCGCATCACCAGGATGCGGTCGGCCAGCGACAGCACCGTCTCCGGCTCCGCCGAGACCACGATGACGCCGATGCCCTGGTCGCGCAGGCCGCGGACGATGCCGACCACATCCTCCTTGGCGCCCACATCCATGCCGCGGGTCGGCTCGCTCAGGATCAGCACCCGCGGCGCATGGGTCAGCCACTTGGCCAGCGCCACCTTCTGCTGGTTGCCGCCCGACAGGGCGCCCAGCTCGGCATCGACATGCGGCGTGCGGATGCGCAGCGCCTCGACATGCCTGCGGGCGATGGCGCGCTCCGCCTCCGGCCGCAGCAGCAGGCGTGAGATCCGGTCGAGGATGCTGATCGAGACGTTCTTGTAGATCGGTTCGTGGTGGAACAGCATCGCCCGCCGGCTCTCCGGCACGAAGGCGATGCCGGCACGGCGGGCCTTGGCCGTGGTCGACAGCCGCGCCGGCTGTCCGGCGATCGAGATTCTTCCGGCATCCGCGGGCAGCTTGCCGAACAGCGTCCGCGCCAGCTCCAGCTGGCCGCAGCCCATGAAGCCGTAGATGCCCAGCACCTCGCCGGCCCGGACCTGGAGCGAGATATCCTGGTAGCGGCCGGCCAGCGACAGCCCGTCGACCGACAGCACCACCGGATGGCCGGGCTTCGGGTCCAGCCGGACCTCGCCGGTGTAGCTCTCGCCCAGCTCGTCATGGCCGCTGCCGATCATGCGGTCGATCAGCATGGTCTTGCTGGTCTCGGCCGCCGCCGCGCTCATCACATGCTGGCCGTTGCGGAACACCGTCACCGAATCGGAGATCCGCAGGATGTCGTCGAGGAAGTGGGAGATGAAGACGAAGCTGCGCCCCTCGTCGCGCAGCCGCCGCAGCACGCCGAACAGCCGCTCGATCTCCGGCGGCGACAGGGCCGAGGTCGGCTCGTCCAGGATGATGATGCGGGCGCCGGAGAACAGCACCCGGGCGATCTCGATCATCTGCTGCAGCCCGATCGGCAGCGCGCCGGCCGGGGTGCGCGGGTCGATGTCGATGCCGAGGCGGCGCAGCTGCTCCTCCGCCGCGCGGCGCATGCCGGCCCAGTCGACGATGCCCAGCTTCGTCAGCGGCTGCGACCCGAGGAACACGTTCTCGGCAACGCTGAGGTCCGGCACGATGCTCAGCTCCTGATGCACCATGCCGACCCCGGCGGCCAGCGCGTCCCGGGCCGAGCGGAAGCGCACCTCGCGGCCGTCGATCCGCATCGTGCCCTCATAGCCGGAATGCACGCCGGCGATGATCTTCATCATGGTCGACTTGCCGGCGCCGTTCTCGCCGACCAGGCCATGGATCTCGCCGGCCTTGAGCACGAAGTCGACACCGCGAAGGGCCCGGACGCCGCCGAACGCCTTCGAGATGCCGCTGAGCTCGAGCACGGGGGTATCGGTCATCGTGGGGGTCTGTTCCCTGTTGTCCGGTCGCGCTCGCCAAGCAAACGAGCCGCTCCCCCGCTGTCATTGCCGGGCTTGACCCGGCAATCCAGAAGGTGTCGACGCTCTCTGGATGCCCGGGCCAAGCCCGGGCATGACAGTTTGGGGTTGAGAGTTCGGCTCAGGAGCCGACTGCCTGCTTGCATTTGCTCGCTCGACCGGACCGGCAGGATCAGATCAGGAAGTGATCCTGCATCCACTGCATCCCGGCCGCGTTCGACTTGGTCACCACCGGGCCGTCGGTGACGACCGATTTGGGGATGCCCTCGCCGCTCTTCTCGCCCGCCGTCACGGCCGCGACGCCCGCGATCACCGCGCCGCCATGGATGCGGCAGGACGGGTTGCGGACAGTGGCATACATGCGCCCGTCCGCCACCGCCTGGATCGCCGGCGGCATGGCGTCGACGCCGCCGATCAGGATGTCGGTGCGGTTGCGGGCCTTCATCACGTTGTAGGCGGCCAGCGCCATGTCGTCATTATGGAAGAAGGCGGCGCTGATCTTCGGGTACTTAGTCAGGTGGGTTTCCCACAGCCGGGCGGTCTTCGACACGTCCCAGTCGGCCGGGTCGGTGTTCAGCACCTCGATCTTCGGGAACTGCTTGACCACCGATTCGAAGCCGCGGGCGCGCCCCTGGGCGCCGGTGTGGCCCAGCGCGCCCTGGGTCATGATGATGGTGCCTTCGCCCTTGATGGCGTTGCACAGCGCCTGGGTCACGGAGGCACCCATGAACTCGTTGTCCGGCGCCAGGAAGGAGTGGATGTTGATCTGGTCCAGCGGCGCGATCAGCGTGTCCATGTCGATCACCGGGATGCCGGCGTCGATCATCTTCTGCACCGGCTGCGTCAGCGTGCCGATGCCGAAGGCCTGGATCGCCACGAAGTCCCATTTCTGGGAGGCCATGTTGTCGATCGCGCTGCGCTGCTTCGGCGCCGCCAGCTCGCCGTCGAACCAGGTGATCTCGACGTTGAACAGCTTGCCCCAGTATTCCGCCGCCTGCTTGCCCTGGGCGCACCAGGTGGCCTGAAGCCCGGCGTTGGAGAAAGCTGCCTTCAGCGGCTTGTCGGACCGGCCGACGGCTTCCGCCGCCTGCGCCGCCATCCTGAGATCCAGGCCGCCGAATGCGGCCGCCGCACCGGCCGTCGCCGCCGCGGCCCGGATGAAATCACGACGGCTGCGATGCTCACGCTCACCCATGGACGTCCTCCCGATATCGTGCTGTCCAGGACAGCCACCCGGGGCTTCTTAACGAGCCCCGGGGAAACTCTGGCAGCGCGCGGAAGGCGGCGCAACGGCTATTTGTCAGACAGATGGAACGCGCACCTTGCTCTGCCCGACGCGGGCGGCGAGGACGGAGAAGGACGGCGCCGGATCCTCCGCCGCGGCCTTGTTGGCCATGCGCAGATAGCGCAGCGGGAAGCAGATCGCCTCGACATTGGCGGCGCTGAGCTCGTCCGGCC
>NZ_JBCNNF010000384.1:0-6568 GCF_039594555.1 Inquilinus sp.
CGCTGATGCGGGTGTCGCCGGGCGCGTAGGGAAAGGCCACCACGCCGTCGGTGTTGCCGACATAGAGCGTGTCGCCGAGCAGTGCCATGCCGAAAGGCTGGTTCAGCCCGCTGAGGAACACCTCGCGGGTCTCGGCGACGCCGTCGCCGTCGGCGTCGCGCAGCAGGGTGATGCGGTTCGGGCTCTCCCCCACCGCGGCGGCCCGCTTCATCGTGCTGACCATGGCGTAATCGAAGACGGAGCGGATGCCCCCCGGCACGCTCAGCGCCTCGGCCACCAGCACGTCGCCATTCGGCAGCACATGGATCCAGCGCGGATGCTTCAGGCCGGGCGCGAAGGCGTTGACCCGGAGCCCGGGCGCGGCGACCGGCGTCTGCCCGGCGGCCCAGCCTTTCGCGGTCGGCATCTTCAGGGTCGGAATGGCGCCCTGGGGCTTCGCCGCCGGGATCGCCGGCGCGCTGCCGAAGGCCGGCGTCTGCGGGCCGTCGTTCCGGTGCCGCACAAAAACCGCCCCGGCGCCGACCAGCGCGACCACCCGGGCGAAGATGCCGGACAAGCTCATAGCGTTCCCCATAGGCTTGGACATGAGCGACACGAAGCGCCTCGACGCCGGCGCCGCCGATCCGTCAGGGTGCCGGCATGCCGTGAGGGCGGTTTGCGGAATGCGGAATCGAAGATAAGCCGGACAAGAATGGGGCGGAAGACGCCCGGTGTCGAGGCGCCGGTGCGACGACCGCTTCCTCAGGTCGCAACCGGCGGCGCGCCGATCAGCCGATAGAACGCCGCCGCGTCCGGCGGCCCTTCCGGCCAGGCGGGGACCGCCGGGTCCAGAATCAGCCAGGGCTGCTTCCGCTTCGTCCACATATGGGCGACGACGACCAACCGGTCGCTGTCGTCGAAGCCGCCGGCCCGGATGATGACCAGGCCGCGGCGCGCGCTGTTGGTGTTGCAGATCCGGGTGAAGCAGACGGGGCAGGCGACCTGGTGCGAGATCCGCCGGCCGTCGGCGCTGGGCAGGTCGAACCGGCCGACCGGGCCGGTGCAAATGAAGCGGTCTGCTGCCACCACCGCCTGCTGGCTGAAGGCGCTGCCGGTCCAGGTCTGGCAGTCCAGGCAGTGGCAGGCATAGGTCAGCGGCAGGCGGTCCGCCTCCAGCCGCCAGCGCACGGCGCCGCAGCGGCACCCTCCCTCAATTCCGGCCAATGCGGCCTCCCATGTGATCCCGGCGGCGACAATGCGGAATCGGGGCGGGGAGGGGAATGGCTTCCGGTGCCAGAAAAGATTTTTCGCAGGCCCTGTCGCATCGGCGGCGTTGCCATTCGTCTTCAGCTCAGCGCACCGAACCGCACCCGATGGAGGGAACCCCGATGCTCCGCAATCTTCTTGTCGCCATCACCCTGCTGGCGGCCGGCCCGGCCCTCGCCGATGCCGAGAGCCACCGCGTCGCCGTCAACGGCATGCAGATGTACTACGAGGTGTCCGGCAGCGGCGACCCGCTGGTGGTGCTGCACGGCGCCTATATGAGCATCCCGGCGATGGGCGGGATCATCCCGAAGCTGGCCGAGACCCGCACGGTCTATGCCATCGAGTTCCAGGGCCATGGCCGCACCACCGATATCGAGCGGCCGATCACCTATCCGGCGCTGGCCGACGACGTCGCCGCCTTCATGGACGCGGTGAAGCTGCCGAAGGCCGATGTGTTCGGCTATTCGATGGGCGCGGCCGCCGGCCTGCAGCTGGCGATCCGCCATCCGGAGAAGGTGAGCAAGCTGGTCGCCGCCTCGGCCGCATACGATGCCGAGGGTTGGCAGCCGGCGTTCCGGGAGTTCATCCCGCAGATGACGGTCGAGATGTTCACCGGCATGCCGGTCTTCGCCGACGCCTACCGCAAGCTGGCCGCCAACCCCGACGGTTTCCCCGAACTGGTGCGCAAGCTGATCGCTCTGGAGAAGGAGCCGATGGCCTGGGGCGACGACGTCAAGGCGCTGAAGACCCCGGTGCTGATCATCACCGGCGACGCCGACGTCGCGACGCTGGAGCATTCGGTGGCGCTGTTCCGGCTGCTCGGCGGCGGCGGCATGGGCGATATGGGCCAGCCGCTGCCGGCCTCGCGCCTGGCGGTGCTGCCGGCCACCTCGCACACCGCGGTGATCGGCCAGGTTGACCTGCTGATCGCCGTGATCGAGCCTTTCCTCAAGAGCGAGACGCCGAAGGGCATGTTTGAGTGAGGGAGGGGCGGGGGGAACCCCGCCGGGTTGCACGCGTAATGCGACTCCCTGTGGCCGGAACGCTTCTGTAACCGGCGGGCAGCCACCGTAGAGGCTGCCTGCGCCGCGCATCGGAGGAATGATGGCCACCGAATACAAAGAGCACGAGATCGGAGAACACATCCGGATCTTCGAGCATCCGCATGGCGGGAATGTCTGCATCATCACCGCGCATGGCGGGTACGAGAAGGCCAACACGCTGTTCCGGCTGTCCTCGCTCGGCGAGGGGCTGAGGGTCTGCTTCTACAACCCGCATGGGACGGTGCTGGCTGATCCCGGGCTGCAGGCCTACAACCGGCAGCTGAAGGTGGTGGAGGAGTTCCCGCGGGACGGCGATGAGCTGCCGGATTATATCCTGACCAAGTATCAGGGTCGCCATTCGAAGCCGTCGCTGTTCAAGCCACCGGCCGAGACCTACGATTCGATCCGGGCCCATATCCGGCAGGAAGAACAGGTCTGGGAAGACCTGTCCGACCCCACGGTCATCGCGCAGGATCCACGGCTGCAGCAGGTTCTCGACAACATGCGGTCCTGCCACATCGTGACCATCCGCAACCGCTTTGCGGAGCCGGACATCAAGCTGCAATCGGTGATCCGGCAGGTGGTCGGCTTCCAGGGGCTGACCATCCGGGAATTCCACTGCATGTTCTGCCGCAGCCTGATCGGCTATCCGTGGAGCCCGTCCCAGCCGACCTACGTCGCCACGAAATAAGGCCTGTCCCGCCGCTAGGACGGCCGCGACGCGAAGCGCTGCTTCGCTGCCTCCGATGCCGGCATGTAGAGGGACACGGCATTGCCTTCCGGGTCCCGGAGCTGGAATGTCGCATTGCCCCACGGCATGGTCTTCAGCTCATGCACCAGGGCGACCTTGTCCTTCAGGCGGGCATAGTCGGACTGGATGTCCTCGACCTGCAGCTCGATGATCAGGCTGCGATTGGCGGCCGGTGCGGCGCTGCCCTCCCGCCACAGCGCCACGGTCTCGGCGGCGCTGATGGCCAGGGTGGCGCCGGGCATGACGATCTCCGCGAAGACCGGCGCCAGCCATTGCGCCTTGATCCCGGTGACCATCTCGTAGAACGCGACCATCGGGCCGATCTCGGCGGCGATGATCCTGACCGATGCGAATTTCATGGGAGACCCTTTGTGTCGTCGGCCTTGCCGGCCGCCGGGATCTTGTCGCACAGCCCTGCTGCCACCATCCTGGCAGCAGGAGTCAGCATGATGCGCCGAGCCGACCGTCTGTTTCAGATCGTCCAGATCCTGCGCCGGACGAGTGCCCCCGTCACGGCGGCGGCGATCGCGGAAGAGCTCGAGGTCTCGAAGCGCACCGTCTACCGTGATATCGGCGACCTGATCGGCCAGAGGGTGCCTATCGCCGGCGAGGCCGGGTTCGGCTACCGGCTGGATCCGGGCTTCGACATGCCGCCGCTGATGCTGACGCCCGACGAGATCGAGGCCGTGGTGCTGGGCGCGCAATGGGTGGCCGGGCATTCCGATGCCCTGATCGCCACTGCCGCGCGGGACGTCGTCGCCAAGATCGCCGCCGTGATTCCGGAGAGCTTACGGCCCTTTATTGCCGAGCCGAGCATCGGCGTCAGGCCGGTCTTGGCGCCGCCGACCGAGACCGTCGACATGGCCGGCATCCGGCAGGCGATCCGTGCGGGCCGCAAGCTCGAGCTGCGATACCGGGCCGAGGCCGGGGAGGTCACCGACCGGATGGTGTGGCCGGTGATCCTCGGCTATGCCGAGACCAGCCGCCTGCTGGTGGCCTGGTGCGAGCTCCGGCAGGGGTTCCGGCATTTCCGCACCGACCGGATCCTGGAAGCCAGCGTCTCCGACATCCCCATCGGCCTGCGCGCCGGCGAGCTGCGCCGCCGGTGGCAGGCTTGGCGCGAGCAGCAGCTGGCGGAGCGGCAGCCCGGTCGGGGTTAGAGCGGAATGAATCGAGGTCGGGTCACGTCAGCGCAGCTGAACGTCGAGCGTCTCTCGTGCTGCCTCTCCCGCCTGGCGGGACCTTTTCGCAACGCTGCCATTTGGGCCGGCCTATCTCTTTCATCCTCCCCCTCCCCTTGCGGGAGGGGATAGGGGGAGGGGTATTGGCGCCGATGGAATTGATGCTGAACATCGCCACCGGCCTGGCAGAAATCCCAGCCAATTCCACACCAGCGCCTGTCATCAACACCCCCTCCCCCTGCTCCCTCCCGCGAGGGGAGGGGGGGAGTGTGGAAAACACGCGTCGGTCCAGGTGCTCGAATTCCGGAAAGGTCTCTCACGCTGCCGCGATGCGCCGGCCCTTCAGCTCGAAGCCGCCGCCGTCCAGCCGGTGCAGGGCCGGGGCCGCGGCCAGCAACTCGCGGGTGTAGTCGTGCTGCGGGTGGTCGAACACCGTGTCGCGCGGCCCGGCCTCGACGATCTTGCCGGCCTGCATCACTGCCACCCGGTCGGCCACCTGCTCTACCGCGCCGAGGTCGTGCGATACGAACAGGCAGGCGAAGCCGTAGCGGTCCTGCAGCGCCCGGAACAGCTCCAGGATCTGCTTCTGCACCGTCATGTCGAGCGCCGAGACCGGCTCGTCGGCGATGACGAAGGCGGGGCGGCGGATGATGGCCCGGGCGATCGCCACGCGCTGGCGCTGCCCGCCCGACAACTGGTGCGGATAGCGCCCGGCGAAGTCCCGCGACAGCCCGCAATCGGCCAGAGTCTCGGCCAGCCGGTCGGCCTTCTGCTTCGCATTCATCTCCGGCGCCAGCCGCAGCGGCTCGGACACGATCTGGCCGACCTTCATCCGCGGGTCGAGCGAGGAGTAGGGGTCCTGGAAGATCATCTGGCAGTTCAGCCGATGGTCCCGCGCCGCTTCGCCGTGTCGGTTCCAATGCACGTCCTGGCCGCGGAACAGGATCCGGCCGGCGCTGGGCTTCAGCAGGCCGACGATGGCGCGGCCCAGAGTGGTCTTGCCGCTGCCGCTGCCGCCGACCAGCGCCACCGTCTCGCCCGGATGAACCGCCAGGCTGACCCCGTCCACCGCCCGCTTCGGCGGGGTGCGTGAGAACAGGCGCTGCCGGCCGGCATGGTCGATGGTGACGCCCTCGACCGCGATCAGCGGCGCGGACCGGTCCACCGGCGGCCGGGCCGGCCCGCGCTTCGGCAGCGCGTCCAGCAGCTTGCGCGTGTAGTCGTCGCGCGGGCTGAGCAAGACTTGTTCGGTCGGCCCGCCATCGACGGCGCGGCCGTGCTGCAGCACCACCACATGGCGGGCGTAGCGGGCCACCATCGCCAGGTCGTGGCTGATCATCAGCACGGCGGTGCCGTTCTCGCGCGTCAGCTCGACCATCAGGTCCAGCACCTCGCGCGCCACCAGCGTGTCCAGCGCCGTGGTCGGCTCGTCGGCGATCAGCAGCGCCGGCTTGGTCAGCATCACCGAGGCCAGCATGATCCGCTGCCGCATGCCGCCGGAGAATTCGTGCGGATAGGCGGCCAGGCAGCGCTCCGGATCGGCGATGCGGATGCGCTCCAGCATCGCCAGGCTGCGGCGCCGGATCTCGGCATCGTCCAGCCGAAGATGCAGCTTCAGCGCCTCGGCCATCTGCCTGCCGATCGGCATCGCCGGGTTCAGCGACACCATCGGCTCCTGGAACACCATGCCGATGCGGGCGCCGCGGATTTTCCGCAGCGCCTTGGGCGTCAGCGCTGCCAGGTCCTGCCCGTCGAAGCGGATGCGCCCGCCGATCCGCTGCATCGGCGGCGGCAGCAGGTCCAGCACGGCCCGGGCGGCCATGGTCTTGCCGCTGCCGGATTCGCCGACCAGCGCCAGCATCTCGCCGGCCGGCAGGGCGAAGCTGAGGTCGTCGACCACCACCGGGCCGCCGTCGCCGGCGCGGATGCTCAGATGCTCGACCGAGAGGAGGGGGCTCATCGCTGCATCCTGGGGTCGAGGTGGTCGCGTATGGCGTCGCCGAACAGGTTGATGCCGAGCAGGGTCAGGGAAATGCACAGGCCGGGGAAGATGCCGAGCCAGGGCGAGGTGCCGATATAGGGCCGGCTGGCGGCCAGCATGTTGCCCCAGGTCGCGGCCGGCGGCGGCACGCCGAGGCCGAGGAAGCTCAGCGCGCTTTCCGACAGCAGCACCCAGCCGAACATGCTGGTGGCCAGCACGGTCAGCGGCGCGATGCAGTTGGGCAGCACGTGCCGGGCCATGGTGAACAGCTCGGAATTGCCCATGATCTGCGACGCCTCGACATATTCGCGAATCACCTCGGGGTGCGCATTCGCGGGGGCCGTCGCGAAGCCGCACCGCAGCATCA